>CAZNSK010000001.1:0-58990 GCA_964575505.1 uncultured Phaeodactylibacter sp.
TTGGCGTTTTGCCACAAGATAGAAAATACGGTTTTATTTTTTTCGCGTCCCTAAGCTAAGCCGGCCAGCATGCGTAGCAGGAAAAAAGCAGCCCCCAGCATCCAAAGGGTAACAATCAGCGGTAGGTGCTGCTCGAAGTAGGCCTGCAATCGGGCCACCCAACTCGCTGTAGCGGCAGGTAGGCCGGCCAGGCCTTCATCCGCAGCTTCGATTTGAAATATGGGTGCAGCCTCGGACGGCTCGCTGGCGGATACTGCCCCGCCTTCGTAGTAGTAGGCAAAGGTGCCCGCCGAAATGAAGAGCAGGGTGAAAAGGGCCGTGACAGACAGCCGGTAGCGCAACTGAGCAGACCGGTGCTGCAATAGCGGCATAGCACCGGCTAACAGCAACGCCAACACCATGCCTTGCCAAAGGGAGTGGATGACCGCCCAGCCAAAAGCCTGAGCCCAGGGGGCAGAGCAAAACAAATTTGAAATAAGCATAGTCGGGTGATTACTTATTGGTTTTTGGATTCCATGGCTTCGATCAGAGCTTTGATCTCATCCAACTCCGCTTTGGAAGCTTTGTGGTGGCCCAGGGCCTGCATAACCAGTTTGGCCGCCGAGCCCCGAAAGGTGGAATCGACAAACTGGTCCAGTAAATCGCGTTGCGTTTCAGCCTCCGTAACGGCCGCCTGGTAAATATGGGTCCGCTGAGTGGTATCACGGCTGGCCAACCCTTTATCTGCCATGATTTGCATCAGCTTCAAAGTAGTGGTGTAGCCTACTTCTCGCCGCTTGTTGAGCTGTTCATTGACGAAGCGGACGGTGGAAGGGCCGTGCTCCCAGAGCACTTGCAGGATTTCCAGCTCAGATTCTGTAGGCCGGTCTTTTCTTGGGTTGGGCATAATCGCGCTTTATTTACGAATGGTTTCGTAGGCAAATGTATACGAAAGGTTTCGTAATGTCAAGTTTTTACGAATGATTTCGTAAATAAATGACAGCCTGGGGGTGCGCAGGGATGGATTAGGATAGGGCGGCAGGGCCTGATTAAGTGGAAAACGGGTGCTTCACATGCCAGAAAAAGCCACGCCAAAAGGCTTTGAGCCGCTGGAAATCGGCATGGGCGAGGTGCGACAGCAGCCCCTTTGGCACCGCCAGCAGTAGGAAGAACAGGCGGCTGGCTATACCCTGAAGCCCTCTGAGGTTCCGGCGGATGTACAGCATCCGGTTGCGGGTCATGTAGTACTCTTTTAAAGGGCTGTTTTTCCCGGTGCTGATGGATTCTTTGTGGTAGACCGTGGAGGTGCCGACGTAGAATAATTTATAACCTGCTTCTTCAATCCGCTTGCAATAGTCGACTTCTTCGTAGTAGAGGAAGTACAAATCTGCCATGGGGCCCACTTTATTCAATACTTCCCGGGAAAACATCATGGCGGCCCCGTGGGCGATCTTGATCGGCCAGATATCATCGTACTGGCCCTGGTCTTTTTCCAAACTGCCCCGCCCGAAGGCTTGGCCGGTATAGGGGTTCAGGCCACGGTTGCCAGCGTATTGGATGATGCCCGGCTGATCGTAGTAAAGTAGCTTGGCGCTTACGCAGCCCACCGCCGGGTCTGACTCCATTACGTCAACCAGGGGCTCCAGGAACCCGGGGTCCACCTCGGTATCGTTATTGAGCAGCAGGAAGTACTTGCCCCGGGCTTGTTGTATCCCCAGGTTGTTGCCACCGGCGAAACCAAGGTTTTGCTCAGACCGGATGTACCGGATCTCGGGGAACCGCTCCTTCAGGTAAGCTGGGTCCCTTTCGGAGGCATTATCGACGATAATAATTTCGAAATTCGGGTAGGTTGCCTTACGCAGGGACCTTATCATAGCTGCGGTGACTTCATCGCTATTGTAATTGACGGCTATAATAGAAACTAAGGATGGTGTATTCATTTCTCAACGGTGTGGTGTTCGGTATGGATAAACTTTTTGCTGGCCCCCTTGAGCTTGAATAAGGCCGTAAACATCAGCACAAAGGCTTTGGGGAGGTAGAAGATAGCCCCCACCGTTTTCCAGCGGTAAAAAGACCGGGGCACGGCAATCCAGATCGCTATGGCCGAAGCGGCCAGGAGCAGGCCCCAGGCCAGGAAACCAGGGTAAATCAGGCCAGGGAAAGCATACGCCAGCCCGCTCAGCAGGAACAGGGAGCCCAGCAGCAGCAGGCGGGGGAGCAACATCATTTGCAGCATCTTGTCAAAGTAATCGACGTTCCCCTTGGTGAGCAAAGCCAGCAGCGCCGGCCGGAAATGGGCGCTGAGGAACAGAAACTGGGCGCCCAGCCAGCGCTTGCGCTGATTTTGAAAATTGCTGCCTTCCTGTATCTTCTCATCGTAGATCAGGGCATCCGGCGCATAGTGGATCACTTCCCCCTGGCTCAGCAGCTTCAGCTCCATCTCTTTGTCTTCCCCAACCGAGTGGATATCCTGTATGAAGCGTTTGAAAAAGTCGAACTGCATGGCCTTGCCGCTGCCGATAAATGCAGCACTCAAGCCTACGGCCCGGTGCCCGCTCCGGAAGATGTGGTTATTCACCTCCTCGGAAACCGCATCCAGAATAGCAAAGGGCGTATTGGTGTTTTTGGCTACCCGGTGGCCCTGCAGGAACTTCTTGCCGTCCTGCAAATGGTGGTTCATCTTCTCGAGAAAGGCTGGCTCCATGACGTTGTCGATATCCAGGATCAGAGCGTAGTCATAGGATTGCTCAATTTGCTGTACAGCTGTTTTCAGGGACTTTGCCTTTGTGCTGTTTTCGAACTGCACTTCAACCACGTCGAGGTCCAGGCCCCGGAGCTCTGCCACCGTCTGGGGCTGTAGCTGATCAGCGATGACCACTACCCGGAATAAGCTTTTGGGGTACTGGGCCTCCAATGCTGCCCGGGCCGTTTGCTTGATGACCTCATCGCCTTTGTAACAAGGCATCAAAATGACAAAGCGCTTATGTTCACTGGCAGGGGTTCGCGGGGGCGGCTGTTTTGCCAACAGGCCAGCCACCGAAAAAAAGAGCACGTACCCGGCATTTAGAGCCAGGTAAAGGAAAAGGGTGCCTAACAGAATTTGTATAACCATCATGTTTGTTATGCTTGGGTTGGGGCTTTAGGCAGGCGGCGGTTGAACCCAGCCCTCGCCCCGGATACATAAAATGGAGGGAGCTGCCCGCTGGCTACCGCATCCAATGCGATAAATCCCGGCCCAGCAGTTGGGCTAGTTTTTCGATCTCCTGCCCGTATACTTCGTCCAGGAAGCGGGCCCGGACTTCGGCGGAAAGGGGGCTGCGGTCCAGGTTTTTCTTCCGCAAATCTGTCAGCTTTTTCTGAGCGGCCGGCGAGCTTTTCAACCGTTCTACGACCGTGGGGGCGATCGCTTTTGCAGTCCGTACAATTATGGAGTTGGAGCCAATGAGTTGGTCGACCATCCGGTTTTTCGGAATACCCGAGACATTGTACTCGGTTTCCAGACTTGGGCGAAAGTTGGGGTCGACACCTATATAAGCAAACAGTTCCTTCATCAGCTGATCCGCATTATTCCGCAAGTCCTCGTAGAGGAAAACCTTAAGCTGGCTGCGGTCGAACAGGTCAAAGTAGCGCTTCAGGTGGGTATAGTAGAAGCCCTCCCGCACCAAATCGTTGCGTTGCCACCAGATGGAGTCCTTATCGAGGGCATCCAGGAAGTCATCAGTGGGTTGGTCGCCATCCCGGCACAGGTGAAGAAAACGGGAGTACAGCCGGTCTGTAGGTTGCCTGAGAATAGCGATAAGCTTTACATCCGGCACATACGCTTTAATATTGATGGGGGCTTTTTCCCCATAGAGGTACATGGGGGACGTCTCGCCCAGCGCTTTCTCGTGGCCCTGGGCTTCGAGGTAAAGCGCCTGGTAATCCTCCATATTGTTAATCGACTGCGGGTAGTGGTGGAATTGCAGGGGGTCTTCTGCTCTGGTGTAGTGGACCCTCTGCCCTTCAAGCTCGAAGAAGTTGGTTTCTTTGATCCGGGTCATGAAGACTTCGGGGTGCTGATCGCAGTAGTTATGCAGGGCGGTTGTGCCGGATTTGCCGGCGCCTATAATCAGGAAAGTGGGTAAGTTGCTTTTCATGGGCTTTGATTTGACTTCAAAATAATTTTGGTAGGGAGGTGGGCTGTGACAGCCCCTCATTGAGTAGATGTTTTAAGGCTTTCTACCTGTGAAGGTGCCTCTCGTTCGATGCCGGCAATGATTTTTTCGATCTCCTGCCAGCGGCCGGGCCAGGAATTGCGCCGGGCAATTTCGGCCCGGGCCTGCCGACGTGACAGGCTGTCTTCTTCTATTTCCTGCCTAAGCGCCCGGGAAAAAGCTTCGGCCCCATCGCAAATGGAGGCGGTGTCTTCAAATTCAGATAAGTCGCTGAATCTCGTTAAAATGACCGGCAGGCCAGCGGCGAGGTATTCGTTAATCTTCAGGGGGTAAATGCCGCGGGTAAAATCGTTTTCGACAAATGGGATCAGGCCGGCGTGGAAGGTAGCGAGCACTTCCGGTAAAGCACTGACGTGCATTGCGCCCAGCAGCTCGACATTGGGAAACCGGCTGAGGATACGCTTCCCTGCTCCATAGGTGCAGCGCCCTACGAAGTGGAAGGCAAAATCCGGGTGGTCTTTGAATAGCTTTTCCAAAAGGGCGTAGTCGAGGCGGTCATCAATCGTCCCGACGTAGCCGACGATCTTCTTTTCCACTTTCAGGTTGTCATTAAAACCCTGATTGAAGCGTTCAAAGTTGACACCGTTCTGCACCAGGAAGGTATTTTTATTGTAAGCCCGCTTGCTATGGTACAGCCCCCGGCTTGTACAGATGATGCCATCTACTTTGGGCATGTACTCCAGCTCCAGGGCTGCGCCCTGCGCGCCAAACCATTCGGCTGCCCCAATCTCGTCGTAACAGTGGTAAAGGTGGATGTTTTCTCTGAACCGCCCGACATTGTACAGGCCCATTGCCGGGCTGAAGGCATTGATAACGATTAGGTCTTCCGTCATGCCCAGTTTTTCCAGCGCTTGATCGATGGACCGGGCTACGGTCTCTGAGTTGGACTTCAGCAGGCGGCGGTAAAGCCCGCCTTCCTTCAAAAAATTAACGGACATAATAGTGGGTGGGGTAAGGACCTGCACAGCGTGGGGGCCGGACAGTTTGATCTCCCTTAGCCTTGGTTTCAGGCCCAGCATCCGCTTCCAGGGGGCTTTTGCCTTTCCCGCAAGGGTAAAGAGCAGGTCTTTGACCGTAAATTGGTAGTCGACGTACAGCACGTTGTGCCGTTCGGCGGCCACTGCCATCAGCTCTACGATGGTAGTAGCGAATTCGCCTTCCCAACTGGGGTTGGAAATGCAAAGAATATTTCTTCGGTCGAGCATTAGTCGTTTAGTTTGTAAGCCTGGGCGGGCTGGCGACCGCTTGGCTTGTACTGCAACGGCCATAGGTTGGGCTGCTCACCCACGTGCGTTTTGAATTTAATTGCCGAAAATGCCGCTGTCTGTAAGGGCAGCGCTTAGGTTGTACAAAGTGTTGGCAGGAGGGGCCTCATCCACGCACCGCGCGCTCCCAGTTTACGGATTGCTGCCCCTTGAGGTAGCGGCCAAGCCCCAGAAAAACCGACAGGTTCATAATGAAAAAGTAGTAAGGGACGAAAAGGGCTTTCACCTTGAGCTGCCGCTGTTCGAGCAGCCAGCCCAGCAGGGCTGCGGCGTAGAACAGCACCTGGCCCCAAAACAGCAGGCTGTAAAGCCCGAAGGAGAACAAACCTTGCGGCAGTGCCAGCGCCAGGTTAAGGGGGAGGATAAGCAGCAGCAGCAGAGGGGTTAACGTCCACCGCAGGACCCGGTGCGACAGGTACTGAAAGGATAATACGCCATATTTGAATATATTTAGCAGGGGCCACAGGCGCACCACCGACTGAATGCCGCCCGCTGCGATGCGCACTTTCCTTTTGAGCTCTTCTTTGACATTGGCCGAAGCGGTCTCAATGGCGTAGGCATTGGGGTTGTACTGAATGGTGTACCCTTGCATAGCTACCCGGAGGGAAATGATGAAGTCATCCAGAAGGGTGTCTTTTTCCACTTCCTGCCAAAGCGCCGTGCGTATGGCGAACAATTCCCCGGCAGCCCCCACAACGGAATACAGCTCCGCATCCCATTTTTTGAGGGTAGATTCGTACTTCCAGTACAGCCCTTCCCCAGCCCCGGCCGCTGCATCAGCTTCCCTGGAGCGGATGCGTTTCTCGCCGGAGACGCAGCCTACCTTTGGGTCACGGAATAAGCGCACAATTTCCTGAATGGAGTCTTCCCCCAGGTCGGTATTGGCATCCGAAAAGATGACGATGGGCGTTTTTACAAATTGCATTCCGCGGTTCATCGCCGCGATTTTCCCATTCCGAGCGGGGTGGTGGTAGACTTCCAACTCCGGGTATTGCCGCAATAGTTCCGGGGTGCCGTCATCGGAGCCATCGGTCACCCAAAGGTGGTGCACCTTACCGGGCGGATACCGCAGGGACTTTGCATTCCGAACCTTAGCTTCGACGTATTCTTTCTCATTGTAGGCGGCTACAAACAGGGTGACCTCCGGTTCGTATCCTGCCTGGCCACTGAAGGTGCGCTTCAGCCCCAGCAGCCGACGCAGCCGGGTCAGCAGGAAAAGCAGAATACCGTAACCGATATAGGTGTAGAAAATAATAAAGAGGAATAACCAGAATAGGAATTCAAGGAGTGTCATGGCATATTTGTTCAATAAATCGACTGGGGCTTTCGATTCCAAAAATACGGAATTACCTTATATAAATCAATGTTTTTAGTAATACATTATCCCAATTGACTAGGGCAGGGGGATTTTGTATATTTGCAAGGCTTGCTGCAGCTTGCATCCCCCTTTAAAGCGCGGCAAAATCAGCGTGGCACCGGAATTCGCTTCAGAAGCCGGATGTCAGTTCCGCAGCAAAGGGCTGAGAACAGGTCAAAGTTGCTTCGCCCGGCGGAACGGCTGTTTAGAATATGCACAGAATAAAACAAATACGCACCTTGAAAGCCAAAAATGCACCTTTGCTTTTGCTCCTGCTCTTTGGGCTCGTCTCCTGTGACTTACAGTTCGTGGGCTCTCCTCCTCCAAAACACCTTGACCAGCTCGTTCAGGTTAATCAGAATGGCGAAGGGTATACCCTGCTGAGGGCAGGAAAACCCTTTCGCATTCACGGCGCTTCCGGGCAACCCCGCTACCTGCGGGAGTTGGCGGAGGCAGGCGGTAATTGTCTGCGGGTGTATGATACCCTAGGCTTGGGGCAGGTGCTCGACTCCGCGCATCACTACGGCATCGCCGTTATCGCCGACTTGCCACTGCCCAAGAGCCGCTATCTTCAGTTTTATCGGGACCCCGAACAGGTGAGCGCTACTTATGAGGCTTATCAGGCATTGGTGCGCCGCCACAAGGGCCACCCCGCCCTTTTGATGTGGATGCTGGGCAATGAGCTCGACTTTCCCTACAAGCCGAACTATGCGCCCTTCTATAGCGTCTACAATGACCTGCTGGACATGATCAAGCGAGAAGATGGCCAGCACCCCGTCGCTACTGCCCTCACCAACTTCCAACGGCGTACCCTCACTAACATCCGGTTGAAAGTGCCCGGGCTCGATATACTCGGTATCAATACCTTTGGTTTGCTCAAAGACCTGAAAAAGGACATGGCTGATTTCGCCTGGATGTGGGATGGCCCCTATTTCGTCAGCGAGTGGAGCATCAATGGCTATTGGGAAATGCCCAAGACAGCCTGGGGGGCACCGCTTGAAAACGCCGGTTGGAAAAAGCGGGAAGAACTGCTTCAGCGCTTCCGGCGGGAAATGCCCACCGATGACCCCCGTTTTTTGGGCAGCTGTATGTTCTACTGGGGTCAAAAGCAAGAGCTGACCGCTACCTGGTTTAATGCCTTTACAGAAAACAGGCAGCCCACCGATCTTTACGCGGCTTACGCTGGCCTCCGTGCCGACACCCTGCAGCACCTACCTGCCCCCGGGGTGGATTATATGTTGATTGAAGGCATGGGAGGGCAAGATCATATCATGCTCAACCCCCGGGAAGTGTACCATGCCGAGCTGGTCTTCAGCGCTCCCCCGGGCTCCGGCTTGCAAACCCAGTGGTCGCTGCGCAGCGAGGACTGGTACAGCCTGGAGCTGGATACCCTGGTGCCGGTCGTGGAATACAGCCACCTGCTGATTGAGGCGGATACGCTGCGCCTTAAGTTTCGAACGCCCGGCAAGGAGGGCCCCTACCGGCTGTTTGCCACGCTCCAGTACCCCAATAGCATTGCCGCTACTGTTAATGCGCCCATTTACGTTGTTGAATAACACTTTATCCCATGGTTCAAGCACCCACTAAATCTCAGCTTTACATCATCCGCAGCCTTATCCTTACTGGGGTAGGGGGGATGGTATTCCTTTGGTACCAGCTTTTGCAGCCGGTTCATATTGGATACCCTCCTTTGTACTGGGCCCTGCTGTTTGCACTGGCCCTGCTGAGCCTCAAGGTTTTACACGAATGGATGTATTACTTCAGCATCAGCGTGCCCCGTGCCCCAAAGGACCCACCTGCTTTCAGCGTGGATGTCTTCACCACCTTTGTAGCGGGAGAGCCCTACGATATGATTGAGGAAACCCTCACTGCCATCAAGGCTATCCGCTATCCTCATGAGACTTATCTCTGTGATGAAGCCGATGACCCACGCCTGAGGGCCTTTTGTGAACGGATGGGCATCCACCACGTCACCCGGGAGAAAAAAGTAGACGCCAAGGCGGGCAATATCAACAATGCCCTGCGCCAGGCCAAGGGCGAGATTTGCCTTATCCTGGACCCCGACCACGTGCCCCAGCCTGACTTCCTCGACCACATAGTGCCCCACTTCGCCGATGAGCAGATCGGGTTCGTACAAACGGTACAGGCCTACGAGAATACCCATGAATCCCTGATTTCGAAGGGGGCTGCCCAACAGACCTTCCAGTTTTACGGCCCCATGATGATGACCATGAACAGCTACGGTACGGTGCAAGCCATTGGAGCCAATTGTACCTTTCGCCGTAAAGCACTAGACTCAATCGGCGGGCATGCTGCCGGATTGGCGGAAGATATGCACACCGCCATGCAACTGCATGCCAAGGGTTGGAAACCGGTATATGTGCCGCGTATCCTGGCCCGGGGCTTGGTGCCGTCCACCCTGTCGGCCTACTACAAGCAGCAGCTGAAGTGGTCACGGGGCGTCTTTGAGCTCCTGTTTACGACCTATCCGCGGATTTTTAGCAAGCTGAGCTGGCCGCAGCGGGTATACTATGGTGTTCTGCCGGGCTTTTATTTTCTGAGCGTAGCCTACCTTTTGAACCTGCTCATCCCCATTATTGCTTTATTCACGGGCTTGATGCCGATGCGCATGGACTTGGTTGAATTCATCCTGATCACCCTGCCGCTGTTTGTTTCCGGCCTTGCGGTGCGGCAATACGCTCAGCACTGGGTCATGGAGGAGCGGGAGCGCGGCCTGCACCTGGCGGGCGGCTTGTTGCTCATCGGCACCTGGTGGATACACCTGTTGGGCTTCCTGTTTGCGGTTTCGCGCCGTAAAGTACCCTATGACCCCACGCCGAAGGACAATCAGGAGGCCAATAACTGGCCCCTCAATATCCCCAACCTCCTGGCGATGGCCCTATCCCTTGCCGCGGTCATCTACGGGCTTCGTGCCCATCCGAATATTTACTACGCTATGATGAGCAGCCTGGCCTTGCTCAACGTCAGCATCTTGAGTTTTACCGTGCTGGCAAGCCGGCAGCAGAGCTGGCGCCGCATCATTGAGCGCCGGCGCACCCTGCGGTTGCTGGACCACCGTTTGCGGCAGTTGAGGCGGGCCGTTTGGCTCTTCAACCACCGGATATACGCTTTATTTCGTCAATTTGCCTTTTTGCTGGTTGCTGTGGTTTCCGCAGCTGCCGTTTGGTTCTTGCAAGACTGGCCTACGTTCCGGTTTCAGCTCATCAAGGACCAGGCTATTCAGCAATGGGTAGAGCAGCAGCATGGGCATAATCCCGTACTTGCAGCGGGGGGGCTTAAAGGGGGCGCTGCGAGGCCATCCGGGCCGTTAGATATTTTGCGGCCGGCCGAAGTGCTATACCCGGGGGATGTTGCCGTATACTCGGCCATTGAAGCGGCTGGCAACCGGTGGGCGCTTGCGGATACGGCACGCTACAACCGAATGGAGTGGTTCCTGCTTCGACTAGGCGATGAGCCGCAAGCGTACCGGTTTGCCAAGATGGGCGAAGGCCCCTGGGCGGGGATTGAAATACCTCAGACCCTGAAAAATTTCCGGGTCGTTCTCAAAGCCCAGAGCCAAGGGGAGCCTATCATCGTCGCCAAGCCCTTGCATACGCCCTTTCCGGAGAGGTAAGAGGCTGTTCCGGCACTTTGCTCAGACCCTTTCCCACTGCCGGGTTCTGGCATTATAGCGTTTGATGACGCGGGCGGGGTTGCCCACGGCGACAGAAAAGGGGGGAATGTCTTTGGTCACTACGCTGCCGGCGCCTACTTGGACCCGTTTGCCGATTCTGACGCCCGCTACCACTACGGAATTGGCCCCGATATGCGCTTCCTCCTCGATGATGACGGGTTTGATATCTAAGGGCTGCCCGCTGGAGTTTTTCGAGCCATCTGCATAGCCATGGTTGAACCCGGAGATGAACACATGCTGCCCTAGCCCAGAGCCATCGCCCATAGTCACCGGGCCGATGAGCACGCTTCCGATGCCCACACGCACCCGGTTGCCCAGGATGACATCCCCGGAGCCATTGTTAACCGTAGTGAAGTCTTCTATGGTGGTCAGGTCTCCGATTTCGAAGCGGTTCCACGGAAAAACGTCGATGCGGGAGCGGCGGCGGATGGTAGCGCCTTTGCCGCGTTGGTGGTAAAATCGGTTTAGGATATGGCGTACCCACCAGCGCGGGCGCGGGTTGCGGTTGGGGGTGATCAGCCACAGGGTAAAGGCTTTTGCTTTAGGGTTGGATTTGATTTTGGAGAGGTAGCTCATGGCCGTTTATTTTACGGGGGTAGCGGATTGTTTTTGGCAAAATTGCTCCAGCAATTGGCTGAAGGTTTCTGCTTTAGCTGCCCAGCTGTTTTGGCGGGCAAAGTCGATGCGGGCCCGGATGCGCGCTACGCTGTCTGCGGCAACCGCCTCTTTAAGAGCCTGGGCAAAAGCGGCAGGCCCCTCGGTGGGCTGGGCGTAGCCTGCAAACTCTGGCAAGTCGGCAAAGGCAGTCATCACCACCGGGACGCCCACCGCCAGGTACTCATTGATCTTTAGGGGGTAAATGCTTCGATTGACAGCATTGACCAGGTAGGGAATGATGCCGACCTCGCAGCCCGCCATCAGGGCCGGCACTTCACCGGGGCTCACTGGCGGCCGGAAGCGGGTATTCGGATAGCCGCCCAGGCGGCTCCGGACGGCCGGATTGCGCAGCTGGCCCACAAATTCAAAATCATAACCGGGCAGCGCCCTGATGGCGTATTCTACCGTGTCGATGTCAAAGCGGTGGTCCATGCTGCCCAGGTAGCCTACCTTCGGGCGCACGCCTTGGCTGCGCAAACCCTGCCTGGCGTGGGGGCGGAACAGCTCGTAGTCGACGCCGTTCTTGACTGTATAGGTGGCCGGGTTGCGGGGCAGTTTCTCCTGCCGGATAAAATCGGAGCTGGTAATAATGGCATCTACGGCTTCCGAAAACCGCCGGTCGCGTTCAAAAATGCGTTGCCCGTGGCGGCGGGTGCCAATGCCATCGTAGCAGTAGTATACGTTGAGCCGCTCGCCCAGTTGCCCAATCATGGCCAGGCCGTAAAAGGGGTTGTAAGCCGTTACCACGATAGGGTGCACTATGCCCAATTGCTGCATGGCCCGGCGAAGGCTCCGCCGGTAGCGGTGTGCATTTTGCCGGAACAAGGCTTCAAAGACCCGGTCGGAGGGGATGAAGTCGACCGGCAGCACAGGGGGCACTACCAAATGGTGCACCGTGGACTCGTAAGCGGTAAGGCGTTGTTGCAGGCGGGGTTTTAAACCCAGCATGCGGGCCACCGGTGCGCTTTGCTGCCCGAGCAGCGTAGTGATCAGGTCTTTTACAGTGAAGGGGTACTCCACAAACAGCACTTTCCGCTCCCGTGCCAGCAAAGACATGAGCTGCACGGTGGATTTGGTGTAGGGGCCTTCCCAGGTATTGTTGGATAGGCAAACGATAGGGGCTCGGCGGGTCATACGGCAGCTGTTTTTTGGTGGATGCCCTGGTACAACTCGAGGACTTGCTCCGCCATCGCCCGCCAGGAAAACTGGGCAGCCCGCCTGGGGCCCCGCTCGCTTAGGGACCGGTAAAGGGCGGGGTCGTTCAGCAGCCGCTCCATAGCGGCAGTGATCTCGTCGGGCCGGTGGGGGTCGACCAACAGGGCGTCTCCTCCGGCAACTTCGGGCATGGAGGAGGTATTGGAGGTAATCACGGGCACGCCACAGGCCATGCCTTCGAGGATAGGTATGCCGAAGCTTTCCCGCAGGGAAGGATAAAGGAAAAGCTCCGCTTGGCTGATAATGGCGGGCAGCTCAGCGTTGGGCACATAGCCGGCCAGATGGATGTAAACCCGTAGTTCAGGTTGGCCGATGCCCCGCAGGATTTGCTGCAGCTTGTCCTCTTCGTAGTCGAGCATCACCAAATGGTAGGGCTGTTCCTGCCTGGCGTTAAAATCAGCAAACGCCTTCAGCACGCCGGGCGTGTTCTTCTTGGGGGCGGTATTGCCAAGGAAAAAGAAGAACCGCTCGGGCAGCCGGTAGGCCAGGCGGGCGCGGAGCAGGGTGTCAGCGTCGGTGACCTTTTTAAAATGGGGGCTGACACCGTTGTACACCGCCGTCAGTTTTCCGGGTTCGAGCCCAAAGAACTCATTGATGCGGTCCTTTTCAAAGTTGGATACCGTGATGACCCGATCGCTGCGCCGCAGTACCGTAGGGACCACCGCCCGCCGGTAAACGTTGCCCAGGCGCTGGTACCAGGTGCTGCCCTTTTCGAAAAGGCTGAGCTTTTCCATGTAGATGATGTCGTGCAGGGTGATCATCAGGGGCACCGGGCAACGAAGGGGGGCGGTATTACTTGTACAGTGCAGTACATCGCAACCCGCAGCAGCGGCGGCGCGGGGCAGGGCCCATTGCTCCCAGGCGGGGTAGCCGCCCGGTACGCTCAACTCCTTTATCCTGAAATTGGGGGCTTCCCGTATGCAGGTGTCATCCACATCGGGCTTCACAAAGATGACATACTCATTATCCTGGTCGATCTCTTGGAGGTTGTTGATCAGTTCCAGGGCGACCATATCCATGCCGTGCTTTTTGGGGCGGAATAACCGCTGCCCTTCTATTCCGATTTTCATGTGCCTAATTTTTTTCTTCCACGGTGCCGTGCCGGGTGTGGATAAACTTTTCGTTAGCGCCCTTTAGCTTGAAGAGCAACAAAAACATCAGCACGAATGCACGCGGGAGGGTGAATAAAGCCTTGAGGGTGTCAAGGTTATAGAACTTCCGGGGTACGGCGAGGAGTATGCCCAGGTAAGTCATCAGCAAGGGCCAGCGCCATTCCCGGAAGGAAAGCGCAAGCCAGGAGGCCCCGGGCCACAGCCAGCCCTGTAATCCGTAAGCTGCCCCGATCAGCGTCACGAAGCCCAGCATCAGCACCCGGGGCGGGGAGATCATCTGGTAGACTTTATCCGCAAAATCGAGGTTGCCGCGCAGCAAGCCCGCCAAACCTGGCCGGAGGTTGCGCCAGAAGTAGATAAATTGTGCAGCGAGCCAGCGCCGCCGCTGATCCGTAAAAACTTCCGATTGCTGCACTTTTTCATCCAGCACGATTGCGTTGGGCAGGTACTCAATAGTCCGCTGGTCTTTCAGCAATTTTAGCTCTAGCTCTTTATCCAGGCCCCCCACAGCATCTACCTCCGCCATTGCCCCTTTGAAAAAGGCGTAGCCGAACGCCATGCCCGAACCGATGAGGGCGGAGGACAAACCCAGCACCCGGTGCCCCTTACGGAATATTTGGTTGTTGACTTCTTCGCTGATCGCATCGAGGATAGCAAAGGGGGTATTGAGGTTTTTGGCGGTTCGGTGAGCCTGCACGATGAAGTAACCGTTCTCAAAAGCTTGGTTGATCTTAGCCAGAAAACCGGGTGCCATGAGGTTGTCGGCATCCAATACCAGCGCGATGTCAAAATCGTCCCCAATTTCCGCCATCGCCCGGTTGAGGGCTTTGGACTTGGTGCTTCGTTCGAAGGACACTTCCACCAGGCGGATGGGCAGCTGCCGGAGCTCAGCCAGCGTTTGGGGCAGGAAGGAGTCGGCAATGACGACCACCTCATACTGCCCGGCCGGGTAGTCTTGCCGGAGTGCATGCTTAGCGACCTCAACAATTACGGCATCTTCTTTGTAGCCCGGGATCAGCACGGCGATTTTGCGCAGCGCCGGTTGGTTGGCAAGCCGGGGCCGATAGGGGAACAGGCTGGCGCACGCGAACAGGAAAACGTACCCTGCAGCCAGCCCGAAATAGATGAAAAGCAGCCATTCTAAAGCGGTAGAAAAGTAGAGCAAGTAGTGCATGGTTATTCGGTTTTAAATGGGGGTGGAATGCAGGCAGGCGGAACGTTGATGCGGCCCCCGATTGTAAGCGGGGTGGCAGGGCAGGTATTGGGCAACCACCCGGCAGTGGCAGGCCATCGGATAGGTAGTGTGTTTAGGAGTTGTGCATACATGTCATTAAGCTTTAGGGTGTCGTCATTTTGGATGCCTTTTCCGCCTGGGCTTCCCGGTCCATTTTGGGCGCCAGGAACATCAACGCCATGCCGGTGTAGATTTGGATGCCCGTCGGGAACTGACCCAGCACGCCATTGCCATAAGCGGCGACCATAATCCCGAGCATGCCGCAGGCCAGGGCTGTGGAGCAAGCCCGTATCCAATCATCCCTGATTTTGAACATGATCAGGTAACACGACTTGCCCAGGATGTAGAAAAGGATAAACAGGTGTAAAAGCAACCCGACGATGCCGAGCTCCGCCCAGATCATGACGTACCAGCTGTCCGTAGGCGTTTGTGCCAAAAAGGTATTCGGGCTGAAACGCAACCCCCAATTGCCCGAAGAACCCACGCCCCCTCCTATAGGCCGGGTGGCCAGGTAGGCCTTGAATTTCCGTTGGTTTTCGAGGCGGACTTGCAGGGAGGGGTCGTTGGGGTCAAAAGCCGTCCGCATCCGCCGGATCTGATCGATATTGTTGCCGATGGTGGTGTACTTGAAAAAACCAAGGAAAATAGCTCCAAAGATCGCCCCCGCCACCATAACGTAGACGTTCTTCCGAAGCACAAAGTAGAGCGCCCCGCCAATGATGGGCACAGCGATAGCCCCCCGGGTGCCGGAAATGAACATGCCGTAAAAACCGCCCAGAGAAACGATGACAAAGAAAACCCGAAGCCAGAAATTGCGCTTCTGCGCCAGGGCCAGTATGCCAAAAACTAAGCCGGTGTGCGCTTGTGAAGCACCAAACTGGCCCGCATCGGAGTAGAAAGAGAAAACCCGTAACTTGCCAAACAGCACGTGGGTCTCAGCCGCACCCCGGTCCAGCCAGGCTTGTTCCCAGGGGTCGGGGCCCAGGATGAGCTGCTGAGCGCCCTTGAGCGTGCCCAATAAGGACATCACCCCCCAGATGATAAAAAAGATGCGCATATGGCGCTCCTGGTTAAAGATGATGAAGACCAGAGGGATGATGAGCAGCATGTAGAGCCCCAGCCCCCGCATGGCGTAAAACCAGGCCTCCCGGCTGGCGGCTTCCGGGTTGACGATTTGGAATAGAATGTACCCGTACCAGACAGCAGCGAGCAACGTCAATTCATTTTTGGCCTTGCCCCAGGGGATATCTTGCTTGAACGATTTGAAAAACAAAGCGCCGTACATCAGGAAAAGCACGCCGTCTACAGTGAGCCCCCAGGAGGCAGGTACATAGCGGCTCAACCCAAGAATGACAAAGGCCTGAATGAATACGGTGTAAAATCCGATCTGCGGATATAGCAGGACGGCTAGCACAAAGGAAACTACGATTGGCAGGCCGATCCCGATGAAGCTTACGGTCAGGCCATTGGCAGCGATGCCATAAGCCAGCGCAAGCTGCACGGCCAGCAGCAGAAGCACGGGCAACGGCCGGCGCAACCAGTCCGCCCCACTTATTTTCTTATAGGCCTCGCTGCTGCTGCTCATACGGCCAGAAAGCTTTTGAGGTTCCTGAAAAAGGCCAGCCCTTCTGTCCAGATGTAGCGAGGCTGTATCTGCAAAGCCCGCTTCAGCGCCCGCATTCCAATACCGATGCCGATGAGCGTGAATACAATCGTGCCAATAGCCACTACCTCCAGTGATTCCAGCACAAAGACCCCGATCAGGTCGAGCACCACATTGGCTACAGTCATGACCACGACCTTCTGCAAATTGACTTTAGGTTGATTGATGCTGTCCAGGGCAACACCCGAGAATTTATCGATAGGCAGCAGTAGCGTATAAAGGGTGAAAATCCGGAAGATGAGGGTGAGCTGCGGCAGGTTGTTGGCATAGTTGGTGCCACCCAGGAAAAGCACCAGGGGTTCTGCTAAAACAAAACAAAGGGCCGCCACCGGTATAAAGAGCAGCGTCACCGCCCCGGTGTAGCTGTAAAAGGTGAGCCGCACTTGTTCAGTATTATTTTCGTGGTGCTGTTTTGACATTCGGGGGTAAGCGGTCATGGCAAAGCTGCGCAGCGGGATGCCCAGCAGGTCAGTCAGCTTCAGCGGGATGGCGTAGAGGGCTACTGCTGTAGAGCCCAGGACAGGGCTGAGCCCAATGATGAAGGTGTCGGCGCTTTTGAGCAGGCTGGACCCTACGAGGGTGCCCATGGAGTATTTCCCGAAGTCGATCAGCTCCTTGCGCAGGGCCCGGGTAGCCCGGGGCAGTTGTGCCAGGCCATCCCACCGTGCAAAGCCCGTCCACAAGCTGGCCAGCAAATTGCAGCCCAAATGAGCGTAGAGGATTTCCATCAGCCCCCAATTCATCCATATCCCATTGGCGATCAGGAAAAGGACAAAGGTGCCGGCAGCCGATAAGCGGACGTACATCATGCGCCGGAACTGCTGCTCTGCCTGAAACAGGGAGGTGGCATTATTCCAATTCATGTTGACGAGCGCCAAGACCGGGTACCACTGCAAAAAGAGCACGTAGCCCTGGCTAATACCGGTGCCCGATTGCTGTATCCACATTGCCAGCGGCCAGCACACGATAGCCACAGCCGCCAGCAGCCACAGGTTCACCTGGTAGCTCGTAGCCATAATCACCCGCTGCCGCTCTGCCCCCGAGCCCGAAAGGAGGCGGACCGCCGAAGTCCTCGTCAGCCCAAACCGCAGCAAATCGACGAAGGAGGCCAGCGCCAGGTAGAGCACCCAGTCGCCAAAAGCCGCCTTGTCCAGTTGGCGCGCCAAAAGCATAAAACTCACCAGCCCCGCTGCGGCAACGGAGACGTTGCTGATCAGGGCTGCCATATTCTTTTCGAATAGCACCTTTTTGATGACGGGAGGGAGCTTCATAATTTGCGTTTTGAAAAGAACCGCAACCGGATCAGGTTTTTAATAAACCGCCGCAGCCAGGTGCGCCGGCGGGGCAGGTCGCCAAGTACTGATTCCATTTCCAGGAGTTCTACACCGTTTAGGATGACGCTGGGTTCGGGCTCGGGCGCAATTTCCCGGAAGGTTTTCAGGGCGTTTTTATCGGCATCGCTCCAGGGGCGGTTGGCGCGCACGACGAGGTAGATGTGGTCTGCTTCGTGAAAGAGCTTCACCGGGAATGCCCGGGAGATAATCGGAGGGGCCTCCACGAAAATGAAGTCATACCCGCCCAGCTGCTCGGCGCTTAGGCCCTCGCTAAGCGCTGAGAGTTGAGCTTTCGCATACAGTTTGCTGTCGTAGGGGAAGCTCCGGCGGTCGTATTTGCAGCCTTCCGGGAGTGGCTCGGCCTGTTCCGGCTGCAGAAAAAGGGCGCGGTACCCCATTTCGCTAAGCTGGTTCAGCAGCCGGTGGCCAATGAAGGTTTTGCCATCAGCCTTTTGGGTGGAGATGAAGAAGTTGACCGAAGGCGTACCAGGGTTGCCTGCTCTTTCCCTGTCGGCGAATGCGACATTCAGCAGAATGGCATCGGTTGCCCTGTCCTCGAGGTAATCCAAGTCAATGCGCCGGCTTTTCCGCAGAAGCTTAGGGTAGATGGCCGTGACGGGCAGCCCGATTTTTTTCTCTGCCCGGCGGGCATCTTTAATATTAGTATCCAGGAACTCCAGCAGCAGTATCTTAAAGGCCGTCATCATGAACCCCGCCACCCCGGCAGCTGCGATCAGGAGGCTGCGTTTGCTGGGCTTAGGGATAAGGGGGTAGTAGGGGGCTTCGGCAACGGTGTAGTTTGATTTCATCTCGATGCTCTGCTGCTTGAGCTTGGCCAGCCCCAGGCTGTGGAGGATACTGAGGTATTCCCGCTCAGCTACATTGATCTTGCGCTCCAGGCGCTTCATCTCGGCGCCCAGGGGGGAGAAGGTTGCGTACAGCTGTTCAAACTCTTCACGCTTCTTTTCGTAGACCTTGAGCTGAGCCTCTTTGCGCTCTACTTCCATGACGGTCGACAGCCAATTGTCAAGCACCGACGCGGAGGGCAGGCCATTCTGATCAATATCTGCCCGGTAGAGGGTGTCAATGATGCGGCCTAACTTGTATTCCAGGGAGTCCGCACGGCGTTGCAGCTCGTAGATCTCCTGGGCATTTTGTTCGCGCTGCAGCGAATCCTCCGGGGGGGTGATTTCCAGTACGGCAATTTGGAAGTTAGCCTCGGCGATCTCGTCCCGGGTGCGGAGGACCGACTGGCTGGTAAGGCGTTGCTGCTGCCTCAGCTCCAGGCGTTTTTCCAGGTTTTTGAGAATGGCTTTGGCCCCGTGGTAGTTGGTCAGGACATTCTGATATTCGAGTTCGGTGTGTTCCCTTTGGGAAGCAATGTGCTTGGTTTGCTCGTAGTAGTTAATGATGTTATGGGTCTGGTTGAAGGACTGCATATTGCCCTCAGCGAGGCGCAGGGCCCTGGCGGCTTCCTCCAGCTGGGCCTCGAAGTAATTGACGACTTCGTCGGAGTTGTTTACCTTGATTTGGGTATTGAACATGGTGAATACCTCCACGAGGATTCGCAGGGTGTTCTGGCAAATGCCGGGGTCTTCGGACTCATAACCGAGCTCAATGAAGTCACTGTTGGAAAGGCGTTTGATCCATATGCGGGAACCGATCTTATAGGTACTGTAGTCGGGGTGCCGCAGGTTGATGAGCTCGTGGATAAAATTATCCGTGTCCTCATTCATGTAAGCCCGAAAGCGCTCCAGGTTGCCGGCATAGTCCCCGGGCCGGGCCAGGTTTTTGATATCCGGGGGCACGATAGCCATCAGAGCCCTGTACTTTTTGGGGCTGATGATCATGGGGTCCGGTCCCGCCAGGGTCATGTGCTGAGTGAAGAGGCGCAGCCCAACTTCGGAGAGGGTCCGCCGGGACTTAACGATGTTGATCAGGTTGTCAAATGCTGTATTGGCCGCCCGCCAGTCGGAGCCCGAGTTGTCCAGTTCAATAGAAGTCCCGGATGCGATGCCGGTATAGATTTTGACCGTGGAGTAGTAGACCTTGGCTTCATCTTTGGTGAGGTAAAAGACAAGGCCAGCCAGTAGCACCGGGACCAGGATAAGCAGGTGCAAGTGCCGAAGAAAAAGCCGTACAAAAAACAGCAGGTTAAACTTCAAGGCTTTACAGGTTTAATTTAACGCCTGTGGTTTCCTCCAACAGCAGGTAGGCGGTCACAAATTCTACTTTTCGCGTCTCGTAGGCCTCCGTAGCCCGGATGAGCATTTCCTGCATGCGGGTATAGTCCGCAACGGAGATAAGCCCGTCTACAAATTCCCGCTCCGTCCGCTCAGCCTGAAGTTTGAAGTTTTGCAGGCTATTGCTGGCAATGAGCAGGAGCCGGTGGGCTTGCACCAGCGCCTGGTACTGGGAGATGACGAGTTTGCGCAGCTCGATGGCCTGAAATTGCTTGCGGTGGCGCGCTTGCTCGCGCTCAATCTTGGACTGTTGTATCGCATTGCCACGGTTGATGATGGCGAAAAGCGGCATTTTGAAATAGGCCCCGATAGTATACCGGTTTTGGGAAGAGGTGGTCGTTGCTACGCCTACGGCAGCATCCGGGTTGACCGTCAGGGCGTCAAACTGGCCGTAGCTCCAGCCAATATTAGCCCCCAGGTAGCGCATCCAATCGCGCCTTTGGGCCTGCTCTATCAATTGGGCAATCGCGATATTGGCCTCCTGCTCTTTGAGCAAGGGGGCATATTGTTCTGCTGCCCGGAGCAGAGTGTCTAACGGCGGCAGCCGCTGGGTAATATCATTGCTGGCGAGGCTACGCTCTAAAAAAGCTTGTTGGTTTTGTGCAGTTGAAGCGAGGGCTAGCCCTAAACAGGCCGTCAAAGCAATCCATAGAATGGGTCGGGTCATACATTTTCTTTTTGGAAGACAGCCGGTATGGTCCGGAGTATGATCCAAAGGTCTTTCCAGAATGCATACTTGCTGTTGGCAATTTCGACGTATTTGTTGTCGAGCGCTTTCCGCTCTTCCGGCGACATTTTGGAGCTGCGGCCGCGGGCTTCTACCTGCCAAAGGCCGGTGATGCCGGCAGGGGCGTTGAACCGTTTGATCCAATCGTCCGTGGTGAGCAGCTCGGCCTCATAGAGGGGCAGGGGGCGGTTGCCTACGATGGACATATCCCCCTTCAGCACGTTGATCAGTTGCGGCAGTTCATCGATGCTAAGCTTTCGGATTACGTGGCCTACCTTGGTTATCCGCGGGTCGTTATCGAGCTTGATAAAGGCCCGGTTTTGTTCCACTTTCTTGTTCTCCAGGTGCTCTTGTTCGTCTACCTGGGTGTCGTCCCCGTAGAGCGTGGTGCTTCTGCTTATGCTGCCAATAGCGGCATACTGTGGTGTTTGTATATCCGATACTGACATTTGCTCGGCTTCGGCCTCTGCGGGCTCGTTCTGGTACTGGTTAAGGTGTTGGTATTCCCGCAACCGCTTGTCGGCATCGGGGTACATAGACCGCAGCTTCAGGAAGTCGAAAATGCGGTAGCCAGTGCCAACGCGTTTGGAGATGTAGTAGACTTTGCCCCGGGATTCCAACCGGATGGCGGCGATGGTCAGCAGTAGCAGAGGAGCAGCAATAAGCAGCGCGGTCAGGGCTACCAATACATCAAAGCTGCGTTTCAGCCAACCGATCCGGTACTTCTCAAACGTTGTGGCAGGCTTTGCCGGGATGTCGTCAGCGACCGCTTTAATCTGGTGCAGCCTGCGGATGCGCATTAGCAGCTTTTCCGGGTCGATAGGCTTTGCATAAAAGTCATCAACTTTGGCCGCTTTTGCGTTTTCGAGTTGCTCGGCCGACCGCTTTTCGTCCACTACGATATAAGGCGTCTTGTGCTTGGGGTCGAACGCCTGTACGAAGTAGTTGCTGTAGCCTGGGCCGGTGCGCCCCGGCAGGTGGTACTCGCTGATGACTCCATCCAGAGCTCGGCCAGCCTGTAGCCACGCACTAGCCCGGAGCGGGTTGGTTTCCTGATGGACTTCGATGCCGGCTTCCTGCTGTTTTAAGGATTCTATCAGGGCGAGGTCTTCACCGATGTAAAGTAAGTGCATAATGGTCATGTTTATGTTTATCAATGGGGCCGCTTCAGCCTATTTCAGGGTTTTTTCGATGCGGATCAGCAGTTCTTCGGGGTTGAAAGGTTTCATCATGTAGTCGTCCGCGCCAAGCTTCAGGCATTTGATACGGTCCTCGGAGCTGTCCCGGCTGCTGAGAATGATGATGGGGATCTCGGAGAAAAAGCCGCTTTCCCGCACCGACTGTATCAGTTCGAAGCCAGTCATTTGGGGCATTTCCAGGTCGGAAATGATCAAATCCGGAAGATAGCCATCCTGCAGGTAAGCCATGGCTTCCATGCCATTTGAGCGAGGCTCCACCTCGTAGGAGGGTTTCAGCAGCTGCACGATAAGGTCACTGATCGACGATTTGTCATCCACAACAAGTACTTTTTTCATAGTTGGTGTTCCAAAAGTTGGTTGAATAAAACAGTTTACAAGCCTGACGGTAGGCCGCCAGGAGAGCAATACGGTTTTGGGCTTGGTGGATACGGTAGTGGATGTTTATCGTCAATAACCAAGTGGACGTCCGTCCAAAAGCAATTGAAAGGATTTGTGCCAGAACGGGCACAGTTTAGGTAAGTGTTGTTTTCGTGTTAATTTGCTAAGCTGGGATAAAGGGGGGACTAATTCCAGCTTTCTTAGAACGTTAAAGATAGTGAATTCTTGTAATAAATGCTGGGATTTTGGGGGCAAATTTTCATGGTGGCAGGAGCAGCGCGCTGCGGAGGCACAAAAAAGTTGATTTCAAATAAAAAAATTACGTATATTTATTCTGCATATTAAGGGCGGCATGCCTATTCTTTCCTCTTTTTTGCTCCAAAAAAGAACTTCCGGAAGAAGATGCGGGCAAAAATTACTCCCAAAAACAAACAAGGTTTCAGGTTAACCGGCAACACTGGATAGTAGTGGTGTGCTGCCGGCTCCCGGTTCGGATTGGGCTTAAATATTCCAGGAACAAGAAGCGAAAAAGGCACTAAACGGGTCTAATGGGTGTAGCGGGTCCAATTCCGCCAGGCGGCGGTTAAAAAGACGGTTTTTGGTGAACAATTTCACCACCGCCGGGCAGCCCAATAGAGCTTGGGTTTGCCCGGCATTTTTTTGGGTAATTTTTTGACATTCAATTAAAAACAATATGTCAGCTTTTGCCATAACAAGCATCTTTATACGGGATTTATGACCATAAATGCTGGTGTGGTTCTAAATATTTGCCTATTTTTGTGACAACGTACTGGTGAGTCCTGTGCCAGTATCTGAACCTACAATCGGATAGATTACCCCCCTGCTTCACGCAGGACATTCAAATTGACTAACCTCAGGCGGGTCGTCCCGTCTACCTAACGCCCTTTACAAGCCTGAATAGTTTATAAGTTTCCATAATTGGTTTCCAGGTCTGGTTTTCAACCGTAGATTCAAAAAGCAGTCTTTGCCGTGTACTCTTCTTCAAAAAACTGCGTCCTAAAAAAAATTGGCGCAAAATTTGATGAGGATGGTACAGGCGCTGTGATCAAACAATGGGTGTAGCCCAACCGCTTCAGCCAGCTTCATTAATCGAGCATACAAATTTTAATCACATGAGACATAGCTACTCCGAAGCTTTTGTAGTGAATCCATTACTGAACTTTTTGCCCGCTAAAGCCCTGCTTGCTTTTCTGGGCGGTTTTCTGTTTTCAGCTGCGCCGCTTCAGGCACAGGACCCTCAGTGCGACATCTCCATTGACTATATCGATGTGGAGTGCGACTTTATTGACGGGGCAAGTGCTTTTGACGTGTCCGTAGATTTCTCCTGGTCCGGCCTTTCTGCGGATGCCATCGACATCAACGTAAATGGCGAAAGCTATACCTACTCCATTGATGAGGCAGCGGGCAGTGCCAGTATTGGGGGCTTTTCCCTGCCAGGCCCGGGGGCTGGCTATCCCGTCACCCTCTCCGTGGAAGGCACTTCCTGCCAATTGATCGAAGAAACTGCTGCCATCGCATGTACCCCGGCCTGTACCGGAGAAGATGATGAAATCGGCGGCCTGGTTTGGAACGACCTCAACTACGATGGCGAGCAGGAGGCTGAGCCCGGCATGCCCAACGTCAAAGTCGAAGCCTATGACTGCAACAACGACCTCGCCGGGTTTGCCTATACCAATGCCGAAGGGATATGGTCAATCAACGGCCTGGCCTACGGCGATGATTACCGCATTGAGTTCACGGCTCAGCAGCAGCAAGGCGTGACCTTTTCTATGAAAGGGCCCGACAACGTCGGCGATGTTCAGTTTGTCACCCCCGGCGATTGCTCGATTACAGCCGGGTTTACGGCTCAGGTCACCGAAGAAGACTGCACCAACCCCGATAATTTCGGCAACTACTGTGTCGAAAATTTCAATGCCCTGAGCTGGTCCAGCTATGCCAACGGGGCTAACCCTTTCCCCCTCCCGCCCTACGCTGAGCAAATTGACGAAGATATTATTTACTGGTCCCGCACTACAGACGACGGCACGGATTACACCCACCGGGTCATCCACGAGACCCTCGGCGGCGAGCCGGTATTCTACGCCCTGGAGATGGATGCCAACAGCCAGGATGCCGATGACCCCAGAGATGTCGGCGTCGTTTTTTCCCTAAACCGCCCGGTCACCCGGCTGGTGTTCAAAATCCTGGATATTGATATCACCGGCGATGCGATTGACCGCGTTGAAGTACAGGGTGCTCTCGGCGGGCTGCCGGTACCGGTGGACATGGACGCCACCCACGTGGGCGTGCAGGTGAATACGCTGGGCAACGGCATCTTCGAAGGCACGACTACAGTAGGTGAAGCCTCTACACACGGTAATGTTACCATCCACTTTTCAGAACCAGTCGATCAGGTCGCCATCAACTACACCTCAATGGGGGCCGCAGTAGACGACCCCGGCTTGCAGATGATCGGCCTGGGTGATATTCTGTGGTGCGAGAAGCCCGTACCCATTGAGCCGCAGTGCGTGCATATTATGGATTGGCTTTCGTTTGAAGACAATGATTCTGCGCCCATGCCGCATGCCGTAGCGGGAGCTATGGTCAATGTGCACAGCGAAGACCCGGCTGGTGTTGCCACCGGTGCTGCTTTTCAGGTCGATAACGACCTCACGCCACTGGGCGGCCTGCGCGGTTTTTGGCCTTTGGAAATGGACGCAGCTTCGAGCCAGGATTTTATTCAGAGCAGCTTCACCTTTGGTATCCCTGTGGATGACCTGAACTTTTCCATTTTAGGCATCGACCAGCAAACCGGTGCCTTCCAGGACAAGGTGACCGTGCATGGGTACCTGGCGGGCGCAGAAGTCCCGATCTCGCTCAATGATGTCACGGCGGTTGATGGCATGTACAGCAATCAGATACAGCTGATGGATGCCCATACCTACCAGGCACAGGGTGGCTGGCTCAATGCGGCCAACCAAGGGGGGAATGTGGCGGTCCACTTCCCGGGCAAAGTCGATTCCGTTGTCGTCCGCCTGTACGCTGGGCCCGACAGCCCGGCCGACCCCGCAGTTCAGGGGATAGGTATTAGCGACTTTCACTTTTGCATTTGCCGGCCGGCGCCTATACAGCTGGGTGATTACGTCTGGGAGGATGAAAACGGCAACGGCGTACAGGAAGCCTGCGAATCGCCTATTGCGCTGCTCCCGGTGAGCCTTTACGACGCTGAGGGTACCTTGCTGGCGGCTACGGTCACCAATACGGCCGGGCGTTACCGGTTCACCAAGCACAACGCACCGGGGGAAGACTGGGTAGAAGAAACCCAAATTTTCCCCGAACAGACCTACTACATCGTTTTTGGAGACGACAGCCAAAACCCCGATGAACGCTTCGTCGTAGCAGGTGGAAAAGCCTATCAGGCTACTTCCAAATTGGCCGGCCAGGGCACCTTCCCCTATATGAACGACTCCGACCCTGACCCGCAGGCGCTGTCAGTGGACATGCCGGGCAGCATTCCAGATGGATTGCCCTACATCGCCTACACGACAGGGGAAGCCGGGCGCATGAATGCTTCTTTGGATGCCGGCTTTCAGGAAGCGTTCTTTGACCTGGCCCTGAATAAAGAATTAGATACGGTACTTACGCCCCCACCATTCATTCCCGGGCAGTTGGTGAAGTACAATATTACAGTATACAACGAAGGTATGCTATCCACCAGTTTTCTGCGGGTAGTGGATTACGCTCCGGATGGCCTAGAGCTGGAAGACGGTGGCCCCTACCATACTACGGCTAACCTGTTTACCCTCCCCGAGCTGCTGCCCGGCGATTCCATTACCCTCAACGTGACCTACCGCATCAGTGCCAGCTTTGACGGAGAAACCCTGGTCAATGCGGCCGAAATTGCACAGGTCAATAACGGTATGGGGCTGGCAGACCAAGACTCCCAGCCTGATTTTATCAACGGCAACGACGATGGGGAGGATGACTTCAGTACGGCCGAGATTGCAGTGAACCCTGCCCTGATTTTCGACCTCAGCCTCGAAAAATCAGTAGTGGGGAACGGCGGGCCATTCGAGCCCGGCGACAACGTCACCTACACCATTACGGTAAACAATGAAGGCATTTTGCTGGCGGAGGATGTCCAAATCAATGACTACATCCCCGACGGGCTGATCCTGAATGACCCGGACTGGACCGAAGACAATGGCGTGGCTACGCTGGTGGATAAAATCGAGGAAATCGAAACCGGCGCTTCGGTGAGCCGGGAAATCACTTTCACAGTCAGCCCGTTTTTTACAGGCGACGCAATCGTCAATTCCGCCGAGATAGAGAGCTTTTTCAATTATCCCTGGACAGATGATCAGGACTCCACCCCGGATAACGGCAACGAGCAGGAAGACGACCAGGATGAGGTGCTGATTATGGTAGAGCCTTCCTTCGACCTCAAGTTGAAGAAAACGGTATCCAGCTATGGGCCCTACGAACCAGGAGGGTTGGTTACCTTTGCATTTACAGTAACCAATCAGGGGTCGACGCTAGCCAGCAACGTTAACCTGACCGACAATATCCCGCACGGCCTTGTCCTGGAGGACAGCAACTGGGAGCTCATCAGCCCTAACCGGGCAAAACTGGTGACGCCCATCCCCGTTGTCATGGCAGGCACCTCAGAAACGGTGCATATTACCTTCCGCATCGAGCCTGGCTTTGGAGGTGTAAGCATTACCAACTACGGAGAGATTTACAGCTACGACGACAGTTACGTGCTGGCCGACGTGGACTCCACTCCCGGTAATGGAAGCACCAACGAAGATGACGATGATACCGCAGTCATCACGGTACAGCAGCCACTGCCGGTGTTTGACCTCTCCCTCACCAAGCAACTGAATGAGGAAGTCAACCCCGGGCCTTTCTTCCCCGGGCAAACGGTCGCTTTTGATATAACCGTAACCAACGAAGGCAACCTGGCAGCTTCCAGTGTGCAAATCATTGATTATATCCCGAATTACCTGGAGCTGGCCGACAACGACTGGGCACCGCTTATCAGCACGGCTACGCTTATGCAGCCCATTGCGTCAATTGCGCCCGGTGAATCCGTGACGCGAAGGATTACCTTCACGATTGCTTCCTTCGCGCCGGTAGGGGCCATTACCAACTACGCCGAAATTTTATCTGCTTCGAATGTGCTGGGTATGGCGGATACTGATTCTTCCCCGATAAACGGCGTCAACAACGGAGAAGATGATGTAGATGATGCTACGCTGACGATCAGCGGCGAAATTGACAATTTTGACCTGGCCCTCCACAAGACATTAAACAACTACGCAACACCAGGCCCGTTTGCGCCCGGCAGCACTGTTACCTTCACCATCGAAATCGTAAATGAAGGTACGGTCAAAGCCGAGAACATTCAGGTTGCCGACCACTATCCGGACGGGTTGATCCCCAATGACAATGATTGGTCCTTCAGCAATGGGACAGCCACTTTGGTGCACCCCATCGCTTCCCTGAACGGCGGGGCTTCCACAACGGTAGATATTACCTTTACGGTAGCGCATGACTTTTACGGCACTGCTCTCAACAACGTAGCCGAAATCCAAAGTGTCAGCAATGACCTGCATCTGCCCGATGACGACTCCACACCAGGCAATGGCGTAAGCGCCGAAGACGATCAGGATAATGCCCTGATCCCAGTAGCCCAGAACTATGACCTGGCACTGAGCAAAACCGTAGCCACGCCTGGGCCGTACGCGCCGGGGCAATACGTCACCTACAACATCACGGTGGTCAATCAGGGATCCATTACCGGTACCGGCATACAGGTCTTTGATTATTACCCCTTCCAGCATATGGTACTTGCCGATAGCGACTGGCAGTTGGTGCAAGGCAATATCCTGCGCCTCGACCATCCTATTGCCAGCCTTGCGCCTGGGCAGTCCGCAACGGTGCCGATTACGTTCCAAATTAAAGCCAACGTGCCCTGCGGGGAGGTGCTCACCAACTGCGCGGAAATTGCCGGTGATGCGACCCCCCAGGATGATATTGATTCTCACCCCGCTGACGGCAGCCACGATCAGGATGATGACGATGCGGTGGACATTACGGTTAGCTGCCAGCAGAATTTTGACCTGGCGCTGGAGAAAAAGGCGCTTGGAGGCAACAGCTACGCCCCTGGCGGCAGTGTGACCTTCCAAATCGAAGTGACCAACCAAGGAGACCTGACGGCAGAACACATTGGGATTGCCGACTATATTCCTGCCGGGTTGATTATGATTGACCCGGACTGGACGGCCACCGGCGGCGTTGCAACGCTCAACACGCCCATCAGCAGCCTGGCACCGGGTGCTTCCACTACGGTAGATATCACCTTTGCCATCAGTCCTTCCTTTGATGGGGCGGTGCTGACTAACTTTGCAGAGATTTCCGGTGCCAGCAATAGCCAGGGTGCGTTGGATACCGATTCTACGCCCGGTAACGGCAGCGCTGCGCCCAACGAAGATGACTACGACGGGGCTACCCTGACCCTGCAGCAGCAGACTTTCGACCTGGCCCTTTCCAAGTCGCTGAATTCGGCTCAAACCCCCGGACCCTTTGCGCCGGGCGATGCCGTGCAATTCAGCATCAATATCACCAATCAGGGCAGTACACTGGCACAGAACATACAGCTGCGGGAATACATTCCAGCAGGGCTGATACTGACTGACCCGGACTGGACTGCCGTGGGCAATATCGCTGAGCTGAACCTGCCGATTGCCAGCCTGGCTGCCGGCGCGAGCACTACTGTGAAGGTCGACTTCGAAATTGCCGCCGGGTACACCGGCACCACGCTTACCAACTTTGCGGAGATTGGCAGTGCGTTCAACAACCTGGGCATTGACGACCAGGACTCCACACCGGGTAACGGCAGTATGGGCGCGGATGAAGATGACTACGATGGCGCTTCTATCTCCGTGCTGCAGCAAAACTTCGACCTGGCCCTGAGCAAGACATTAAATACCTCAGCCACGCCCGGGCCGTTTACGCCCGGCAGCCTGGTCACTTTCACCCTTACGGTAACCAATCAGGGCAGCCTGACCGCACAGGCCGTGCTATTGCGGGATTACATGCCGCTCGGCCTTATCCTCAATGACAACGACTGGACGCAGCAGGGCTCTATGGCGGTACTGGACAATGCGATCACTCATCTGGCACCGGGGGCTTCGGCTTCTGTGGACATTACCTTTATGGTGTCAGCGGCATTTACCGGCTCGGTGATCAACAATACCGCAGAGATTGGTGCCTTCACCAACGACCTGGGCATTGCCGACTCCGATTCTACCCCAGCTAACGGCAGCTCCGGCTCCAACGAAGACGACTTTGATAATGCCATTATCAACGTAATTGATGATACGCAGGAGTTTGATTTGGCCCTGTCCAAAACGCTCAATACTTCCGCCACGCCTGGCCCTTTCCTGCCGGGCAGCACGGTAACCTTCACGATCACGGTGGTTAACCAGGGCGATATCAATGCCCAGAATATTCAAATCCGGGATTATGTACCCCTGGGGCTGGAATTGGCGGATAACAACTGGGCCATGAATGGTTCCACAGCCATGCTGAATACACCGATTGCCAGCCTGCCCGCCGGAGCTTCTACTTCCCGGAGCATTACCTTCCAGGTATCGGGTTCTTTCACGGGCATTGCCATTACCAATTACGCGGAAATCAGCGCGGCCAGCAATACGCTGGGCTACACAGATGTAGACTCTACGCCGGGCAATGGCAGCGCCGGAGCTGGCGAAGATGACTTTGACAGTGCCCTGATCAATGTTTCTCAGGAAGACGATGATGTGTTCGACCTTTCTCTGCACAAGAGCATCGACACTGGCGCCACGCCTGGCCCCTATCAGCCTGGCGACCTCGTTACCTTTGTGATCACTGTAACCAACGAAGGCAACGTCCCCGCTCAGAATATTAAATTGAAGGATTACTTCCCACAGGGGCTCACGCTGGCCGATATCAACTGGTCGCAGCAGGGCAGCACGGTAGTTTCCAACGGCTCTATCGCCTCCCTGGCCCCGGGTAATGCGGCTTCTATGACGGTCGATTTTGTTATCGATCAGTATTTCGCAGGCTCGAGCCTGGTCAATTACGCTGAGATCCATTCGGCCTCCAACAGCTTAGGCCTGCCCGATACGGATTCTACGCCTAATAATGGCTTTGTGGGCGCTCAGGAAGATGACATCGACGATGTATCCCTGACGGTACAGCAACAGGATTTTGACCTGGCTTTAATCAAGACTGTTAGCACGGTTGGGCCGTTTGAGCCAGGGGACAACGTTTCCTACACCATTAACATCAGCAATCAGGGCAGTGTGGCAGCCACCTTCGTGGAGGTGCAGGACTTCATTCCAAATGGCCTGACGCTCATTGATGCCAACTGGACACAGACCGGGAACATCGCTACTTATGACCCTGTCATTTCTCTGGATGCGGGGGCTTCCACCTCTATTTCCATCGACTTTGTCATTGATCCGGATTTTGATGGCACGGCCATTCACAACTACGCTGAGATATTGGCCGCCATCAACCCGCTTGGGCTGGGCGATTCAGACTCTACGCCCGGCAACGGCAGCAGCGCCGCCGGGGAGGATGACTACGATGGTGCCAGCATAACGGTAGACCAAACGCCGGAGGCGGTGTTTGACCTGGCGCTGATAAAAACCGTAAGCACTGTGGGCCCTTATGCTACCGGCGACTACATTACTTACGATATTACCGTTATCAATCAGGGCGATTTCCCGGCTTTCAACGTGGAATTGACAGATTACATCCCGGCAGGGCTCAACCTGCAGGACACCGATTGGGCACAAAACGGCAGCCAGGCCACCCTCACCCTGCCCGGGCCAATCGCAGCGCAGGGCGGAAGCTCGACGGTATCGATCACCTATCAGATTGATCCTGCTTATATGGGATCCGTCATCACCAACTACGCGGAGATTAGCGCCGCTGACGATGATGATAATCCCGCCAATGGCGCTCCGGAGGATATCGACTCTGAATACGACAACATCCCGGCCAACGATGCGGGCGGCGCGCCCAACAGCCCGGCGGATAATGCCATTGCCGGCAACGGTACTGGTGTGCCCGGCGGCACGGTAGCAGCTACTGACGAAGACGACCACGACCCGGCTATGATCACGCTCAACAACTGCGACAACCTGTCGGCCGGTACGAGCAGCTATCAGCAGCTGTGCTTGTCCTGCAGCCCGAACGAAATCCCGTATGACCTCTTCGGGGCACTGGGCGGCAGCCCGAGCCCAGGTGGCTTCTGGCAGGACGTAGACGGAGCCGGCGTTAACCTCGTTGACCCAACGGATGTTGACTTTGCTAATGTGCCGGAAGGGACCTATGACTTTACCTACACCGTGGGGGGAATGGGGACTTGCCCACCGGTATCTGCGACCGTGACCATTGAAATTACTGACATCACCTCCTACGGCTGCAACAATCAGGTCAATGTAACCTTTGGCTCAAGTTGCGAAGTGGAAGTAACGCCGGATATGATACTAGAAGGCACCCCGGATTGCATGGGCTCTCTGCAGGTGCGGCTGATCAACGAAAGCGGCGTGGATATTGGCAACCTCATTACGGGGGAAGAAGTCGGCCAACTGCTCATTGCCGAGGTTATCGACCCCTACTGCGGCTTGCTCTGCTGGGGCAATGTGTGGGTGATGGATGTGACCCCGCCAACCATTGTCTGCCCCACCCAGGAGGTGGATCTGGTTTGCAACGACTTTGACTTTGTTATGGATGCGGAGTCCAGCCTTGCCGATCTGGGGCAGCCCACCGTCCTGGACAACTGTGTCGACCAAAATACCATCACCTTTACGGATGAAATGGTAATGGGCTTGCCCGATTGCGTGGGCCAGCAGCTCAACCGGACCTTTACGGTAACGGACCCGGCGGGCAATTCGACCACCTGCGTGCAGGAAATCACCTTCCGCAACCTTTCCTTTAATGACATTATGCAGCCGGACCCGGCACCGGTGGTCTCCTGCGATCAGCCCTTTGACGCCGATCCGGCAACGGGCAACCCCACTGCCGATGTGACCGGCTCCCCGATGATCGATGGTTTCTACGGTGATTATTTCTTCGACGGTGCTCTGTGCGACCTTGGTGTGACCTTTGAGGACGGGCCGCCTATTCAAGTTTGCGACGGAACCATCAAGTTTGTGCGCGAATGGACGGTCATTGATTGGTGCCCGGACGGTGGCGACAACGTCTTTACGTTTACTCAGTTGATCAAAGTTGGAGACGAAGAAGCCCCCGTCATCACGCCGCCCAACCAGGACAACGATGGCGATGGCGACTTGGATCCGCTGGTTTACTCCACAGGCTCCTTTAATTGTACGGCCGCTATTGTGGTGCCCCTGCCTGGAGTGGAGGACAATTGCTCCGGCTTTGAGATTAACACCGATATTCTGGTCGATGAAATCGTGCCGGATTACAATCAATACGGACAGTTGGTCGGCTACGATACCATTCAAACGGTTTTTGCCTCAATCGGGCCAGATGACAACCGCTTCATTACCGGTATCCCGATTGGGTGCCATACTATCCGTTACAAAGTAACAGACGATTGCAATAACTTTGATATTCTGGATGTCGAGTTTTGTATCGAAGACAACATCGAGCCGGTGGCCGTATGTGATGATGACCTCAATATTTCGCTGGGCGGCAATGGAGAGGCGCGGGTATTTGCAACCAGCATTGACGAAGGCAGCAGCGACAACTGCGAGATTGCAACGATGGAAGTGCGCCGGTTGTATGAACTTGACCCTGCTGATTGTTCGGATGTGCCCGATTACTATTCAGACTGGGCGCCCTACGTAGATTTTAACTGCTGTGATGTGGGCAATATGGTGACGGTAGAGCTCCGGGTTACGGACATCTACGGCAACCAAAACATCTGCTGGCTGGAGGTGCTGATCGAGGACAAGATTGATCCATTCTGTATTGCACCCGCTGACACCGAAATCAGTTGTGCGGACATTCCATTCGGCTTCGAGCCCGAGGATCCGCAGGCCTTGGAGGCCCTCTTTGGAGCCGCTACGGCCGAAGATGACTGCGGGCAGGCTACGGTTCAGGAATTCACGCCGGAGTCGACGCTTGATGATTGTGGCTTCGGTACCATCACCCGGGCATTTGTAGCCTTCGACGAAGCCGGCAATCAGTCTACCAACACTTGTCAGCAGACCATTACCGTTACTCAGGAATTCAATTACACCATTAAGTTCCCGAAAGACGAAGTGGCGAGTTGCGGCGTGCCTTCACCGGATACCATAGAAGTAACCGGCATGGGCTGTGATATGCTGTCCGTCAGCGTTACGGATGAGTTCTTCTACCCGAATGACGGCGGCAATGATGCTTCCTGCTACAAAATCTTCCGCCGCTACCGCGTACAAAACATGTGCGAGTGGGACGGCATCTCAGCTCCGTTTGTGGTTGGCCGCAATGAGGATTGCGACAGCGACCCCGGTGACGAAGATGTATGGGTGGTGCGCCGCCCGAATACGACGTTCATCGACCGCGATGGCAACCCTGCCAACAGTATTCCGGCCTTCGGCACTAAGGGCACTTCCTGTGACGGGCAGACCAACCCGGCGGGGTACTGGCGCACCGTTGCTTCGGTCGGTTTCTGGGAGTACACCCAAATCATTGAAGTGAGCGACGGAGATGCGCCCGAGATCAGCTTCAGTGGCCCACAAGAGTACTGCAGCATCGATCAGGTGACCTGCAACGCAACGGTAGCTTTCCCATTCACCGTTGTGGAAAACTGCGACCCGGCTAATTTGGACTTTACCGTACAGTTGGATGCCGGCGCCAACGGCACTATTGACTTTGATATAACGAACCAGCTGAGCGGCGACTATCCCAATTACGAGATCGGCGGCGCGTATCCCATCGGCACCCATGAGTTTATCGTGACGGTGATGGATGGCTGCGGCGGCAACACAGAAGTCGCTACCCTGCCTTTCGAAGTCATCGACTGTGCGGCTCCGGCGCTGACCTGCCTCAACGGGCTGACCTTCAGCTTGCAAGAGTTGCCTCCGAATACCGATATCAACGGCGACGGTACTATCGACCCCTACGGAGCCGGTATCTGGGCCAATGATTTCCACATTAACGAAACGGATTGCAGCGATGATACAATTGCTTTTTCCGTTAATCTGGTGGGCGAAACCCCAGACCCCACGCAGTCCAGCATCTACTTTACCTGCGATGATGTAGGTACTGTGCCCATTGAAGTCTACTTCTACGACAGCGCCTTCAATCCGGATGCGGTTCAGCCGGATGGTACTGTGGGTGGCCCCAACTGGGACTTCTGTGAGACTTACGTGCTGATCACAGACCCCGAAGGGTTCTGTACAATGGCTACCCCGGAGCCCATGATGGCAGGCCTGGTCTCCCGGGAGAACGATGATGCAGTGGAAGCTGTAGAAGTGGCGCTGAGCGGTCAAATGAGTTCTTCAATGATGACGACCGCCTCGGGCACATACGAATTTACAGAGTTGCCTATGGGGTATGACTATACGGTGACGCCCAGCCGGGATGATGACCACAGAAATGGTATATCTACATTTGACCTGATCATCATTCAGCAGCACTTGCTGGGGATTGCGTCAATCGACAGCCCCTATAAGCTGATCGCCGCTGATGTGAACCGGACTAACTCCATTACGACCCTGGATATGATCCAAATACAAAAGCTCATTCTGGGCGAGATTGATGCCTTTAGCAACAATACCAGCTGGCGTTTTGTGGATAAGGAGTTCGTATTCCCGGTCCCATCCAACCCCTGGTTCTCTCAGTTCCCGGAGACCATCACGATCAATGACCTGGACACCGACGTCATGTCCAATGATTTCGTTGCCATTAAGGTTGGGGATGTCAACTACAGTGCCGCTACGACGATGCTGACCGGTATTGATGAGCGCAGTTTCCGGGGCGCATTCCGCCTGCAGGTCGAGGATCAGCCGCTTAAGTCCGGCACCCAAATTAAGGTGCCTGTATCTGCGCCAGCTGATGAGCCAGTGTTTGGTTATCAGTTTACGCTGCATTTCGACACGGATGTGCTTCAACTCAACTCAGTAGAGTACGGCCTGGCCAAGGACAACAGCCTTGGTTTGCACGGAGCTGAGGCGGGCGTTCTGACCGCTAGTTGGTACGATGAAGCCCTGCAAGCTGGTGGCGGAACCGCCGGTGGGCCTATGCTGTTCACGCTGGTCTTCGATGTAGAATCCGCGCAGGCTGCTCAGCTGAGCGAAGTCTTGCGGGTGTCTTCTGAGGAGACCTGGGCGGAAGCTTACAGTCAGGATGGAAGGCTGCTGGATGTGCGCCTCAGTTACGATGAAGCGCAAAGCCGCCTGCCTTTCCGGTTGTACCAAAACCGGCCAAACCCCTTCTCCAACGCTACCGTTATTGGCTTTGAACTGCCGGAAGCGGGCACTGCGGAGCTGAGGGTCTTTGACCTTAACGGGCGGCTGTTGGCTACCCGGGCAGGCCAATATTCTGCTGGCTACAACGAAGTGGAATTGCGGCGGGACGAGCTGCCCGCAACCGGCATACTCTACTACCGGTTGCAAATGAATGGGCAGGTCGCTACCCGGAAAATGATTATTCAGGAATAAAATAGCAAAAGGGGCGCTCCATCCACATGGAGCGCCCCTTACTTTTTTACGGCTAGTGTGGCAAAGTAAGTATTGGGGGTCGGACAGCCGCCCTGCCACCGGGCTTCATGAGGGGGGGAACAGCCGCACCATTCAGACAGGCCCTGAGGGGGGGGGAATTCTTGCGTTCCGGGCGGCCACGGTCCGGCCGGTGAGTGCTCCTTTTGGGTTTTCAGGAAGATATGTTGAATAATTGCAATGATTTTAGCATTTTTGCTATATCTAAAAAATCCCCATGATCATAACACCCGGGGTTAAGCTGAAGCTACAGGCTTCCATCCTTTGGTGTAAACTCCCATCTACCCAGCCAGTAACAGTACTGACAATCTGACGCCCAAACAGCGACTATCCCCCATTTTTGTTGCTGCCCGGCCCTAACGAATAGATATGCGCTAGTGCGGCTAGTCCAAATCGCCTGATTGTTTTCAGGTTTACCCCTTACTGTTGCTGAGCCTGGAAGCATATACGAATCCATTCACTAGGACAGATTTAGGCACTAGAGCAAATTTATTATGCAGCCCCAGGCAGCCCTACCGCAGCTTACCGGTTCTTAAGGGTTTAAGCGCTCGCAAAGCGTGCTTTTTATACCCCTGATGGATCGGCTTTCTGCGGTAAAAGCGGCTATCGAAGCAACAGAGCTGTTTTTGTGAAAAATCCGTTCAGCAGATGGACAGGGTAGGGCAAACTATTTAGCAGGTTGCATAAAAAACATTTTGTCATATATGCATTAAATCGCTAAACCAGTGTGGCAGATGATTGTAAGAGGTATATATTTACATTTCGCTGCATGCTTGCATCTCGTGAAATCATGACCAGACCGAACATCGTATTTTTGATCACCTTGTGCGCCCTGAGCCTTTCGCTCCGGCCTACTGAAGCTGCGCCATCCTCCTGGCCTAGAGCGGCCTGGTTAGCAAGTGAGGTTGATTGGTCTACGCACCGGAATGAAGCCTCAGCAGAATGTGAACAGGATACCATCGCTCCGGTCATCGTCTACCCGGCTTCTGGTTTGCAGGCGGCGCTGCCCTCCTGTAGCCAGGGCAACCCGGCTGTGTTTTTCTTCTCCCTTACGGTAGCGGACAATTGCGACAGCCTTCCCGTCTACGAACTTGAAATTACCGGGGGCACTCCGGAAAATATACAACTTTACAACCCTTATGGCTCACACTACATGGCGACTGTGCTGCCCGGCAGTTACGAACTGACCGTGGAAGCAGCGGATGAGGCGGGAAATACCCGGAGCGTGGCCTTTAGTATCGAAGTCAGCCAGGCCCCAGGGCAGGGGGCCAACTACGCCTGTAACGATACCGTTGTGGTTCACCTCGATGAACAGTGCCGGCGGGTGCTGACGCCGGATATGGTACTGGAGGGGGCAATTGGCTGTACCCCGCCCGAATACTTTAATATTGAGGTGCTGGACAGTTTGCCGGATAATGGTCAAATTGTGGACGGGCGGGGTGCATTCCCCTTTGAACTAACACCCGTACAGCCCTCAGAAAGCCAAGGGTTTACAAATTCTGCAAACCCGATATTCTGGCAGCTCTCAACGCGGGGCGATGCAGATGCAAATTGGCAACAGGACAGCCTGGCCCTGACCGCAGGCCCTGGGACGGGGTGGTCCTCAGCTGTTTGGCCCGTAGCTTTGGATGGCAATCTTGCTTTTGATTACCATGCGATGCTGCCGGGTGAAGCCACCACCTACCTGTCTATTCAGTTGCTCAACCCAGATGGTACTGTAGAGGAGGAAGCATTTTTGGAAACAGCTGCCGCTGGCCCGTTTGAAGCAGCAGTAGAACAAGGCCAAACCCTGTGGCTAAGCCTGGTAAGCGACAGTGCCGGGGAAACCGGGGAGGCCTATATTTCGAATTGGTCGATTACCCCCGAGGCGATCGATTTGAGTAACTTATTTTCCTGCTGGGGCACCATTCTTTCGAGGGATGTTATCCCGCCTCAGCTTAGTTGCCCGCCCGACACGGACGAAGCAACGCTTTTGATGCCCGCTCAGCAGCTCAGCGGCAGCATAACAGCGCAAAGCCCAACGCTTAGCACTGCCAGCCATTCCTGCCTGGTGGAAGGTACGCCGGCCGGTGGCGAACAGTACTACGACATCCAGATTTTTGAGGTACAGGAAGCGGGGGTTTTTACCTTTTTTCTCAACACCAGCTTTACGGAAGGGCATGGGCAGTTAGCGCTTTTTCAGGGCGGATTTAGCCCTTTGAGCCCCTGTAGCAACATCATTGCCCAACACGATTTTCCCGAGTCGGGCAACCCCTTTTCGGGAGGGTCGTCACCCTTTGTGCGGTTAACGCTGCCTTTGCAAGCCGGGCAACTTTACTACCTGCTCACTTTAGCGGATACGCCGGGGGCAACAGGCGGCTACACGTACACCGTTTTTAGCGATGGCAGCGGGTTGATCGGAGCCGCCAACACGGTAGAGCTGCCCTTTACTCAACCGTTGTTTTGCGAAGACCTTGGCTTCCTGCAGCAAACCGGCAGCCTGCATTGGACGGGGGCCCCGCTCGCAACCGACGGATGCAGCACGCCTGAATTGGACTTTGTGGATGAAGTGCTGGAAGAGGGGGACTGCGGGACCCTGGCCATACAGCGGACTTTTGCCGCCGTAGATGCTGCCGGCAATGAAACCTCCTGCCAGCAGCAAATCCGTTTTCGCCGGCCCACCGTAGAGGATATCGCTCTGCCGCCATCAAGCTTCCCGATTGATTGCAATCAGAACTACCCGGTGGATGAACAGGGCAACCCCGACCCATCGGTAAGTGGCTATCCCTTCGTGTTGACCTTACAGGGGGCGCGTGACCTCAGTGATACGTACTGCAACCTCGGCGCATCCTACAGCGACAGCCCGAGCGTACAGATCTGTGAAGGGTCCTACAAATTTCTCCGCAACTGGAATATCACCGATTGGTGCGACCCCACGGCTTCCTTCAGCTACGGGCAGTTTATAAAAATTGGCGACTTTACGGCCCCGTTGGTGGATTGCCCCACCGAAGACTTTGATGGCGATGGCGTATTCGACCCCTTGGTATACCCCACTCAGCCTTTTGAGTGCATGGGCGCCTTCCCGGCTCCGCTCCCCGATGTGACGGACAACTGCTCGGGCTGGGAAGTGCTTACGCAAATTGTCACCTTTAGGGATAGCATCGTTTACGGTGCCGGCAACACGCCTACCGATACTTTAGTGCTGGAAGATGTGCTTGCCACCATCCCGCACGATGCGCCAAATCGCTTTGTGACTGGGATTCCTACCGGATGCCATGCTTTTCGGTACGTGGTGACGGATGCGTGCGGCAATAGTGCCTTGAAATACTGTACTTTCTGTGTGGAGGACCAGACCGAGCCTGTTGCTGATTGCAATGAGGCGCTTCACGTTTCCTTGTCCACCGATGGCTCCGCCAGTGTGTCTGCGGCTAGTGTGGATGAAGGCAGTTGGGACAATTGCGCCATCGGCCAGTTGCAGGTACGCCGCCTGCTCACGCAAGGGCCGGATTGCAGCCCTGTTGACTCGGTGTACTCCGGTTGGGCGGACGCGGTAGCTTTTACCTGCTGCGATGCGGATTCGCTGGTTGCGATCGAATTGCTGGTAAGAGATACCGCTGGCAATGAGAATACCTGTTGGGCAGAGATACTGGTAGAGGATAAAGTACGGCCCAAGTGCCTGCCGCCTCCTGACCAGTCGATATCCTGCGACAGCCTGCCTGCGGGTTTTCAGGCAGACAGCCTTGCTGCCTTGGAAAGCTTGTTTGGTGCGCCTGCCATTCAGGATAACTGCGCGGTGAGCTGGCAGGAGCTCGAGCCCCTGCCTATGCTGGACGAATGCGGAGTAGGCACAATCGTGCGGCGGTTCCAGGCTGTTGACGAATCCGGGAATGTCTCTACCGGGGCTTGCCGTCAGGAGATTTCGGTTGTGCCCAAGCATGACTACGAGATTCGTTTCCCAAAAGACGCCGCCTCTGATTGTGGCATCCCCAACCCCGATACGATCGAGGTTTTTGAGCTAGCCTGCGACTTGCTCGCCGTTAGTGTCAGTGATACCATTTTTGCTGCCTCCGGTGATGAATGCTATAAGATTTTCAGAACCTACCGCGTCATCAACTGGTGTGAGTACGATGGGGAAAGCGCACCCGTTGTCATCGGCCGAGATGAAGATTGTGACGAGCAGCCCGGGGATGAAGATGTCTGGGTGCTTCGGCGCCCCGGCCACGCTTTTGTAGACCGCGATAATGACCATCAGAATGCCATACCAGCAGCTGGAGAAAAAGGCACAGTTTGTGGTACCGGCACTAATCCGGAAGGCTACTGGCGAACGGTAAGCTCCAATGGCTATTGGCAGTACAAGCAACACATCAAAGTCTACGACGACGAGCCCCCCGAAATCCTTTTCGTCCCTCCATTGGATGTCTGTAGCATCAACAACGAAACTTGCCGGGCTTCCGCTGAATACCTGTTTAGTGTGCTCGATAATTGTACTCCGGATGATTTGACCATTGAAGTCTACTACGATGAGTTTTCTGACGGTACTGTAGACTCAGTGATTACGGATGTTTTCGGGACTTACCCGAAGTGGAAGGTAGATGGAGACTGGCCCATTGGGCAGCACGAGTTCGAAATCCGGGTGGAGGATGGCTGCGGCAATCAAGCCTCAGCAACTATGCCTTTCCGGATCGTGGATTGCAAAGCTCCGGCCCCTACCTGCCTGAATGGGCTGTCCGTACCCTTGATGCCGGTGCCCCCGCAGACGGATGTGGACGGGGATGGGGACTTCGACCGGGGCGCCATGACAGTCTTTGCTAATGAATTTATAGCTTCCCCTTATACCGATTGCAGCGACCCGGTGGTCTACAGCATCAACCGGGTAGGGGAGATGCCCAACCGCGATCAGTCTTCGATTATCCTGACTTGTGACGACCTGGGTGCCCTCGTGGTGGAAATCTATGCCTGGGACAGTGCGGACAACCCCTACGCTGTGCAGCCTGACGGCACCACCGGCGGCCCGAATTACGACAACTGCGAGACCTTCGTCCTGGTCACGAACAACCTGGCAGACTGTAATGCGAATTTGCCGGTCATCGCCGGTGTGATAGAGCGGGAGGATTCAGCCGCCGTGGCCGGTGTAACGGCTAACTTGAGCGGTATTGTCAGCGAGTCCGTCCTTACTGATTCCCTGGGGGGCTACACGTTTACTGGGCTGGAGCCAAATTATGATTATACGGTGACGCCCTTTCTGGACGGCGATGATCAGAATGGCCTGACTACCTACGACGTTGTACTGATTACCCAGCACATTCTCGGTATTCAACACCTGGCTTCTCCTTACCAAAGGATTGCGGCTGACGTTAACAATTCGGGGTCGATCAGTACGCTGGATGTCATTTTGCTGCGGCAGGTAATCCTGAGTATACTCCTTGAATTTCCGAATAGTCCAAGCTGGCGTTTTGTGCCCCGCAGCCATCAGTTTGAAGACCCTACGGACCCCTGGCTGCAGCCGGTTCCGTATTCCGTGACGTACAATGACCTGACGGCCTCGCTTACATCGGAAGATTATGTAGCCATTAAGATTGGGGATATTGACCTCAGCGCGCAGGTCGACGGGCTACAGGCAGTTGAAGAGCGTGCCGGCCCGGCTTTTCAGGCGGAGCTCCGCCTGGAAGACCGTGAGCTGCAGGTAGGGGAGCGGGTCACGCTTCCGCTTTATGGCACTCCTGGCTCCATAATAGGGCTTCAGGCACACCTTGAAGCCGAGGAGCACTTGCTTGAGATTGAAGCTGTGCGGCCTGGCAGCTGGAGCGAAGCCTTCTACCGCTCTGATGCCCGGCAGTTGGCTATAAGCTGGAATGGCGCACCCGGTAAGCAGCCTGGGCAGCCCGCATTGTACTTGCAATTGCGGGCGCGGCAGCCCCACCGGCTCTCTGAGGCTTTGCACTTGTCGGAAACCGCCCGGCTGCGCCCGGAGGCCTACGACCGCCAATTGCGTAAGGGCGCAGTCAGCCTGGCCTTTGACCGCCCATCGGGGGAATTATCTGTCCGCCCCAACCCCGCCAATGGCCCGTTTTCTTTGCACTTTTCTACCGATACGCCCGGCACCACCGAGCTGCGTGTGTACACCCAGGATGGGCAATTATGCCGGCGGGCTACCCGGTTTCACGAAGCTGGCCAGCATCAGTGGGACATGGCGCCTCTGCCTGGAGCTGGCTTGTACCTTGTCCGGCTCAGCAATGGGCAGCGCACTTGGGTGAAGCGCCTGATCTGTACGCGTTAAGACGAGCTAGTGCCGTCAGGCTTTCCCCGCAGCCCGGAGCACCCAGCCTGCACCTTTACTCAACTTCAACCCTTTTCCTCCACTAACTTTGCTGCCGGCTGGGTAGGCTACTGCGGCAGTAATGTGGATGGCGGAAAAACAGATTAAAGCAAAGCTATTGCCACGGAGAGTGATAGCCTAGCCCGCAAACGCAAGCCTTCGAAGCCTGTTCGCCCCTTAGGAATGAGGAATAAATAAATCGCGCTTTTGACCGAGGAGATTTTGTTCCAAGACGAGGCAGAAAACGTAGGCGTCCGTACGGACGGCGAGGCTTTCTAACGAAGTATTGGGGCAAAAGCGCCCGTCAAAAATGATGAGTTATTTATTTCTCATTCCTTAGGCTCAGCAGCCCTGCTGGAAAACGAGGCTCCGCTTATTTGTATTTTGTCTAAAAAAAGCAAAAAAATATCAACCAACCTCCAGGCAGAGTGTTATATTTGCGTCTGTGATAGTTTTACTATTGCGCCATAGAGTTTAACTAACTGCTGAAAATTTTGCCCTATGTCACACCTTGAATTCACAGAGTCGTTTTGCCAGTTTCGCCCTATGCTCTCTTCTTTTGCTTTTCACCTGACCAAAAACGAGGAAGAGGCACAGGACCTGCTTCAGGATACTGCTTACAAGGCCTTCAAATACCGGGGCATGTATAAGCCTCATACCAATCTGCGGGCCTGGTTGATGACGATCATGCGGAATACCTTCATCAACAATTACCGGCAGAAAAAGCGCCGGCAAACCCTCAACGACAAAACGCCAAATAACTATTTCATCAACACGGGCAGCCGCACTGTCCTTAACGATGGAGAGTCGACTGTAACGATGAAGGAACTCACCTACCTGATTGAAAAGCTGGACGACTGGCTGAAGGTGCCCTTCCTGATGCACTACCGTGGGTTTAAGTACGATGAGATTGCCAACGAGCTGGATATTCCCCTGGGTACGGTGAAGAGCCGCATCTTTTTCGCCCGCAAGAAATTGCAAGAAGGGTTGAAAAGCATGTATCAATCGCAAAATCTCAACGAATTATTGAACTAATGCCTGCGATTTTGAGTCTAATGTTTAATTCATTACCAACTGGTTATCAACCATGGCTTTGCTTTCTATTGAACTGAAAATTAATGAAAAGCTGTACAAGAACGACCCACAACGCACGGACCTGGGGCGCAAAATCCTGCAGTACAGCGTAATCATGATCGATGAGCTGGGATTGGAGCGGTTCAATTTCAAAAAGCTGGCCAAGCGCATTGGGTCAGCAGAAGCCTCTATCTATCGCTATTTCGAGAATAAACACCTATTGCTCATCTATCTCGTCAATTGGTACTGGGAGTGGATGCGCTTTAGAATTGACCTCAAGACTATGGAAATCGATGATCCGGTGAAGCGCCTGCGAGCTGCAGTCAGCTGTATCGTCGATACCGCAAAACGCAATACGACTGTCGCCTTTATTGATGAAGACATCCTGCACCGCATCGTGGTGGCGGAAGGCACTAAAGCTTACCACAATAAGCTGGTGGATGCCCAGAACCAGGATGGTTTTTTCTCTTCCTATAAAAATCTGGCCGGCAAGATTGCGGGCATCATTCTGGAAAATAATCCTGATTTCCCCTATCCCAGAGCGATGGCTTCCAACATTTTGGAAATGGCAAATAACCACATTTACTTTGCAGAGCACCTGCCGAGCCTGACTGAAGTTAAAGACAGTGGCGATGTGCTACGGCAGGTAGAAGAATTAATGCTCTTTTTTATCTGGCGGTTACTGTTCCCTGCTCCTCAGAATCAGAATGGCAACGCGGTCAAAAAGGCGTATGCAAAGCCGGCGGGGCATCTTAAGGAGCATATTCCCGCCAACGGGGTGCAACATTCCCTAGACTGATGCATTATTATGGTAGAGTAATGCCCCTAACCTTACTATCTAGGCCTGCCATTGTTAATCAACTCAATTAGTTTGAGCTCAGATGGTCAATAATCTGCAGCCCAACAGCTTAAATACTAAAGAATCATGGCTGATTATGGTTCCGTCCGACCATTACAGCGGCTTTTCCGCTTATTGGAACTGGATAAGAAAGATATTTACTATATCTACGTCTATGCAATCTTTGCGGGATTGATAACCCTAAGCTTGCCCTTGGGCGTACAAGCGATCATCGGATTGATTGCCGGTGGTTCGCTGTCTGCGTCCCTGGTCATCCTTGTGGCGGTTGTCACGCTGGCCACGGCGCTCTCCGGCATCCTTAAAGTGATGCAACTGACGGTAACGGAGACCATACAGCGGCGGATATTTGCGCGCTCTGCCTTCGATTTTGCGTATCGTATACCCCGTATCAAGCTCGACGAGGTGGTACGCTTCTACCCACCTGAGCTCGTCAACCGATTTTTTGATACACTGGTGGTACAAAAGGGGGTGCCTAAAATTTTGATGGATTTTTCCACAGCGGTCCTGCAAATTCTGTTCGGGCTAATTTTAATTTCCCTTTACCATCCTTTGTTTGTATTCTTTGGGTTGGCGCTTATTGTCATTTTGCTGGCTATTATGCGGGTGACCGGGCCGGGAGGGCTGAAAACAAGCCTGAAGGAATCGAAGTACAAATACGAAGTCGCTTACTGGCTGGAAGAAATCGCCCGGGCTATGAACACCTTTAAGCTATCCGGGGGCAATTCCTTTTCCCTGAACAAGACCGATGGGTTGGTTTGCGACTACCTCGACGCCCGGCGCAACCACTTTAAAATCCTTGTTTTTCAGTACGGTAACATCGTGGCCTTCAAGACGATCATTACCGCTGGTCTGCTCTTCCTGGGGGCTTATCTGGTGATTAACAACCAAATTAATATCGGTCAGTTTGTTGCTGCCGAAATCGTTGTCATTCTCGTGATGAACTCGGTGGAGAAGCTCATTCTGAGTATGGAGACTATATACGATGTCCTGACTGGCCTTGAGAAGTTGGGGGCGGTCACTGACTTACCTGTAGAAGAGGAAGAGGGTCGCCTGTTCGAACAAATTGATACCGGAAAAGGCATCGAGCTCAATCTGGAAAAGCTGGTATTCAGATTCCAGGATTCTCATAAGAACACTCTGGATAACCTGAATTTGAGAATCGCATCCAATGAGCGGGTCTGTATCGCCGGCTATAATGGCTCCGGTAAATCAACCCTGCTGCAAATCATAGCGGGCTTGTATACTGAGTTCAGTGGTAGTATTTCTTACAACGGTTTCCCACTCCGCAATATCAACATTCACAGCCTGCGGCAGCAAATCGGTGACTACTCGGCACAGGAAGACATCTTTCGGGGTACTATTCTGGAAAATATTACTTTCAGCTGCCCCGACGTACCGCTGAAGCGAGTGGTTGAAGTCGCTAATCAGATTGGATTGAGTGGGTACGTTGATAAGCTTGCCAAAGGCTATGAGACTATGCTGCTGCCGGAAGGGAGCAATGTGACGCAGAGCATCAGGACCCGGATTATCCTGGCCCGTTGTATCATTGCCAGCCCACTTATGCTGGCGGTAGAAGGTTTTTTCTATGGCATTGAGCAGAGCGACCGGGAAATGATATCTGAATACCTGACATCCAAAGATCATAACTGGACTATGGTCACCGTGACGGATGACCCTGTACTGGCTTCCCGTTGTGACCGGGTCATCGTCATGAAGGAAGGCCAAATCGTTCAGAGCGGCACTTTTGATGAAATTGCCGAGGGGCCTCACTTCGGTCATATCTTCACCAGAATGGATGGTATACGGGTTAAAAGCAATGGGGTTCACGCTGCTACGCCTTCATCCGTTGAAAAAAACGCATAATGCCATGCTGAATATATCGGACGATACGGTTAATCAGGAAATTGAATTCAGCCGCTTCAATTCGTTTAAACGCACAGTGCTGTCTAGTGCCAACCGTATGTTCACGCGTTGGTTGCTGTTCACACTATTTCTGGTCCTGGTCTTTCTTTTCCTGCCCTGGACGCAAAATATCCAATCCAAAGGAAAGGTGACCACCCTGCAGCCCGGACAGCGGCCACAGACTATCCAGTCTACCATCGCCGGCCGTATTGAGAATTGGTACGTTCGCGAGGGTGAACTGGTAGAAGCCGGCGATACTATTGCTTTTCTTTCGGAAATCAAGGCAGAGTACTTTGACCCCGACTTGGTCCCGCGCACCATGCAGCAAGTAGAGGCCAAAGAAGGGGCTATTGAGTCTTATAAAGATAAAGTAGTCGCGCTGGAGCAGCAAATCGAAGCCATGAAGTCTGAGCTAGAGTTCAAACAGCGGCAGCTCAAAAACAAAATCAATCAGACAGAATTCAAACTGAATTCTCAGGAAGCGGATTATGCGCAGGCGGTGGTGCAAGACTCCATTGCCCGGCGTCAGTACGCCCGTTCCCAGCAGCTCTTTGAAAAGGGTATCGACTCACGTACCAAAGTGGAGGATAAACAATCGAAAGTACAGCAGACCGCCGCCAAGCTGGTTTCCGCCCAGAATAAGGTACAAGAAGCCCGCAATGAGTTGGAAAATGCCCGCCTTACATTGAGCACGGTGCGGTACGAATACAACCAGAAAATTGCCAAGGCGCAGTCTGATAAGTTCAGTACCCTATCTGCCCTTTACGACAGCGAGAGCAGCGTCAACAAACTCCGCATCGAAGCCTCCAACTACAGTGCGCGGAGCAAGTTTTACTATATTCTTGCGCCCCAGGACTGCTACATCACCAAAGCGATCAAACCCGGTATCGGTGAGACCGTAAAAGAAGGCGAGGGCATTGTGACCATTATGCCAGCCGACTATGAGTTGGCTGTGGAGCTTTTTATCAAGCCTATGGACTTGCCCTTGGTGAAGCTCGGGCAAGAGGTAAGGTTTATTTTTGACGGATGGCCGGCGTTTATTTTCTCCGGTTGGCCAGGGCAATCCTTTGGAACTTACTCCGGCAGTGTAGTCGCCATCGACAATATGATCAGCGAGTTCGGCGAGTACCGCATTTTGGTAGGAGAGGATCCCGGCAGTAAAGCCTGGCCGGAAGCGCTTCGGGTCGGTTCTGGCGCGCAGGGCATTGCTTTGCTTAAGGATGTGCCGTTATGGTACGAAATATGGCGGCGGCTCAACGGCTTCCCGCCTGATTATTATCAAAGTGGAGAAGGTAAAGCAGGAGATGGCGAAGATGTCAAAATGAAAGCCCCCGCAAAATCAATTAAGTAGAATGGCGAAAAGGTCTTTCTTTATACTAGCATTGCTCCTTGCAAGTAATTTGCTGCTATGTGGGCAGCCTATGGATAGTGCAAAGGTGCTGAGCCCGGAAGCTTATCTGTCGTGGGTTGCCGATTATCACCCCGTATCCCGGCAGGGCCGGTTGCTGCAGGTGCAGGCAGAAGCGCTGGAGCGCCTGGCCCGTGGCGGTTTCGACCCCAAGCTTTACGGTGACTGGGACCAGAAAAATTTCAAAGAAAAGGAATATTTTGCCTTCGGCGAAGCTGGAGTGAAGGTGCCGACCTGGTTTGGGATAGAGCTAAAGGGCGCTTACGCGGTAGCCGATGTAGATGCACTCTACCAAAATGCAGAGCGCACCTTACCAGATGTCGGGCAAGCCGTGCTCGGCTTTACGGTACCGATTGGCCGGGGGCTGGTCATTGATCAGCGGCGTGCTGCCCTTGAGCAAGCCAAGATTATGGCAAGCGCTAACGAAGCCGAGCAACGCGGCATGGTCAATGATTTATTGGTTGAAGCAGCGGGTGCCTACTGGGACTGGAGCGTGGCTTTTAACCAACTGCTGGTTTTCGAACGCGCCCTTACCATTACACAAGAGCGCTTTGAGGGCATACGCGAGAGCTTCTTCGCAGGTGATTTGCCAGCGATTGATACCCTGGAAACAATGATTCAGGTTCAGAACCGGCAGTTCGACCTCAACAATGCCCGCATTGCCTATCGGAATGCCACCTTGGCGCTTTCCAACTACCTTTGGACCGAAGCCGGAGAGCCCCTGGAGGTCACCGAATCTCTCCGGCCGCTGGTGCTGGAAGATCAGGTGCCAGAGCCGCTGCCCAATACTCGTCAGCAACTTTGGCAGGAGGCCCGGCAAATTCATCCCGACCTCCTTCAATACCGCTTCAAGCTGGAACAATACGATGTAGACCGACGCCTGGCCCTGGAGCAGTTCAAACCCCGGCTGGACGTAGAGTATAACTTCCTCGGGGAGGGGACCAACCTTCTGCCTGGCAGCTCTGCTGATAATGGCATTACGCAATTGGTCGGGCAGAATTACAAATGGGGGGTCCGGTTCGATTTCCCCCTTTTCCTGAGAAAGGAAAGGGGAAAGCTGCAGCTGACCCGCATCAAAATTCAGGATGCAGAGTATACCCTGCAGCGCAAGCAACTGGAAATCGAAAACAAGATCAACAACTACTACAACGAACAGAATAACTTCCTGGAGCAAATCCAGCTGTACGAAGGCGCCGTGGAGAACTATGAAACCCTGCTGGAAGCCGAATACATTAAGTTTGACCTGGGGGAGAGCTCGATCTTCCTGGTCAACTCCCGTGAGCAAAAACTCATCGATGCTCAGCTGAAGCTGACGGAGCTAAGGGGCAAGTTCTTCAAAACGCGGCAAAAACTGGAATGGGCAGCTGGCCTGCTTGGCCTGATGGCGAACTAGTGTTGCCTCTCCCTTGGCACACCGTGTATTAGTATGACTTACTGGTTGGTTTTTTGCTCCTGCAGCCTCTGCTGCTACTGCCCTGATGGCTATAGGGGAGCATCTACGGCTCCATCCACCAGGTAGGTGTTTCAGGTTGATTGCTGTGTCTGCCCCGATGTGCTAACGCTTTATTCCCGAATGCCCTTAAGACTGTGTTGGGATTTCACCCTTCGGGCTGCATTTGCCAAATTTCATCCTGCACTGCGTTCCTCTCCCGCCTGCCAAAGTCTTGTACGGCGGGCAGGTCAGTCACTTCCGTACGGATGCTCCTTCATCGCGCCTTGTTCAGAATAAAATTTGGCCGCATTCGCTCCAAAAGCGAATTCCCAACACAGTCTAAGTCATGACAGTACAGTTGCTCGGTTATAGCGGCTCCTATTATTCCAGCCCGGCCCGGCGGTAAGAACTGGCTAAGGCCGGCCTCCATCTTCCCGGTGGGCACAAGGCAAATCTTTTTCCACGAGTAAGGTAGCGGCCTCTTGTTTGGAGTGGTGCAGGTGGTAAGCCAAGCCGATCTGTTCACTGCTCATCCACGCTTTGGCGGCAGTTCCGGGCAGTTGGATATGCAGGCATTGGCCCCTAAACCATACTGCGGGTTTCGGCTCCCCGTACAGCGATAAGCGGAATTCCAGAGATTGCCCCGCCCAATGCAAAGCGGTAGCTACAGTCTGATGCTCTTCCAACTGATCCAAATCAACCTTTCCGAGCCGGATGCGGAGGTGTTGCTCAGCAATTCTGACTTTCATGAGGGATTGTTTTTGAACACGGCTCCAAAGTACGGTTTTCCGAAAAAAGCGTTACATTGGCAATAATGGAGTGGCGGTAGCAGCTTGCCCGCAGCGATACGCATTATAACGATTAACCAATTGAATACACTATGAGGTTTCTTGCCTTACTTGTTTTTTTAGGCTTTCTTGCTTTTGCCTTGCTAGCCCGTTGGTACTTTATCTGCGAGCTGCGGCAGCAGTGTGGGGTAGGCGAATTGGTAGACGCCCGCCTGCAAACCCTTCAGTTGACAGAAGGGGACAGTGTGCTGTTGCGCGGTTTCGATCAATTTGCTTTTGATTCCGCCAGCTTGCAGCCTCGACTGAATGACAATAACCGCCTGTTCCTGGATACCTTGGCGGATATCCTGGAAGCGCGCCCGGAGCGCAACGCAACCATCACGGCCCTTTACAGAGAGGGCGAGGAAGGCATTGCGCCTGGCTTTTTTGAAAACCTCGGCCTGGCCCGGGCGGACCAGATCCGCAAACTTATGATGAAGCGGGGCATCGCCCAAAACCGCTTTACCCTGGATTATGGGGTCAGTGAGGACGAACGGCTGCGCGAACCCTTGCTATTCGACTTGTACGATCCCACAGCCGTAGAAGGCGGTTTCGAAAAAGTGCTGTTCACCTTCAAGAATATGACGTTTTCGGACGCCAATTTTGAATACAACTCAGCTGTGTTCCGCCCCGGCCCCTCCCTAAAGCTCTATGCCGATTCCGTTAAGCGATACCTCTCGCTCAATCCCGAAGCAGCGATGAAGATCGTTGGGCATACCGACAGTATCGGGTCTGATGCCTACAACCTCGAACTGGGCCAGCAACGGGCAGAAAACGCCCGGGAATACTTCCGGGATTCCCTGGAGGTTACAGCCGACATCGCGGTGGATTCCAAAGGGGAAGAGAATCCCGTAGCGCCCAATTCCCTGCCTTCCGGAGCGGATAACCCCGAAGGGCGGCAGAAAAACCGGCGGGTCAATTTTATTCTCGGTACCGGTCAGGATAGCACCGCCACAGGCGACTTTTGAATCAACTCTAAAAACATAAGCCCGGGTGCCATACCTGCCCGCGGCCAACAATTGATGCAATATGGATTTGAGCAACCTTTTCAACCAGTTTACTGCCCGGGAGAGCATATTCATCCTCGTTGTGATGATTATCGCCTTTTTATTCGGGCTGATCGTAGGCTATCTGCTGCGCAGCCGGCGGGTACAGCAACTTCGCCGGGAATTGAAAGACAAAAAAAAAGAACTAGCTGACGCCCGGGCTGAGATTGAAACCCTGCGGGAGCAGTTGTCGCTTAAAGACGCTGACCTCAAGAAGCTGGGTTTCTCCCTTCAGGAGGCAGAAGCCGGCCTGGAACGCGTCAACGATGAGAAAGAGCTGCTCAACAAGGAAATTTTTGCCCTCAACCGGCGGCTGGAGGAAGGCGGCAGCGCTGATGACTCTTACCAGGCTGTCATAGACGAGCTAAACGAGGAGCTCGCCCAGCTGCGCAAGCGCAATGAAGAGCTGAATCAGGCGCTGCAGTCCTCCGAAAGCCAGCCCGTTGATCAGGCCGCGGAGTTGCAAAGCACTTCAAACGCTAACCGGCGCCGCCTGGATAACCTGGAGCAAAAAGTGGCGGCCCTGGAAGGAATGTTAGCTGGGGGCACAGTGGCCAAGCCTCGTCAACTTTCCACCCACAGCGAGGCGCAGCACCCGGAAATCCATCCTATGCCAGGTTTACCGGATGCCCCGGTCGTAGAAGAGGAGCCCGAAATGCGCTTCTCCGCCCAAAAGCCCTATCTCGAAAAAATACCAGAGTCTATTGAGGGCCGGGACGACCTGACCCGTATCGAAGGCATTGGCCGCTTCCTGGAGCAGCAGCTCAACCGGATTGGCGTACATACTTACGAAGAGATCAGCACCTGGGACTCGGCGCGCGTCAAGGAAGTGACCACTGCTATCAGCTACTTCCCGGGCCGGATTGAAAAGGACCGGTGGGTGGAGCAGGCGGCGCAGCTTGCCCTGAAAAAACAGGAAGACCCAGAAGCCTTTAAACCCAAAATTGCTCCTTTCTCAGAAGACCCCTCCGACCTGACCGTAATTGAAGGCATCGGCCCCATGGTAGCCGAAGCTTTGAATACGGCAGGCATCGAAACCTGGGGCGACCTGGCAGCTGCCGATACGGCCCGCCTGCGCGAAATTCTGGAAGCTTCGGGCCCCAATTACAACATGCATGACCCCAATACCTGGCCGGATCAGGCCAAATTGGCGGTGCAGGGCGAATGGGGGGTGCTGCAGGCCTATCAGGAAGAGCTGCGCCATGAGTAGCATAACGAACATGCATTCGTAAGTTGCTGTTTTACAATTGAATAACCAAAATGAAAAAATTGTAGAACATGCGAATCCTAAGCTTGCTGATTGTTATCGCCATTGCCCTTTCTCCTGTCTACGGGCAGGAACAGGATACTTCCTACGGAGACTACAATGTACGCCCCTACCCAGCCACTAATGTTCCGGTTACACCTGAAGCCGCTGAGTTTGTAGCTTTATTCGAAGAGAGTAATGTCGGCAACCTCCGGGTATATGCACATACCGATGATGAGCTGCCCTACGGGTACCCCTTCGAAGGAAGAGAAGTTCCGGAAGCTTACTACGAGATGTTTACGGGCGAATACCGCGATTTGCTGGAAGATGACAAAGCTTATGCTTATAGCATTTACAGTATAAAGGGTAACGAAGCTGAACACTATCTGATGCGCGTGCCCAGCAACAAGGGGCCCAATACGATTGTATTATTTGACCTGAATGGTGAAGTGATGGAGCCAGTGCAAGTACTGGCTTATGCTTACTGCAAAGGTGATTTCTGCTACCAGCAGGATAGCTTTTTGACTGATTTGGACGGCGATACCGATTTAGATATTCTGACTAAATTCCGCCGGGTAGATTCCAAAGATGAAGAGACCATCGTTAAAAATGATATTATCTTTCTACAAAACGATGCTAGCGAATACGAAATGGTGCTGGATAACGACATCCGCGTGAACGAAGATCTTTACAATATGAAGGAAATCGAATTTGAATAATTACGCTTAGCATCAACGATTTTACAATGCCCCGGACGGAGACTCAATCTGTCCGGGGCTTTGTTATTTCAGCAAATCCATAACTGCTGCCGTCATGGCTACCACGCCCGTGGTAATGGTAGGCTGGGGGTCGGGAGCGAAGCTGGCGTTGTGAAGGGAAGGGAGCTCTAGTTCGCCTGCTCTGGCTGCTGCCATCTTGGCTTTGGAAACAGCACCCAGCCAGAACATAAAGATGGGCACCTCTTCCTCCGTCCGGCCATACCGCCCGAAGTCCTCTCCGCCCATCACCGGTTCTACTTCGACGACGCTTTCTTGGCCTAATGCTTCGGCAAACACGCGCTGTGCCCGCTCGGCCAGCGCCGGGTCATTGTAAGTTGCGGGGGTGAACTCATCCCGAAGTTCAACTTTAGGGTACCGGCTTTCTTCCAGCCCTGCCGACATCGCAACACCTGCACAAATCCGCTTAACCTTGTCGATAATGGCCTGCCGCACCTCATCGGTGTAAGAACGCAGCGTAAGCTCCAGCTTTACCTGATCGGGAATAACATTGCCTTTGGTCCCGCCGTGGATAGCGCCTACTGTAACGACGCCAGGCTCCAGGGGAGAGAGTTCCCGGCTCACGATACTTTGCAGGGCGACTACGATTCTTGAAGCCAACAAGATGGGGTCTTTGGTGGTATGCGGATAGGCGCCGTGCCCGCCCTGGCCGTATACCGTGATATCCATCATGTCGACATTAGCCAGGCTGTAGCCGCTGCGGCAGCCCACTTTGCCCGCCTCCATGCCGGCGCTTACGTGCAGCGCAATAGCGTAATCGGGCACCGGAAAGCGCTCGTATAACCCATCTGCCAGCATAGCCTTGGCACCGCCACCCCGCTCCTCCGCCGGCTGCCCAATGAAGACGACCGTCCCTTTCCAGGCGTCCTGCCGCTCAGCCAATTGCCGGGCCGCGCCTGTCCAGACGGTCATGTGCACATCGTGCCCGCAGGCATGCATGACGCCCACCTCTTTGCCGGCGTCATCCTTAGTGGTTACCGCGCTGGCGTAGGGTAGGCGAGTGTCCTCAACGATTGGCAGCGCATCCATATCCGCCCGTACCAAAACGGTGGGCCCTTGCCCATTGCGCAGTACGCCAACCAGGCCATAACCGCCTACGTTCTCCGTAACTTCAAATCCGACTGCGCGCAGCTCGGCCGCCATACGGGCAGCCGTCTGTTGCTCGTGAAAGGAAAGCTCCGGATGGGCGTGGTAATGGCGGTACAGCTCTTCCAGGTAGGCGTAGTCCTTTTGCACTGCTGCTTTCAGGCTGGCGTAGGGATCCTTGGTACCTTTCAGGTAAGCGTAATCCGATCTGACCTGCTGCTTAAGCTCGTCCAGGGCGCCTTGCCCGGCTAACGGCAAGACGAAGATCAGGGTAAAGCCAATAGCAAAAAATAACTTCATAAATGGTGATGTTTCCAGTCTTCAGTATGTCGAATATAATCAAAAACCAGCGGGGTAAAGCCAGTGTTATAGGCATTTCGGCTATTCTTACTACATTTATCCCATAATATTGCAGGAATGACCGCTATTGATGCCATTAAGATCAACTTTAACCCCGAGCAGCTTGCACTGTTGAATATTTGCCTGGCTTTTATCATGTTTGGCGTTGCCTTAGACCTAAGGATTGAAAATTTTCGGGATTTGATTCGACGGCCTAAAGCTCCGGTTGTTGGGCTGATTGCTCAGCTGCTCCTATTGCCTTTACTAACCATTGGCCTGATTTTTCTTTTTCGACCTTCCCCCAGCATTGCGCTCGGCATGTTGCTACTGTCCGCATGCCCGGGAGGCAATGTATCGAATTTTGCGGTCCACCTTGCCAAGGGCAATACAGCGCTTTCGGTGCTCATGACCTCCGTCTCGACTTTAGGGGCCGTCGTGATCACACCATTGTACTTCATGCTATTAGCGCCTATCGTGCCGGGCTCAGAGGGCCTGCAGAATGACATCTACGTGCCTCCCTTAAACATGGTGGGCACCATCGTTCAGCTTATTATAGTCCCCCTGCTGATTGGGATGGGGCTTCATGCCCGTTTCCCTAAGACCACTGCCCTGCTCAAGAAGCCCGTCCGCATCATGTCGCTTGCCATTTTTATCGGCTTTGTTCTCTTTGCGCTTTATGCCAATTACGATAATATCATCAACTATCTCCACATCGTATTTTACCTGGTGGTCATTCACAATGCTGTTGCCCTGTTTACGGGTTATCAATGGGCAATGCGCAATGGCTTGCCTCAGGCGGATGCCCGTGCTATTTCTATAGAAACCGGTATTCAGAACTCAGGTTTGGCCCTCATCCTGATCTTCAATTTTTTCAATGGGCTGGGCGGAATGGCGATGATTGCTGCCTTTTGGGGCGTATGGCACCTGATTTCCGCTTTTACGGTGGCAATGTGGTGGCAGTTCCGACCACTGGCCTCGGCCGCTTCTTATGAATAGGCGGTTCATTCCTCCTCTTCCGGCTGCAGAAGCACAAAGCGCTTGTAGTAATTGATGAGCAGCGTGGTTAGAGGCAGGGCGATGACCATGCCTATGATGCCGAACAACCCGCCCCACACAGACAGGGCCAATAGGATAACGGCAGGGTTAAGCCCGGTTGCGTTGCCTAGAATACGCGGGATAAGGGCCACCTCCTGAATGCCTTGCACAATGATAAAGACCAGTAGCATCAAGCCAGCGCATACCCAAAAGTCCTGCCCGGTTTCGATGGATTGGGCACCGGCGAGCAAGAGGGCAGGTACCAGGCCAAGCATCTGAAGGTAAGGGACAAAGTTGAGCAGGCCCACAAAAAGGCCTAACAAAATCCCCAGCGGCAAGCCAATCAGGTTGAAGCCCAGCGCAAACAGGATGCAAACCCAGAAAACTACCAGGGCCTGCCCCCGGAAGTAGACTTGCATGCCATCCTCCACATCGTGGATAAGAGTCACCGCCGGGCCCCGGTACGCCGGAGGGATGGCCGATTCCCAGTGGTCGGCAAAGTCATTGTAAAACAGCATAATGAAAACCAGGTACAAAAGAAAGGTAACGATGCTGAACAACCCCAGCACCAGGCCCATGGCGCTGCTGAGGCCGCTCCACAGGTAGGAGAGGAGCTTAGCGCCGTAGGTGTACAGGCTCTCTTCCGTCAATAGCGCCATAAGCTCGTCGCTTTGCAGGTAGGCTTCGATTTCCCGGAGCAGCTCCGGCGGGAGGATAGAGTCGTACTGTATTTCCAGCTTGCCGCCCAGCAGCCACTGCAGCTTGGCGAGCTCCGCATTGATAGCCGGTATCACCAGTATGCCGATGAGGATGAGTAAGCCTACCAGGGCCGACAGCGTCAGCATTACCGATACCCAGCGGATACCAATACGCAGGCGCTCTTGAAAAAAACGTACAATTGGCTCCAGTAAGTACGCTAGTAGAAGCGCCAGGAAAAAGGAAACCAAATAGGGGCTAAGGTAATCGAGTAGCCACAGGAATAACGCGATGCCGCCCAGGTAAAGCAGGATATTGATGATACGGTCCAGGGTCCAGGTGCGAGTTTGCATAGGGTCTTAGTCAGATTTTGCAGGGCAAGTTAGGCTACTCCCCGAGGAATTTAACAGGAATTCATCCGGAAATTTTTACTTTACCATATTAAACTACCGTCTCTATGCGCCACCACTATCCACTTACCTTGATTTGCCTATTCTTATTGACCCTAATGTTGCTGCCGGCAGCCCGTGGGCAAGCCCATAAGTTCAGCTGGCCGGTGGATGGCGCACTGCTTGGTACAGGTGCCCTCACCTACGGGTTGAGCATCCCACTGCAAAAGAAAACGCCCGGCCTCTCCCTGGATGAGATTGAGCTACTCGACCCTTTGAGTATCAACAAGCTCGACCGGTACGCTACCCTGCAGTCGAGTGAACAGGCCCGGGTTGCCAGTGATATTGCCCTGCGCACTGCACTTATTTTGCCTCTGGGCCTGCTGGCGGATGCCAATAGCCGCAACAATTACGGGGTGGTCTCCCTTATGTGGCTGGAAACCTTGCTCATCAACAATGGCATTACCCGCATCGTTAAGCTGACTGCCCGGCGGAGCCGCCCCTATACCTACAACCCCATGACAGGAGAAGCGCTGAAAATCGACCCAGAGGCCCGGCTTTCCTTTTTCTCAGGGCATGCCTCCAACACGGCAGCTATGTCTTTCTTCACCGCCCAGACGCTAATTCAAAACCGGCCAGACATGAGGAATAAAGGCGTCATTTGGGCTTCCGCAGCCACGCTCCCTGCTCTTACAGCCCTCTTCCGGGTAAAGGCAGGCAAGCACTTCCCCAGCGACGTAATCGTTGGTTATGGGCTGGGGGCGCTCATTGGTATTCTCGTCCCCAATCTGCACCGTTAAAGCAGGGCAGCGGGGTTTTACTGGCTTTGGGTGCTATTTCATGAGCAAAAACTCTCCTTTAATCATTTCTTCCCGCCCGTCTATCATTCGTATAGTGGCAATAAAAACGTATACCCCCGTATTCGCGGGAGTGCCTCGCACACGGCCATCCCAACTTCCTGCTTCCAGGCCGGGCTGTAGATCGTAAGCCTCAAATACCTGTGCCCCCCAGCGGTCAAATATGGCCAGGGATTCAATCTCGGCTACCCGGGCCGAGTTGGCATAGAGGGTGAAGTAGTCATTCTGGTTATCGCCATTCGGGCTAAAGGCATTCGGGGCGTAGACCTCCGGCCTGCGGTTGACCTGGATACGCACCTCGTCGGAGGCAGCACAGCCCGCGTACTTAAAGGCGCTCAGCCGCAGGGTAATGGATGCCATGGGCGTCGCTGTAGTTTCCAGGCAGCCGGCGCAGGCCACGCTCCCGGCTGGCGACCAGGCAACGGAGTCTGGCTCGAAGTTGATGTCTGGCATTAGGTTGACTTCATCGCCTTGCCGGATTTCGATATCGGCACCCAGGTCAATTTCCAAAGCTTCAGTGGCTTCAATGGTGAAATTTTGCTGCCCTTCACAGCCCAGCCCATCCCGGACCAGCAATTGATAAGTGCCGGGGGCGATAGGGCCCCGCAGCGGCAGCCCCTCCGCTATTTCGAAAACTTCCCCATTTATGGCGTAAGTGTAGGGAGAAGCCCCGCCGCTAAGGCTGCTGATCGACCAATGGCCGTTGTCGCCCGGGCATTCCGGGGCGGAGAGCTGCAGGGTCGCCCGGGGGGCGTTAAAGATCAACGCTATATTGGTAATGACGGAGTCACAGCCGGTTGTCTCACTCGGGACGGTATACTGGCCATTCGGCTGGCTGGTATCGTAAACCGTGCCGAATAACTCAATGGATTCTCCTTCGCAGAGGGTGTCCCGGTAGAACCTGACCTCAGGCGCGGGCAGAAGCTGAACGCTGATGTCGAGAATGCTGTCGCACCCGTTGGCCGCCGTTAAAGTGTCCAGCCCTTCCGGCCGGCTGGCGGAGTAGTAGGTGCCATTGAATAGCACACTATCCCCGGGGCACAGGTCCAACACTACCGGGCTTCGGAAACTGGGCAGCAGCGTGGTTTGAGTGACGACAATGGAATCGCACCCAAACTGATTGAGCAGGTTTTGGGTGGTGATACCGGTGTCCTGCGGGTTGCAGCTCTGCTGGGTAAGCATGACCGTATCGCTAGGCAGGAGGGCAGTTTGGGTAATGACCACAGAGTCGCAGCCGAATTGGTTAGTGAAAGTTTGCGCCACTGTGCCGGTATCTCCAGGATTGCAACTTCCACTAAATAGCAAGGTAGAGTCAGTGGGCAAGAGCAATGTTTCGGTAATGACGATGGAGTCGCACCCAAATTGGCTGTCAAAGGTTTGCGTTGCAATGCCTGTTTCCTCAGGATCGCAGGAGTAAAGGGTATTGGTGACGGAATAGGTCTCGGCCAGGGTGGTAAGCGTGATGACGACAGAATCACAACCGTTGTTGTTTTGCAAGGTCTGGGCAGAGGTGCCGGTATCCTGCGGATTGCAGCTCACCGTATTCAAAAAGACCGTATCCGGAGGTAGCAACAGAGTCTGGGTAATGACCACCGAATCGCAGCCGAATTGATTGGCGAAGGTCTGGGCAACGGTGCCGGTGTCTGCGGTATTGCAGCTTTCGCTGAACAGCAAGGTGGTATCGGCCTCCACCAGCAGGGTATTGATGACGACGATGGAGTCGCA
>CAZNSK010000001.1:59090-65720 GCA_964575505.1 uncultured Phaeodactylibacter sp.
GCAAGGTGGTATCGGCCTCCACCAGCAGGGTATTGATGACGACGATGGAGTCGCAGCCAAACTGATTGAGCAGGTTCTGCGTGACGGTGCCGGTATCCTGCGGGTTGCAGCTCTGCTGGTCCAGCAGGACGGTATCGCTGGGCAGGAGGGTGGTCTGGGTGATGACCACCGAATCGCAGCCAAATTGATTGGCGAAGGTCTGGGCAACGGTGCCGGTGTCTGCGGTATTGCAGCTTTCGCTGAACAGCAAGGTGGTATCGGCCTCCACCAGCAGGGTATTGATGACGACGATGGAGTCGCACCCAAACTGATTGAGGAGGTTCTGCGTGACGGTGCCGGTATCGGCGGGGTTGCAGCTCTGCTGGGCTAGCACGACGGTATCGCCGGGCAGCAGGGTGGTCTGGGTAATGACCACCGAGTCGCAGCCAAATTGATTGGCGAAGGTCTGGGCTACGGTGCCGGTATCTGTGGCATTGCAGCTTTCGCTGAACAGCAAGGTGGTATCGGCCTCCACCAGCAGGGTATTGATGACGACGATGGAGTCGCACCCAAACTGATTGAGGAGGTTCTGCGTGACGGTGCCGGTATCGGCGGGGTTGCAGCTCTGCTGGGCTAGCACGACGGTATCGCCGGGCAGCAGGGTGGTCTGGGTAATGACCACCGAATCGCAGCCAAATTGATTGGCGAAAGTCTGGGCGACGGTGCCGGTATCCTGCGGGTTACAGCTCTGCTGATCCAGCAGGACGGTATCGCTGGGCAGCAGGGTGGTCTGGGTAATGACCACCGAATCGCAGCCAAATTGATTGGCGAAGGTCTGGGCGACGGTGCCGGTATCTGCGGTATTGCAGCTTTCGCTGAACAGCAGGGTGGTGTCGGCTTCCACCAACTGCGTATTGATGACGACGATGGAGTCGCACCCAAACTGATTAGTCAGGTTCTGCGTGACAGTGCCGGTATCTTGCGGGTTACAGCTCTGCTGATCCAGCAGGACGGTATCGCTGGGCAGCAGGGTGGTCTGGGTAATGACCACCGAATCGCAGCCGAATTGGTTGGCGAAGGTCTGGGCAACGGTGCCGGTGTCTGCGGCATTGCAGCTTTCGCTGAATAGTAAAACCGTATCGCTGGGCAGCAAAGTCGTTGTAAGAATAACCAGCGAGTCACAAGATTGCTGATTCGTGTAGGTGGTTATCAATTGACCGGTATCCAAAGGGCTGCAAGACTGGTTAAAGAGGTAAGTGGTATCCGCAGAAGGGCAACCGGCAGAGCATGGGCCAGTACTGGGAATTTCCAGGGATAATTCGCAGCCTGCTGTATCTAAATCCTCAATGGTGATGAACAACGCGCTGGTGTCCGCCGGAAAGGGGCCAATAAATGCAGCTTCGCCGTAGTTGCCCGTAAGAGGCCCTGGTACCTGTGCCGACCAGCCACTGCCATTATTAAGGCCGCTGACGGTTAGCAGCCCCGTGAAGGTATCATCAGCCGTAGTGCCTGGCGTGCCATTATCATCACAAACCAGCGACTCCACAGTGGCATCCAGCACACAGGAATCTGAACAAGCTGCGGGTGGGTTGATGGTGAGCACGACTGAACAGTTGTCCTGGAATTCGTCAAGGAAAGCGATATTGACCATGCCGCCGGAAATTGGGAAGGGGCCAATGTCTGTAGGTGCCCCGTACGCTCCGCTCTCCAAGCCGGAGGGCGGAATGGTATACCAGCCGCCTGTGCCGGTGGTGTTGCTTAGAAGTACAGTAAATTCGAAAAGGTCGTCTCCAGGTATGGTGGCTGTGCCATTATCCAGGCAGTTGACCGAAACGACCTCCGCCTCAATCTCGCAGGCATCCGAGCAGCTGCCGGGGTTAAGGATGCTAAGGGTTGCACTGCAATCCCCCGATTGAGCGTCTGTAAGGGTAATCGGGATTGTATTTGCCGACGCGTCATGCAAGTCAAGAATGAACGCTTGGGTGCTTCCGTAGGTGCCCTGGCCCGACGCAAAAGTACCGGCACTACTACTTAGGGTGTAGCCAACCGCTGTATTAATACCTTCTGCAAAAAGCTCAAATTCTATAAAGTCGTCGGCAGGGTTGCCCGGCGTGGCATTATCATTACAAGCAACCTGGCTGATGGTGGTCTCTGTGAGCAAACAGTCATCTGAACAAGTGCCCGGATTGCTCAAAACCAGCAGCTGGCTGCAAAAGGGGTCAGTGGCGTCCCGGACTACAATGGGTAAGTTGCCCTGGGAAGCACTACCGGTGGGCATCGTGAATTGGGAAACAGAACCGTACAGCCCGGTGCCGGGAAGGGGGTCCCCGTTGGGTAACTCTACGTTGTAGTTGGCACCGGTGTACAGCCCTTCTACCAATATCTCCAGCACCAGGTAGTCATCGCTGGGCTCTGCAGGGGTGCCGTTATCCTGGCATTCAATATCGGAAATTGCCGCCGAGGTGATTTCACAGGATTTACATTCATTGACTACAGGGAATGCCGCTGTGCAGCTGCCCACCATGGTGTCGGTAATAATGACCTCCAGCGTATCTTCCAGTGGCAAATCAGGCAGGAACTGAAAAGTGGTCGCTGAGCCGTAGGTGCCGATTGGCGAACCCGCCAGGGTAGCGCCGGGCATGCTGACGCTGTACCCACCGCTAGTCGCATTACCAACCGGATTGAGCGTGAAGGTTAGTGTATCCGTTACACAAGAAAGATCATCCAAGCCGGCAGCCAGGATTTGGCAGGTATCGGAGCAAGGGGGGGGAGGCGCAATGACCAGCTCGTAGGTACAGGTCGTGTCCACCACATCCGTGAAGTTGATGGTGACTGGGCCTTGATCAATCAGGAAGGGGCCGAGCTCGATGATGTCTTCGTACTGGCCAGCTATAAGCCCCGCAGGTGTACTGGCAGTCCAGCTGCTTCCGCTGGCTGCGGTGTAGTTGAGCACCTGGTAAGTGGCGACGTAGGAATCGTCGGCAAAGATACCGGGAGTGCCGTTGTCATAGCAGTACAAGTCTATGGAGTCAGCAGTCAGCGAACAGACAGAGGAACAGTCGCCTGGGTCAGAGAGAAAAAACGTGTAGGTGCAGCCAGGGTTTTGCGCATCGGTGATGGTAATATCTACCCCTCCGGCGCCGGCTGTGCCGGGCGGCAGCACAAAGGCCTGGCTGATGCCGTAGGTCCCCATTGAGGGGATGACTGGTACTCCATCTGCACTGATGAAGTAGCCGGCAGCCGAACTGATGGCTTCCACCCGAAGTACAAAGGAGATGAAATCATCACTGGGGTCGCTGAAGGTGCCGTTGTCGTTGCAGTTAATGAAGGAGAGGCCAGCATCCAGGATGTTGCAATCATCGGAACAACTGCCGGTCTCAGGCACGTCAATGGAGTAGGTGCAGCTGGGGTCCGTATTATCGATGATGGTTACGGTCACATCGCCACCGGCGGCCGTCCCCGGTGCTAGGGTGAAAGTCGTAGGCACTCCGTAAGGAGCAATGCCGGGCTGAGCGCTCAGCCCATTGCCGATGACGGTGTAAGTGGCACCCGTGTTGACACCATTGGGTTGCAGGGTAATTTGCATTTGGTCATCTCCCGCTATCGTCCCCGTGCCGTTATTGTTGCAAGTGACATCCAGCACCGCTAGGCCCGACAGTGAGCAGTCATCGCAAGGGTTGTCTATGACGACATTATAGGTGCAAGAAGGGTTGGCATTATCCCGGATAGTAATGGTGTATGTGGGGGCCTGAGGCTCATTGGGCAAAAAGCTGAAGGTGGTGGGCATGCCGAATAAGCCTGCATTCTGGCCAAGGATCACGCCCTCCGGGATCGTCAGATTGTACTGTCCGACTGTACCGCTCATTGGCGTTAGGGTAAAGTTGATAACGCTGTTGTTGGAGCAGTTGATACTGCTAGGGTTGCCGACTGTAATATCGCAGGGCACTGGCGTAGAGCAAGGGGCGGTATTGTTGACGGAGAAGGAAAGGGTACAAGATGGGTTTTCGTTGTCCGTTATGGTCATCAGAAAGCTGGAAGGGGCGGCATCGGCATTGACAAGCCTGAAAGTAGTAGGGCTGCCATAGACGCCGGTGGTATTGGCAAAAGACAATCCCGGGGCGCTAATGGTATAGCTGTTCCCGAGGCTCGTTCCCCCTGGGTCCAGCGTAATCAGCAGCTCGTCGTCAGCCGCGGTGTTATCAGTGCCCATGTCGTCGCACTGAACGCCCAGTAGCCCCGGACTGTCCAGATTGCAGGGGGTGACGCAGGCCCCGGGGTCTTGAATGGTAAAAATGAACTGGCAGGCGGGGTCCGACTGATCAGTTAGGATAAAGGACGCTGGGCCGTTGCCGGCGGAGCCTGGCGTGAGTTGAAATGTTTCTACGGTGTTGTAAAACCCGCTGCCGGGGAGTACAAGACCCGGGCTGGCTACGATATTGTACTCCAGCGCAATGTCGGTGCCGGTGGCGTTGATGTCGAATTGGATGTAGTCATCGCTGCCGTTGTCAGGGGAGCCATTATCATTGCAGTACACATCTACTACATCCACTGGTCCAATTTCGCAGGTGGAGTAACAGGGGTTGTCCAGCGTGATAACGAAAGTGCAATTCGGGTTGCTATCGTCGGTAATGGTAAGCTCGAAGGTGGGGGCCGTGGGGTTGTCCGGATCAATGACAAAGCCATTGGGGATGCCGTAAATGGCAGTACTTGGCCCTACAGTGCCGTTGTCCATGCTCAGGGTATAACCATTGCCCAGGCCGGTGCCTGCCGGGTTGAGGAACAAGGTCAGGCGGTCGTCTGCTGAATTGGTTGGCGTATCATTGTCCAGGCATACCACACCCCCCAGTCCGGATGTTGTAATACCGCAGGACGCGCGGTGACTATTAGGTACACTCCCCGTGGCACTCTGAGAGGATAATCCCAGAAGTAAAGCACCCAAAAGCCAAACCGCATGATTGATGTTTTTTAAGGTCGTCTTTATCATCATGTGTTCGTTTGGCGGAAACCATAGACATCTTCCAATAGCGCGCGGTGCTGCACTGGGCATTGCTTAGTGTTGTCCCGTGACGCGTGCTAATTGTTGCAATGACTGTAAAGTGGGGGGATTAGTCTCAGTGTTTAATTGGGCTTTTTTGTGTTCGTTTTCCCAGGATGAAGGGAAATACCTTGGGTATAGTCATGAGCCAGTTTTGGCTTTAACCACCGATGCCGGTAGCTAGTTTGGGGTTGCAGGACACTCCCGGTTATCATAGCGGGCGTTGCCTTGCTTTGCCTGTGGCAGTTGCTTGTTACATCCCGGGCGGTCAAAGAGTAAGTGGACCCACTTGGATGTAGCAACGCTGGTTCAGGCGTTGAACACTAGAGTTTGGCTAGAAATCAGAACATACCTGATTTAATGTTGTTGCGCATTGCTTGTTTACGGTATATCGGGCGAAAAGATGCATAAAGCGGATACAAAGGTAAAATTCTATTTGTTTTTTTTTGCATGGACTGGTTTTTTAGGGCAAGGCCTACCGCATGAGCACGACTTCGCCCCTCAGGAGCGTGGTACGCCCGTCTGCCCATTCTACTGTTGCGAAATAAATGAAGACAGCTGGGTCAAGGGGTTGACCTCTAAAATTACCATCCCAGCCTTCCTGAAGGTTGCCCGGGCGGAGGTTGGCTCCCACAAATACTTGATTGCCCCAGCGGTCGTAAATTTCCAGCCGTTCGATATTACGGACCTGACTGTCTGCGGCAAATAGCGTAAACCGGTCATTAGCCCCATCACCGTTCGGACTGAAAATGTTCGGCGCGAAGATTTCTACATTCCGGTTGACCACAACGGCTACGCTTGCATCAGTGCTGCACCCCTCCGAGGCAGTAGCCTGCAGGGTAAGGGTAAGGCTTTGGCTGGGCGAGAGGGAAGGGGACAGACAATCCTGGCAACTCAGCAAGCTATCCGGTGCCCACGCAATCGCCTGAGGGTCAAAATTAAAAGAGGGGTTAAGTTGCAGGGAGTCTCCGAGGGTCAGCTCGTAGGGCCCACCCAGGTCAATGGCTAGGGGCTCGCCTTCTGGAATGGTCACAGAGGCCTGTGCAGAACAGCCTAGAGCATCACGCAGGTTCAGGCTGTAGCTCCCAGCTGGCCGTGCCACTTCGTAGGGCAGGGCTTCAATAGGAAAAAAGCTTTGCCCATCTAATGATAAGGTGAAAGGGGGAGGGCTGCCGCCAATGCTATCCACGCGTAGGCGGCCGTTTTGGCCTGGACAGGGCGGCGGCTCCACACTAATTTGGGGGGCAGGCGCTACAAAAGTGAGTGCAACATTCAATATTACGGAATCACAACCCGCTGCACTGGTTAAAATCTCTTGCCCTTGTGGGTTGTCGGCGGTATAGCGCGTCCCATTGATCACTATGGCTTCATCTTGGCATAAAGTATCCAGCCGCGTTTCTACAATCGCTGCCTCCACCAGGGCAATTTCGTTGATAATGACAGAGTCGCACCCAAAAGCATTGGTCAGAGTTTGGGTGATGGTCCCGGTATCCTGGGGGTTACAGCTTTCGGTGAATAGCTGTGTGGTGTCGCTGGGCAGCAGGGTAGTGGTGGTGATGATGAGGCTGTCGCACCCGGACTGATTTTGCAGCAGCGTTTCTACCGTACCGGTATCC
>CAZNSK010000001.1:65820-167633 GCA_964575505.1 uncultured Phaeodactylibacter sp.
CGGTATCCTGTGGGTTGCAGCTTTCGGTGAATAGCAAGGTGGTGTCGCTGGGCAGCAGGGCAGTGGTGGTGATGACGAGGCTGTCGCACCCAAACTGATTTTGCAAAAGCGTCTCTACGGTCCCGGTATCCTGTGGGCTGCAGCTCTCGCTAAAGAGCAGGGTGGTATCGCTGGGCAGGAGCGTGGTGGCGGTGATGACGAGGCTGTCGCACCCGGACTGGTTTTGCAGCAGCGTTTCTACGGTCCCGGTATCCTGCGGGCTGCAGCTCTCGCTAAAGAGCAGGGTGGTGTCGCTGGGCAGGAGCGTGGTGGTGGTGATGACGAGGCTATCGCACCCGGACTGATTTTGCAGCAGCGTTTCTACCGTACCGGTATCCTGTGGACTGCAGCTTTCGGTGAATAGCAGGGTGGTGTCGCTGGGCAGCAGGGCAGTGGTGGTGATGACGAGGCTGTCGCACCCAAACTGATTTTGCAAAAGCGTCTCTACGGTCCCGGTATCCTGTGGGCTGTAGCTTTCGGTGAATAGCAGGGTGGTGTCGCTGGGCAATAGCGTAGTCGTGGTGATAATGATAGAGTCGCACCCGAATTGATTGACCAGTACCTGGGTAACTGTACCCGTATCCACAGGGCTACAGCTCGTTTCCACCAGGAAAATGGAGTCTGAGGGCAATAGCGTGGTCGTCGTGATGATGATGGAATCACACCCGGTCTGCCCGGTGAGGTTTTGGACAACAATGCCTGTATCCGCCGGGTTGCAGGACTGCAAATCAATGAGCGTGGTATCACTGTCCACGAGCAGGGTATTGGTAACCACGACGGAGTCGCACCCAAATTGGTTGGTGAGGTTTTGCGTAACTGTACCTGTATCCGCCGGGTTGCAGCTGCTTTCTGCCAGAAAAATAGAATCCGATGGCAGCAGGGCCGTTGCTGTAATCACGATAGAGTCGCAGCCCTCTTGCCCAGTCAGATTTTGTATAATTGTGCCGGTATCCAAAGGGTTGCAAGTCTGTAAATCAAAGGCCGTAGTGTCGGCTTCGCAAACCACGCTGCACGGGCCGGGGGGCACTACCAAAAGGGTTGTGCTGCACCCTGCATTAAGCTGGTCGGCAATCGTCAGGCTAAAACTCCCCTGGCTGATGGGGAAAGGCCCGATGTCTAAATCCTGATTATAGTTGCCGGTCACTGGCCCAAGCGTAGTCTGGGCTGTCCACCCGGCTGTGCCTACCGGGTTAATAACCTGAATAGTCGCCTGGAAGAAGTCGTCTTCAGGCACTCCGGAAGCAATGCAGTTGGTATCCACGAGCAGGGCATTAATGGCACAAGCATCAGAACAGGTGCCTGGGTCGCTTAGCTGTACGGTGGTGGTGCAGTTGCTATCTGAGGCATCAGTCAGGGTGAGGGTGACTGGCCCGTTGCCCGCACTGCCCGGGGGCAGAGCAAAGCTGCTCAGGCTGCCAAACGTGCCGTTGGAAGGCTGAACCGTTTGCCCGACTGCCGATACCACATAACTCCCGGAAGTACTGGCCCCATCTGCCAGAATTGAAAAGCTAATTAAGTCATCAGAAGGGTCGCCCGGCGTGCCGTTGTCCGCACACTGCACATTGGAAACAGCTGCGGAAGTGATCAGGCAGGCATTGCAAGGGTTATCAATACTTACCGTTTGGGTGCAAGTGGGGTCGTTGCTGTCGGTGAGGGTCAGGGTGAAGTTGTCCTGGGAGAGGTTGTTCGGCAACAAGGAAAACGGGCTAACCTGCCCATAGTTGCCGGTTGTGCCTGCTGTCAGTACGCCGCCGGGTGCGTTGATCTGATAGTTGACGCCTGTCCCTGTCCCATCTACGAGCAGCTCAAAGTTGATAACGCCATTATCGCAAATAGGGGTAATGACTGTAGGCAAGTCCAGGTTGCAGGGCTCAACGGAGCATGGGGCAGGTGGCGTAAGGGTAAGGTCAGCGGAACAGGTTGGTCCGTTCTGGTCCGTAAAGGTCAGGGTCACCGGCCCGCCACTGATCGGGATAGGCCCAAAGTCAACTGTTGTGCCGTAAGCCCCGATACCTGGCCCAAAGACCGGGAACACCGTCCAACCGGAAGGCCCGCCAGTGCCGTTGACCGTTACGTTGGCAAAAAAGACATCGTCGTTGGGATTGCCGGGCGTGCCGTTGTCATCGCAGGTGATGTTGTTTAGGATGGGGGTGATGGTGCAGGGGTCAGAGCAGGCGGGCGGGGCATCCACGGAAAAGGTGCTTGTACAGGTCGGGTCATTACCATCGGTGATGGTAATAGCCAAAGGCCCTCCGGCAATAGGGTAAGGGCCGAAGAGGGTCGAGGCATTATAGCTTCCGGAAGTATTGTTGATGTCATTGGCTGTCCAGCTGCTTCCAATTCCTGTTCCCGAGATGGTAGCATTAAAGGTGAAGGTATCATCGCTGGGGTCACCGGGCGTTCCATTATTAGAGCAGGTTGGTGGAGAGGTAATGGTTACAGCTATATCGCACGGAGGTTGGTCCGAACAGGCAGGTGGCGGGTCAACAACTACATCCACCGTACAGCTGGGGTCCAACTGGTCCGTGAAAGTTACTGTAAAGGGCCCATCATTAATAAAAGCAAAGCCAAAGCCTGCTGCGTCCCCGTAATTACCTACGGGCTGCCCACCATTTGGGTAGGTCGCCAGCCACCCACCGGTATTGCCGGGGTTTTCAACTAAAATATTACCCTGAAATAAGTCATCAGAAGGATCGCTGGGCGTATTGTTGTCAAAGCAGGATGTCGATAATAAAGTGGCTTGAATGTTGCAAGGAGGAGTGGAACAGGGGCCCGGGGGCACGATGCCGACGGATATGGTCGTACAGCTGGGGTCATCATTATCCGTAACAACTACCGGGAAGCCACCTCCCGATATCGGGTAGGGGCCCATAGTGGTCACTACATTATAGTCCCCGGTTGTCCCCAAAGGATCATTGGCGGTCCAGCCATTCGGGCTGGTCCCGTCTCCGGCTACCTGTAGAATGAAGGTAAAGGTATCGTCATTCGGATCGTTGGGGGTGCCGTTATCGTTACAGGTGACGTTGCCAATTTGGGCGTAGTTGATGTCACAGGCGGGTGCCGTCGAGCAGGGCGGGGGCAAATTGATGATCGTATTCGTAGAGCAATTAGGGTCGTCATTATCCGTAACGATAACGCTTATACCAGCGGGTGGCCCAATACCAGTCAGTGTGAAAGTCGTTTCGCTCCCGTAGTTGCCTCCCGGAGGGCTTACTGTGCCGCCGCTGACTGAGACGGTGTATCCGCTCCCCAGACCCGATCCCACTGGATTCAAAGGGAAAGTATAGAAGTCATCACTGGGGTCACTGGGCGTACCGTTGTCATCACAAACGGTGAAACCGAGCCCTGGATTGGTTAAGTCGCAGGAGGAGAAGCAGGGGTTATCAAGCGTTAAAGTAAAAGTACAATTTGGGTCCTGCAAATCAGTGATCGTAACGGTAAAGGTACTCGTGCCCTGATTGGCCTGAGCTGTACTAAACCCAAAAAACTCTCCGTAAGTGCCAGTCGTTGAACCGGTGAGGGGCAAGGAAGAAGTCACAGAATAGACGCCATTATCCAGGCCACTCCCTTCAGGGGCGATTAAAAAGAAGATGAAATCATCAGAAGGGTCATTGGGAGTCCCGTTGTTAATACAGGAAGGACCGTTGATGAGTACGTTGGTGATATTACACACATCATCGCAGGGGTTGTCTACGGTATAGGTGGTGGTGCAGGTCGGGTCATTATCGTCAATGATAGTGAAGGTGACATCGCCCCCATTTGCCGGATAAGGCCCCAGAACGGTCAAATCGCCGTAATTGCCGGAAACGTTGTCAGGGCTGCTGGAGGACCAACTGCCAGTTGAACTTCCGTTGTCTACAATAATATTCTGGAAAAAGGTATCATCGCTTGGGTCATTTAGGGTGCCGCCGTTATCGCAAGTCAGGGTACCCTCTGTAATGGTCAGGTTGCATGGAAGTGGCGTAGAGCATACCCCGGGGTCAAAAGTATTTACGGAAGCTGTGCAGCTGTTATCGTCGAGGTCCGTGATGGTGATTTGAAAGTTTCCGTTTCCAGCGGTTCCTGGTTGTGTCTGGAAGGTGGTGCCGGCACTATAGGTGGCAGTAGGTGGAGTCACAGGCCCAAGCGAGGTGGTAACCTCAAATCCGCTGCCCAGGCCAGAGCCGTTTATGCCAAGCTCAAAGGTGATGAAATCATCGTTGGGGTCATTGGGCGTGCCATTGTCATTGCAGGTTACATTGAGTGGGGTCAAACCAAAAATATCACAGAGGGTGGTTAAGCAGGGGTTGTCAAATGTGACCGTGGCGGTGCAGTCGGAGTCGTTCTGGTCGGTCAGGGTAAGCTCAATGGTAGCCGGGGGTGTTCCGGAAGGCTGGAAAAGAAAATCTGTCTCCTCGCCGTACTGAGCAGTGCCGGAAGTTAGGAACCCCTGGTTGGCGGTAATGTTGTAAAAGTTGGAAGTGCTGTTTTGGGCGGTGGGGTTGAGGGTGAAGAGTACGATATCCCCAAAGTTGCAGCTAAAGGAGACCAGGCCAGGGTCAATTTGGCAATTGGCGGCGCTGGCCAGGCTGGGGTTATCCACGCTTACCGTCGTGAAGCAGTCGGGGTCATCCGTATCGGTAAGCACGATTTCTAATTGCGCCTCGTTGGCGTCTGTGGGCGAAAGATTAAAAAAGGAAGGGCTGTTGTAAGCAAAGGGGCCTGTTTCGAAAATGATGCCGTCCGGGGAGGAAATTTCGTAGCCGCTGCCTGTACCGCTGCCGGTTGGAAAAAGCTGGAAGCCAGGTATCTCCCCCGGTTGATTGCACTGCAAACCGCTAAGGTTGGTGCCCGTAATGGTACAATCTTGAGCGCTGATGGGCTGCGGCAGCCAACTCAGCAGCCCCACGAGACACAAGAAAGCGGCGGTTTGGTATGGTGTCGGATCAATCATTGCAACGGAGGTTATCGTAAAGCTCATCAGCGAGACAAAATGAAGCCTCATTGGTTTGTCGCCATTTGGGCAAATGCGGATTGTGGTTGCCTAAAAGAGGGATTTTGGCCGCTGAAACGGCATTTATGAACGGGCGGGCCGTGTTTTATAGAATTTTTAGCCCACCGTTGGCGGTCGCCATTTTTTTTGTTTTCTTTAGAATCTGCATCGCTCACTGGGCCAACAGTGCCTGAAACCAAGAAACCTGGTATGACCGACAAAGACAATCAGCTTTGGTACAAAGACAGTATCATTTATGCGCTGCCTATTCACGCCTACTATGACAGCAATGGCAGTGGCATTGGGGATTTGAACGGCCTGGTGGAAAAACTGGACTACCTCGAAGACCTCGGCGTTACGTGCATTTCCCTGTTGCCATTCTATGAATCTCCGCTCAAGGACGATGGGTACGATGTCTCGGATTTCAAGAGTGTACACCCCAATTACGGTACAATAGAGGATTTTGAGCACTTTTTGGCAGAAGCCCACAAGCGGGGGCTGAAGGTTATCATTGACCTGATTGTTAACCATACTTCTACGGAGCACGAATGGTTTCAGCGTGCCCGTCAGGCGCCTAAAGGCTCGCCGGAGCGGGATTTTTACATCTGGAGCGATACGCCGGAGCCCTATCAGGAAGCAGGGATCATCTTTAGCGATTATGAGACTTCCAACTGGGAGTGGGATAACGTAGCGAAGGCATACTATTGGCACCGCTTTTACAGCCATCAGGCCGATCTGAACTACGAAAACGAGCGGGTTCAGGAAGAAATGCGCAGCGTAATCGACTTTTGGTTTGATCTGGGCGTGGATGGAGTACGCCTCACTTCGGCCATGTTTATCTTCCGGGAGGAAGGCACCAATTGCGAAAACCTCCCGCAGGTGCACGAATACCTCCGGCAGCTTCGCAACTATGTAGACCGTAAGCACCCGGGGAAAATCCTGATCGCGGAGACCAACCTCTGGCCAGAGGAAGCCGCGATGTACTTTGGCGAAGGCGACGAGTGCCATATGAACTACCACTTCCCCCTCATGCCCCGTCTCTATATGGGGCTGCAGACAGAAGACCGCTACCCGATTATCGATATTCTGGAACAAACGCCATCCATTCCCGAAACTAGCCAGTGGGCCCTCTTCCTTAGGAACCACGACGACCTGATGCTGTCGATGGTTACGGAGGAAGAGCGGGACTACCTCTATAAGGTTTTTGCGCAGGACCACGGCGCCAAGATTAACGAAGGTATCCGCCGCCGGCTGGCTCCGCTGTTGCTCAATGACCGCCGAAAGATCGAGCTGCTTAATAGCCTCCTGTTCAGCCTGCCGGGCACTCCGGTTATCTACTACGGGGACGAAATTGGCATGGGCGACAACATCTACCTCGGCGACCGTAAGGGGGTACGCACGCCCATGCAGTGGAATTCCGACCGCAATGCCGGCTTTTCCGCCGCTAACCCCCAAAAGCTGTTTTTACCGGTCATCCGCGACCCACTGTACCGCTACGAAGCCATCAATGTGGAAATCCAGAACCGCAATTCTTCGTCCTTGCTCTGGTGGATGAAGAATATCATCAGTATGCGGAAGCGCCTCAAGGCCTTCAGCCATGGCGCTATTGAGTTCCTGGATTCCATGAACGGCAAGGTGCTGTCTTATATCCGTTCTCACGAAGGAGAAAGCATCCTTGTGGTGGCCAACCTTTCCAAGTTTTCCCAGTCGGTCGAGCTTGACCTCAGCCGCTTCGAAGGCGTGCAGCCTACCGAAATTTTCAGCCAGAACAAGTTTTTTGAGATCGGGGAAGACCCCTATAAATTCACAATTGGGCCGTACGGCTACTTTTGGTTCCTTATGGAGCAGCCGGAAGAAACGGCAGACCTTCCCAAGGAGCGGACGGTGCCGGAGGTGGTCTCGGACGTAGAGTGGGCGGCTTTTTTTGACAATTACAGCACCAAGCGCCGGTTTGAGAAGAAGATACTGCCGGGCTACCTGCAGGCCTGCCGCTGGTTTGGGGGCAAATCCAAAAAAATAGTATCTCTGGAAATCAGCCATTTCCCACGGATTGAAGTGGAAGGCACAGCTGCTTACTTCCTAAGCGTAAGGGCCCGGTATACCGATGGTTTGCCCGAGACTTACTTTCTGCCAGTCACTTTCCTGACCAGTGCGGAAGAGATGGTGCGCTTTCTTAAAAATGAGCCCCAGAGCGTAGTTTGCTATTGCAAGACGCCCGAGCAGGAAGGCATTCTGATCGACGCCATCTACGGGGAGCCGTTCCGGAATGAGCTGTTTTGGCGCATCAAGACCCACACCCGCATTAACGTAAAGGGCGGGCAGCTGTCCTTCGAGCCGGGCAAAATCCTCGATGAACTGTACGTAGAGCGCGAAGATGTCTCCTCGGAAGTGCTGCGGGCGGAGCAGAGCAACACTTCGGTGATCTACAACGGGCAATTCTTCTTCAAGATTTACCGTAAGCTGGATACCGATATCAACCCGGACCTGGAGGTCGTCCGCTACCTCTCCGAGCAGACCTCTTTTGAGCACTCCCCCCGTTACGGTGGCGGAATTCAGTTTCGGGATACCGTTGACCCCTCTTTCACAATACTGGGTCTGCTGCAGAATAAAATCCCTAATCAGGGGGAAGCCTGGACGATGATGCTTGAGGCCCTGAACCGCTACTACGAAAAGGTGCTGGCTAAGGTGGAACGCGATAAACCGATCCCCGGCCTGGTTCAGGCCGACCGGATTTACTTTGGAGATACGCCGGAACGCCTGCAACGCCTGATCGGCAGCGTCATCTACGAACGGGCAACGCTTTTGGGCAAGCGCACTGCCGAAATGCATATTGCCCTGGCATCGGAAACCACTGACCCGGACTTCAAGCCGGAGCGCTTTACGCAAAATTACCAGCGGTCGATCTACTCCCAGCACCGCAAGCTGGTGAATGAAAAGCTGACAGCCCTCGAACGCCGCCTGCCCTCCCTGCCGGAGCACATCGCAGCGGAAGCCCGTTGGATACTGGATATCAAGGACAAGATCATGGAGTGCTTCAGCGAAATCTACGGCCGCAAGATCGAAGCTACCAAAACACGGGTCCACGGCGACTACCACCTGGGGCAGGTGCTGTTTAACGGCCGCGACTTCTTCATTATTGACTTCGAAGGGGAGCCCATGCACTCCATCAGCGAGCGCCGCCTGAAGCGGACGCCCTTTAAAGATGTGGCGGGCATGATCCGCTCCTTCCATTATGCGGCCTACGGGCAGTTGGTGCTCAACCAGAATTACCGTAAAGCCGACATGCCGCTGCTGGAAAAATGGGCCAATCAGTGGTTCCACTATGTCAGCCAGTACTTCCTGACGGCTTACCTGGATACCGCCGCCGGGCATAGCTTCATCCCTCAGGACAAGGAGGCGATGGAATTGCTGCTGCGCACCTACACGCTGGAAAAAGCCATCTACGAGGTGGGGTATGAGATGAACGCCCGCCCGGAGTGGCTCCGCGTTCCTATCCGGGGCGTGCTTTATACTATGGAGGGCTACACGGGTCAGGAAGGCCGGGATGAACTCCCCAAGGAATAGGAGATGGATGCTGTGGAAGCCTATATGCTGGACCAGGAGGCGCCCCAAAGGGCGGTGTTGGAGTACTTGCACGGGCTGTTGATGGCGCAGCCAGAGGTGCACGCGAAAATCCGGTACAAGATTCCGTTCTACAGCCGCAATAGCTGGGTTTGTTATACCAACCTCCGGGAAGGAGGGGTTGAGCTGGCTTTCATTCAGGGCGCTGAGCTGTCGAATGAGCAAGGCTTGCTGCAGGCGCGGGGGCGCAAAATGGTCACCGGGGTGGTGTTTCATTCGGTGGAAGATATACCCGAGGCGGCTTTGCTGGAGGTCATTCAGGAGGCCCTGCTGCTGGACGAGGTAGCACCCTACCGCGGGCCAAAGCGAAAAAAACGTTAAAACCTGCTTCTGCCCTTTAAAAAAATACTTAATTTTAGGGGGTAATTTAACTCCGTAAACCTCTGTTACATGCCAGCCAAAGCGCTCTTTACGACCACTTTATTCTTATTTGCCGCCTATTTCCTATCCGCTCAGGAGACAGCCGATGATGCGGTTCAACCCGCTGCTGTTGAAGAGATGCCGCGCTTTTACAGCTACGAATGCGAAAGTATGCTGGATGCGGAAAAGCGGCAAAAATGTGCAGACAAGGCGATGCTGGAAGCCATTTACAAAAATATCACCTACCCCTCCGAAGCCGAAAAAGATGGGGTAGAAGGCACCGTTGTGATCGCCTGCCTCATTGATGCCGCTGGCACGCTAGCCGAAGCCAAAGTGACCCGTAGCCTGCGGGAAGATGTGGATAAGGAGGCCCTGCACACTATTCAGGACAATTTATTGGAGTGGGAGCCTGGCAAGCAGGATGGCTTTCCGGTTAGAGTGTGGATGTACCTTCCGGTACGCTTCCGGCTGAAATAAAGAAATTCTAAATCCTAATCATCGTAAAATTATAATATGAAAACCCCGTTTTTATTCGCGCTCCTGTGCTTTTCCCTATGCACTGTTTCTTTATCTGCCCAGTCGGAGTCAGCTTGCGACGAAATCTTTGAGGTCGCTGCCCCTATGCCGGTGGCTCAGGGCTGTGAAAACGTAGTTCCCCGTAGCCGGCAGCTGGACTGTACAAGGTCAAATATACAGGGGTATATTGAGAACAGATTGGTGGTCCCTCTTTCATTTCAGGAACTGCGTGATAAAATTGTAAATCGGACTTGCGATTTTCGTTTCGTGATTGACCGGCCAGGTCATATTGCATCGGTAAAATCTACAGATTGCCCTCACTATTTACAATCTGCTACCCGTCAAGCTTCAAAATATATCCCACCCTTTATCCCAGGCGGATACAACGGCAAAAAGCAATGTGTTTCACTTGAAATACCTGTCCACTTCGCATCCACGGTATTTAACGATGATGTTCTTGGGATCTTTGCAGCCGAACTTGGAGTAGATGCAGTGATTAAGAAGGAAAAACTGGAACCAATATATAAAGTGGTAGAAGACATGCCACGTTATCACGATTCTGAATGCGAAACACTACAAACAAAAGAAGAAAGAAAGGACTGCGCGGATAAAGCTATTTTTGATGTCGTTTACTCCAATTTAAAGTACCCGGAGGAGGCTCGGGCATTGGGGGTCGAGGATACGATCGTTGTCCAGTTTACCATTGGTAAATCTGGAACTATTTCCCGCGTTAGGGCAGTTCGGGGAAAAAGAGAGGATTTCAAAGCAGAAGGGGTAAGGATAGTCAATGAATATCTAAAAGAGGGGTGGATCCCAGGCAAACGACTTGGGTATCCGGTTCGGGTTCAATATAACTTACCGATCAAATTTGAGCTAAACTAGTAAAGGCCAACTATTGCCACTGCGTATACGCATTCGCCAGCACCTTCCCGTCCGCCGGGCGTAGGATGCGGTGGCAGTAAGTACCCGTTTCGGTTTCCTGTACTTCCGATTGGAGGGCGTCCGACAGCTGCCCTTCGGCGCGGTACTCAATATCCAGGAACTGTAATTGGCGCCAGGTCAGCGTAGTGGGGGGCACGGGGTCCAGCACCCACTGTATATATAAGGTGTTGTTGAGATGCTGATTGAAGTCGAGGTCGTGCCAGTGCACCGTGTAATGGGCGTCATAGTCCTTTGTTTCCAGTTTAGCCATTTGGCCGCTGATGCGGGGCAGGCACTGATCGCGCGGCGGCATACGGTCGTTAAAAGCCAGTACAAAGTCGGGCGGGGATGCCATTCGGCGGGTCCGGGTATCCATGAGGAGCCAGGTAGAGGCAGAGTGGGCGAGGGGCTCTCCGTCCCGGGTTTCTACGGTTAATCATTTATGAAACATTCCACTAGCCGAAGCCAAAGTGGCCCGGAGCCTGCGGGAAGATGTGGATAAGGAGGCCCTGCACACTATTCAGGACAATTTATTGGAGTGGGAGCCTGGCAAGCAGGATGGCTTTCCGGTTAGAGTGTGGATGTACCTTCCGGTACGCTTCCGGCTGAAATAAAGAAATTCTAAATCCTAATCATCGTAAAATTATAATATGAAAATCCCGTTTTTGTACACTCTTCTCTTTTTGGTAGGATGGGCGCTCTCCGGCAGTGCGCAGACCAAAGGCTGTGACTACACCTTCCAGGTGTCAGTCCGAATAATGCCCATTGCCCAGGGCTGCGAAAATGTAATGCCTCGCAACCGGCAACTCGATTGTACCAAGTCTGCAATCAAGGAGTACCTTGAGAACCGCCTGGTGATGCCGCTGTCCTTACTGGAGAAGGAAGATATAATACTGGACCAGAACTGCGATTTTCGGATTGTGATTAACCAGGCAGGCGATATAGCCTCAATAAAGTCCGAAAATTGCCAGCGCCCTTTGCGATTGGCGGTGGAGTTGGCCGCAAAAGATATGCCTCCGTTGGCACCAGGCGTTTTTGATGGCAAAAAGCAATGTGTGGCGCTCAAGATTCCTATCAGCTACCGTACCACCGTATTCAGTGACGAGGTATTGGGAGCGTTCCCAGGGGAGTTAAGTATAGATACCGTGATGAAAAAGGAAAAGCGGAGAGAGATATTCAAAGTAGTAGAAGAGATGCCGCGCTATTACGATCCGGAATGCGAAAAACTCCCGACCAAAGCGGAACGAAGAGTATGCGCCGATGAAGCCATGAAGAATGTGATCTACGCCAATCTTCAATACCCCGAAGAAGCCCGGGCAATAGGGATAGAAGAGCTTGTGGTTATTCAGTTCGAAGTAAGCAAAGAAGGGGAGGTCTCCCATATTCAAGCTGTTCGGGGCACGCGCGAGGATCTTAGAGCTGAGGGCGTGCGCCTGGTCGCCCAGTATCTCAAGGAATGGATACCAGGTAAACAACGGGGGCGCCCGGTCAGGGTCCAGTATAACTTTCCCATCCGGTTTGAGCTTGAAAAATAGCCTTACCTACTGCCACTGCGTATACGCATTCGCCAGCACCTTCCCGTCCGCCGGGCGTAGGATGCGGTGGCAGTAAGTACCCGTTTCGGTTTCCTGTACTTCCGATTGGAGGGCGTCCGACAGCTGCCCTTCGGCGCGGTACTCAATATCCAGGAACTGTAATTGGCGCCAGGTCAGCGTAGTGGGGGGCACGGGGTCCAGCACCCACTGTATATATAAGGTGTTGTTGAGATGCTGATTGAAGTCGAGGTCGTGCCAGTGCACCGTGTAATGGGCGTCATAGTCCTTTGTTTCCAGTTTAGCCATTTGGCCGCTGATGCGGGGCAGGCACTGATCGCGCGGCGGCATACGGTCGTTAAAAGCCAGTACAAAGTCGGGCGGGGATGCCATTCGGCGGGTCCGGGTATCCATGAGGAGCCAGGTAGAGGCAGAGTGGGCGAGGGGCTCTCCGTCCCGGGTTTCTACCCAAAAGTCGCGCAGGGCAAAAGCGCGGAGGAACCCCGCCGGGTAAGTGTGGATGCGAATGGGCTCATTGAGGGCAGGCAGGCGCTGCACATGAATTTGCTGACGGGTAAGCACCCAGGAGATACGGTGGGGCTGCAAATCCCAATACGACATGCCAATATGGATCACATTCTGAAGGGCGGCTTCCTGCATCAGGCGGGAGAGGGCAGGCACCGTCATCCGCTGCTGACTGTCAATCTCATAGGCGCGTACCTGATAGTCCTGGGAGTACAGCAGGTCCGAGTCAACCATTTTTAGGGCGAAGATACAATATCCGGCCCGGTTCAGGGCCATATCGTTGGTGTACGAACTTTATCGGGGGCGTTTTATTTTTTCCGGCAAAACCAGGTAAGAACTGCCGGGCGAGGTTCCTTTTGGAAGAGGGGGGCGGATGAGGTCAAAAATTCGGAATTCATTGGCCTTTTAACAATAAAAATAGGAAGGGGGCTACGCCCTGGCCCGAAGCCCGAAGAAACGAGCGCTAAAAGTTCTATTCTCAGGCAATTATTTTAAAACCCACTTTTGTATTTCCCTGAAAAAGATATACCTTTGCAATCGCTTTTCGAGCAAGGTATGTTAACCTCTGCCGATAAGGTATTGTTAAATACAACTCAAACTTAAATAGGAATATGCCTACAATCAATCAACTTGTACGCAAGGGTAGAAAGCAAATTGTGGCCAAGAGCAAGTCTCGCGCGCTGGATGGATGCCCCCAAAAGCGCGGTGTTTGTACGCGTGTGTACACGACTACGCCCAAGAAGCCGAACTCGGCCCTGCGTAAGGTTGCAAAGGTCCGCTTGACTAATGGCATCGAGGTCATCTGCTATATTCCCGGAGAGGGGCACAACCTGCAGGAGCACTCCATTGTACTGGTGCGCGGCGGTCGTGTGAAGGACCTTCCCGGTGTACGCTATACCATTGTGCGTGGCGCATTGGATACTGCGGGCGTTGATGGCCGTCTTCAGGCACGCTCCCGCTACGGTGCTAAGCGTCCGAAGAAGTAATTATGTTTCAACCTATTTTGCGAAACCTCTAATTCAGAGAAATGAGAAAAAGAAAGCCAAAATTAAGAGTGATACAGCCGGACCCCCGTTACAAGGATCCGATGGTCACGCAATTCGTCAATAATATGATGCTGAAAGGCAAGAAAGGAACGGCCTTCCAGATTTTCTACGACGCGATGGACCTTATTAAGGAGCGCACGGAGCAAGATGAGCATGCAGTATGGAAGAAAGCGCTCAATAATGCAATGCCTCAGGTAGAGGTGCGTAGCCGCCGTATTGGCGGAGCTACCTTCCAAATCCCTACTGAAATCCCGGCCAAGCGCAAAATTGCGATTGGCATGAAGTGGCTGATCAAGTTTGCCCGCCAACGCAGCGGCAAAGGCATGGCAGAAAAGCTGGCCGCAGAACTGACCGCTGCCAGCAAGGGGGAAGGAGCAGCTGTAAAGCGTAAAGAAGATACGCACCGCATGGCTGAGTCCAACCGGGCATTTGCTCACTTCCGCGTGTAATCTTTCTTATAATCCTTTTCAATAATTCTAAAATCCCTTTCGAGGAGTAGTCATGGCACAAAAAGATCTCAAGTACACTAGAAATATTGGTATTGCCGCGCATATCGACGCCGGCAAGACGACTACTACCGAACGTGTCCTTTTCTACACTGGTATCAGCCACAAGATCGGCGAAGTGCACGACGGCGCTGCTACCATGGACTGGATGGAACAGGAGCAGGAGCGGGGTATTACCATTACCTCTGCTGCTACCAAGACGTCCTGGAACTGGAAAGACCAGGAATATGTGGTTAACATCATCGACACGCCGGGCCACGTTGACTTTACCGTAGAGGTAGAGCGTTCCCTGCGGGTGTTGGACGGTGTAGTTGCTCTGTTTTGCGCTGTATCTGGCGTAGAGCCGCAGTCGGAGACTGTTTGGCGCCAAGCCAACCGTTACAAAGTACCGCGTATCGGTTTCGTCAACAAAATGGACCGTTCTGGTGCCGACTTCTTCAATGTCGTCAATGACGTTAAGGAGAAGCTGGGTGCGAATGCTGTGCCGCTTCAAGTGCCCATTGGCGCTGAGGAGACCTTTAAAGGGGTGGTTGACCTGATCACCAACGAAGCGCGCATCTGGAACGACCACGACATGGGCATGACTTACGAGACCATCCCCATCCCGGAAGAGCTCCAGGACACGGTAGATGAGTACCGCGAAAAGCTGCTCGAAGCAGTTGCGGAGTACGACGAGCAACTCCTCGAGAAGTTCTTCGAAGACCCGGACAGCATTTCGGCTGAGGAAATCCGTGCTGCCATCCGTGCTGCGGTGATCGATATGAGCATCATCCCGATGATGTGCGGCTCTGCCTTTAAAAATAAGGGTGTACAGGCCGTGCTGGATTCCGTATGCGCATTCATGCCTTCTCCGGTAGACGTAGAAGCCATTACCGGTGTCAACCCGGATACAGAGGAAGAAGAATTGCGCAAGCCGGATGTAAAGGAGCCGTTTTCCGCACTGGCCTTTAAGATTGCCACTGACCCCTTCGTGGGCCGCCTGGCTTTCTTCCGTGCCTACTCTGGCCGCCTCGACGCCGGTTCTTACGTACTGAATACCCGCTCTGGCAAGAAGGAACGGATTTCCCGCCTCTACCAGATGCACTCTAATAAGCAAAACCCGGTCGATTTCGTCGAAGCAGGGGATATCGCAGCTGCCGTAGGCTTCAAAGACTTGCGCACCGGTGATACCATCTGCGCGGAAGACGCACCGATTGTTCTGGAAAGTATGACCTTCCCCGAGCCGGTTATCGGTTTGGCTATCGAGCCCAAGTCTCAGAAAGACCTGGACAAGCTCGGCATGGCGCTGGCAAAGCTGTCAGAGGAAGACCCGACCTTCCGGGTGAACTACAACGAAGAAACCAATCAGACTGTCATCAGCGGTATGGGTGAGCTGCACCTGGAGATTATCGTTGACCGCCTGCGCCGCGAGTTTAAGGTAGAGGTAAGCCAGGGAGCCCCTCAGGTGAACTACAAAGAAGCACTCTCCAATACCGTTAAGCACCGCGAGCGCCTCAAGAAGCAGTCCGGTGGTTCTGGCCTCTTCGCCGATATGGAATTCGAAATTGGCCCGGCCGATCAGGAGTTCCTCGACAGTGACGAGTTCAAGGATGGCAAGGAAAAGCTGCAGTTTGTTTGGGATATCGTGGGCGGTTCTATCGATAAGAACTACCAAAAGCCGATCCGGGACGGGTTCCTGCAGATGATGGAGAACGGTATCCTGGCTGGCTATAATATCGACAGCATGAAGGTCCGTGTATTTGACGGATCCATGCACGCGGTTGACTCCAAGCCGATCGCTTTTGAGCTTTGTGCCAAGGATGGCTTCCGTGAAGCAGCGCCTAAAACTAATCCCGTGATCCTCGAGCCAATTATGAAGCTGGAGATTGTCACGCCGGAAGAGTTTGTCGGTTCCGTTATTGGTGACTTGAACCGCCGCCGCGGCTTGCCGAAAGGCCAGGAGCCACGTGCCGGTGGAGCCGTAAGCATCAAGGCTGATGCGCCGCTGTCTGAAATGTTTGGATACGTAACTTCTCTGCGTACGATCACTTCCGGCCGCGCGAATTCTACCATGGAATTCTCGCACTACGCCGAAGCGCCGTCGGGCATCGCGAAAGAAATTATCGCGAACGCCAAGGGAGAAGTTAACGCATAAGAATTGTAAAGCAGAGTTAGAAAAGTGTGCAGCCCAACGGGGCTGCACCATATACCATCACTTATTTAGCTGAATTGAAGGCATGAATCAAAAGATCAGAATCAAGCTCCGCTCCTACGACCACAATCTGGTGGACAAGTCCACTGAAAAGATCGTAAAGACGGTGAGGAATAGTGGCGCTGTAGTCACTGGACCGATTCCGCTGCCCACGAAGAGAAAAATCTTTACCGTGCTCCGTTCGCCGCACGTCAACAAGAAAGCTCGTGAGCAGTTCCAGTTACGCACCCACAAACGTCTCATCGAAATTTACACGCCCACCCAGAAGACAGTAGATGCCCTGTCCAAACTGGAGCTGCCAAGTGGGGTTGACATTCAGGTTAAACTAACGTAAGAACGTATCATTATCTGTCCTGGCAGGTAGAAAGGGATATAAGCTGGCATTGGTTTGGTAAAATCAACTGATGCCCTGCGTTAGTTCGGGCTGCAGGCGCGCCTTTTACGGTGCGCTTTGGAGTCTGGTGCTATAACCTGTTAGGACGAGTTTTAAAAACCATGTACTGATGAACGGTATTATCGGTAAAAAGATAGGAATGACCAGTATCTTCGATGAGGAGGGCCGCAACATCGCTTGCACCGTCATTGAAGCCGGGCCTTGTGTTGTGACACAGGTCAAAACGCCGGAAACGGATGGCTACAATGCAGTCCAGCTCGGGTTTGGAGAAGCCAAGGTCAAAAACACCTCTCAAGCACTTCAGGGGCACTACGAAAAAGCCAAGACTGGCCCTAAACGGGACGTCGTAGAATTTCGCGATTTCGACATCGTTGAAAAAGCCATCGGAGATTTGTTGAAAGTAGATGAAGTTTTCGCAGAAGGCGACTTGATCAACGCAGTCGGCATCTCCAAAGGCAAAGGGTTCCAAGGCGTCGTTAAGCGCCATGGCTTTGCCGGTGTGAACGATGCGACCCACGGTCAGCACAATCGTCAGCGTGCGCCGGGCTCCATCGGAGCAGCTTCTGACCCTTCACGGGTGTTCAAGGGCATGCGCATGGGCGGCCGTACCGGCGGGCAGCGCATCAAAGTAAAGAACTTGCGCGTTGTTAAAGTATTTCCGGACAAGAACCTCATCCTGGTCAAAGGCGCAGTGCCCGGCCATAAGGGTTCAACGGTAATTGTTGAAAAGTAATTCATTCGTGCGTCGCAACGCGCGGCACTACCGGAGGTTGCACTTCCCGTACTGTAGGCGCGTGCTCAAACACACAAAGCAATGAAACTCGAAGTTTTAAATATCCAGGGGGAACAAACTGGCCGCGACATTGACTTGCCAGAAGACGTTTTTGGTATTGAACCTAACGAACATGTCGTTTATTTGGCGGTCAAGCAGTACCTCGCCGCTCAGCGTCAGGGTACGCATAAGACAAAAGAGCGTAATGAAATTACCGGCTCTACCAAGAAGCTGAAGCGCCAGAAGGGAACGGGTACGGCCCGTTTCGGGGATATCAAGAACCCGATCTTCCGGGGTGGTGGCCGCATCTTTGGCCCACGCCCGCGCAAGTACAAAATCCGCCTCAACAAGAAGGTGAAACAACTTGCCCGGAAGTCTGCGCTGTCTTCCAAAGTCAGCGCCGGTAAAGTTATGATCGTGGAAGATTTCTCTTTTGAATCACCCAAGACCAAAGCCTTTGTTGACATTCTCAACTCGCTGAAAGTCGCTGATCAAAAGCCGGTCGTAGTAACTTCTGACCACGAAAAGGAAGTCTACCTCTCCAGCCGTAACCTGAAAAAGGTAAAAGTTGTGCGCGCCAGTGACCTCAACACTTATGAAGTGATGAATGCGGGCACCCTCGTCCTTTCTGAAGGCGCGGTAGAGAAGATCAAGGAAGCATTTGCTAACTAAGCGAAAGCGCTGTCCGCAAGGATACCCTTTCAATAATTTATGGTAAACATGGCAAAGACGGTATTAGTAAAGCCACTGATTACAGAAAAGTCAGAAATGCTCTCCGAAGAGCGTGGACAGTATACCTTCATCGTCAATAAGGATTGCAACAAGATTGAAATCAAGAAGGCGGTAGAGGAAATGTACCAGGTGACCGTGGAGCGCGTCAATACGATCATAATGCCCGCTAAGGCGAAGAACCGTTCTACGCGTTCCGGCATTTTGATGGGCCGTAAGCCCGCTTTCAAGAAAGCAATTGTTACGCTTTCGGAGGGTGAAGAGATTGATTTCTTCGGCGATATTTAATTTGATCATTATTCCTCAGGGGCAAAGCCTCGGTTCAGGCTGCTCGTTACCTAAGGCAGTGCAATTCCGGTTCCTCTGTTCATCCGGATGCGCTGTTCAGCGGGCTATCACCTGCCAGGCATGTATCTCTGTGGCGAAAAACAGAATGAATAATGGGTGTTAAGAAACACAAACCAGTAAGTCCCGGCACTCGCTACCTCATGACTAATACGCATGCGGAAGTGACGACGGACAAGCCAGAAAAGAGCCTGCTTGCGCCGCTTAAGAAAACAGGCGGCCGTAACAACCAGGGTCGTATGACAACCCGCTACCGGGGTGGGGGCCACAAGCGCCGCTACCGCATCATTGATTTCAAGCGGGATAAAGACGGTATGAAGGCTACCGTAAAAACGATCGAGTACGATCCGAACCGCAGTGCCTACATTGCGCTTTTGGAGTACGCTGATGGCGAGAAGCGTTACATCATCGCACCGAATGGCCTGAAAGTTGGTGCGGAAGTAGAATCCGGCGAATCCGCTGCTCCGGTAACCGGCAATGCGTTATACCTTAAGAATATTCCGCTGGGCGCGACGATCCACGCAATCGAGCTCCGCCCCAGTCACGGTGCCGCAATGGCCCGGGCTGCCGGCACGTACGGTACCCTTATGGGCCGGGAAGGCAAGTATTCCGTCGTGAAAATGCCCTCCGGGGAGGTGCGCCGCATCCTGTCTGCTTGCAAAGCGACGATCGGCACGACATCCAACCCAGACCACAACCTGGTCATTGACGGCAAAGCAGGCCGTAGCCGCTGGCGCGGTCGCCGCCCGCGTACCCGTGGTGTAGCCATGAACCCGGTAGACCACCCCATGGGTGGAGGTGAAGGCCGTGCATCAGGAGGCCACCCACGCTCCCGCAACGGACAGGCTGCGAAGGGCCTGAAAACGCGGAAGCCCAAGAAGCACTCTAACAAGCTTATTATTACTAAACGTAAATCAGGCAAGCGGCGCTAAAGACAAGCCGCTGAAAATCCGAGGGTTTTCAGCGGCTTGTTCTGACCGTCTGCTTTCAAATAATTCAGACAATGGCAAGATCGATCAAAAAAGGGCCTTACGTCTTTCACAAACTGATGGACAAAGTGGAAAAGGCCAAGGAATCAAAGAAGAAAACGGTGATCAAAACCTGGTCCCGCTCTTCTATGATCTACCCCGAAATGGTTGGGGAAACGATCGCTGTACATAATGGAAAAACCTTTGTTCCGGTATTTGTGACTGAAAATATGGTAGGCCACAAGCTCGGTGAATTCGCGCCTACGCGAAGCTTCAAAGGGCACTCCGGTAACCGTAAGAAGTAAAACAAATAGTTGTCCGGCAATAGCGGCAACGCAAAACAAAGAACAATGGAAGCAGTAGCTAAACTCAAGAGCGTACCCATGTCAGCGCGCAAGATGCGGCTGGTAGTGGACTTGATCCGTGGTAAGAGCGTAGAGGATGCCCTGGACATCCTGCGTTTTACCAAAAAGGAGGCCGCTGTATGGCTCGATAAACTCGTACTCTCCGCTATCGCCAACTGGGAAGACAAACTCGGTGGCATGGAAAATGCGGACGACTACGACCTCTACATCAAAACGATTTACGCCGACGACGGCACCATGCTGAAGCGATTCCAGCCTGCGCCTCACGGCCGTGCGCACCGCATCCGCAAGCGCACTACCCACGTCACACTGATTGTGGAGAATGCGACACCAATGGCCGATGACGCCGGTGCCGAAGACGCCGTAGAAGTGGAAGAGGTGGAAGACACCGCAGTAGAAGAATAAGCTTTAATAAAATTGTAATACCATAGATATGGGTCAGAAGACAAATCCAATTGGTAATCGCCTGGGCATCATCCGCGGTTGGGAATCCAACTGGTTTGGTGGTAATGACTACGCAGATAAGGTGGTAGAGGATGAAAAAATCCGGACTTACCTCAACGCTCGTGTTGCCAAAGGCGGTATTGCCCGAATCATCATCGAACGTACCCTGAAGCGAATCACGGTTACCATTCATACCTCCCGCCCGGGTATCATCATTGGTAAAGGTGGCTCCGAGGTGGACCGCATCCGCGAGGAGCTCAAGAAGCTGACCGGCAAGGATGTTCAGATCAACATCATCGAAATCCGCAAGCCAGAACTGGATGCTGCCATCGTGGCAGAATCTATTGCCAAGCAGCTGGAAGCCCGGATCAACTACCGCCGTGCAACCAAGATGGCGATTCAGTCGACGATGCGCGCCGGAGCCGAAGGCATCAAAATCCGCGTTGCTGGTCGCCTTAATGGTTCAGACATGGCCCGCCGGGAAGAATTCAAAGAGGGCCGTACGCCCTTGCATACGTTCCGGGCGGATATCGACTATGCGTTGAACGAAGCCCTCACCGTCTATGGTAAAATTGGGGTAAAGGTTTGGATTTGCAAGGGAGAAATCCTGGAGAAGCCCGACTTGTCTCCCCACGCTGGCGTTCAAGACCGTGGCGGCAAAGGAGGTGACCGCCGCCGTGGTGGAGGCGACCGCCGGGGTGGCCGCCGGGGCGGAAGAAATCAGCGCCGTCGTTAGAAAAATTCCAAAAAACGCTGTACCTTTGCCGAGCTTTTCGGGAGCGCGGCCAGGTATGGCCATTCCAAAGACGTTTAGACGCTTAAATTAGTGTAAGATGTTACAGCCAAGAAGAACGAAATATCGCAAGCAGCAGAAGGGGCGCAACAAAGGGCTGTCCTATAAAGGCAGCAGCATCGACTTTGGCTCATTTGGCCTGAAGACCCTGGACGCTTCGAGGATTACAAACCGTCAGATTGAGGCGGCGCGTATCGCGATGACCCGTTACATGAAGCGTGAAGGAAAGGTCTGGATCCGTATCTTCCCGGATAAGCCTATCACTGCGAAGCCGCAGGAAGTACGTATGGGTAAGGGTAAAGGTGCCCTCGACCACTGGGTGGCTGAAGTAAAGCCCGGCCGCGTGCTGTTCGAACTGGATGGCGTACCGGTGCCTGTAGCACAGGAAGCGCTCCGGTTGGCTGCTGAAAAACTTCCCGTCCGCACGAAGTTTGTGATCCGTCACGACTACGGGGGGTAATTCATTTTTGAAGGACAATTTAATTCGATAAAACCATGGCATCAAAGAAGTTCCTGGAGCTCCAGGATTATTCGGACGCAGACCTGAAGAGCGAGCTGGACAGCACTGTAGCTCAATATCAGAAGCTTAAGTTTGATCATGCTATCCGCGGATTGGGCAACCCGCTGCTGCTGCGTGAAGTGCGCCGTGATATTTCCCGGCTCAAAACAGAAGTACGCCGCCGCGAACTAGCGTCCGCTGAGCCTGAAGCAATTGCCCAGCGTTCTAAAATACGTGCCAGAAGACGGCGCAAAAAATAATTTATCTAGCAAGGGTCCAAAGCACCGTATAAAATGGAAGAAAGAAATCTGAGAAAAACCCGAATCGGGTTGGTAACCAGCAACAAGATGGACAAAACCATCAGCGTTTCAGTTGAGCGTAGGCTGCGCCACCCGATCTATGGTAAATACGTCAAGAAAAGCCGCAAATTCACGGCCCATGACGAAACGAATGACTGCAATGTCGGGGACAAGGTCCGCATTATGGAAACCCGCCCCCTGAGCAAGCGCAAGCGTTGGAGGCTCGTAGAGATTATCGAGCGCGCGAAGTAATATTCATTGCCCTGGACAGGCCGCTGATCACATAGGTTACGCCTGCCAGCATTAAAATTTTTAAACCATACAACGATGATCCAACAAGAGTCCAGGATGAGGGTGGCGGATAACAGCGGCGCTAAAGAAGTGCAGTGTATCCGCGTTCTAGGTGGTTCGAAGCGGCGCTATGCTTCCATTGGCGACCAAATTGTCGTCACCGTAAAGGAAGCGACGCCCAGTGGCAACATCAAGAAAGGGACGGTCTCCAAAGCGGTAGTCGTACGTACCCGCAAGGAAATCCGCCGCCGGGATGGCTCCTACATCCGATTCGACGACAACGCCGTTGTGTTGCTAAACGCGGCTGATGAGCCCCGCGGTACTCGTATCTTTGGCCCCGTTGCCCGTGAATTGCGGGAGCGCGACTATATGCGTATTGTTTCGCTGGCCCCTGAGGTGCTGTAGGAATCGAAATTATTGAATGCGATCATAAGTCTATATACAATGCAGAAGAAATCACATCAAGGCAAAAGATTCGCGCCTAAGCTGAAAATCAAGAAAGGCGACCGCGTGGTAGTGATTGCTGGTGCTTACAAAGACCGCGATACTGTACGGGAAGTGCTTGAGGTGTTCCCTAAAGAGAACCGTGCTATCGTTGAAGATACCAATATGGTCAAAAAGCACACCCGCCCTTCTCAGGACAACCCTGGGGGGATCAATGAGGTGCCTGCGCCTATACACATCTCCAACCTGATGTTGGTTGACCCCAAATCAGGTGAGCCTACCCGCGTAGGCCGCAAGAAGGAAGGTGAGGATGGCAAATTGGTACGTTATTCTAAAAAATCCGGAGAAATTATTAAGTAATGAGCTACACTCCAAGACTGAAGAAGAAGTATCGGGAAGAAGTCGTGCCTGCACTGATGGAGCAATTTCAGTATGGCTCCATTATGGAGGTGCCCCGTCTGGTAAAGATCAGCCTGAACCAAGGGGTGGGCGACGCTACTCAGGATAAGAAACTGGTGGATAATGCGGTAGAGGAAATGTCCATCATTGCCGGACAACGTGCCGTACCCACTAAAGCCCGTAAGTCAGTTTCTAACTTTAAGCTCCGCGATGGCATGCCGATTGGTGCCCGCGTGACGCTGCGCGATATCCGTATGTACGAATTTCTGGACCGCCTGATCAGTGTGGCGCTCCCCCGGGTACGTGACTTCCGTGGTGTCAATGACAAGAGCTTTGACGGGCGGGGCAACTACTCTATGGGTATTACAGAACAGATCATCTTCCCCGAGATCGTAATGGACAAGGTGAATAAAATCACCGGGATGGACATTACCATCGTAACCACAGCCAATACCGATGCAGAAGCACTGGCGCTGTTGAAGCTGATGGGGATGCCATTCAAGAACCAACGCAACTAAGCATTTTAATCATAGCAATTTATTCATAATGGCTAAGAAATCAATTATCGCTCGCGAACGGAAAAGAGAAAAGATGGTGGCAAAGTACGCCGCTCTGCGCAAGCAGCTCAAAGAAGAGGGCCGCTGGGAAGAGCTGGATAAGCTGCCCCGCAACTCTAACCCTATCCGCCTGCACAACCGCTGTAAGCTGACAGGCCGGCCCAAAGGCTATATGCGCCAGTTCGGTCTGTGCCGTGTGAAGTTCCGTGAGATGGCACTGGAGGGCAAAATTCCGGGCGTAACCAAAGCGAGCTGGTAACTTTTATCAAAGTCAATTCATAGCCGTCTTCAAGCCTGTTTCAATTATTTGGGCTTTGACGGTTTCCATAATCAGGATAAAATGGCAGTATCAGATCCAATAGCAGACTACCTTACGCGTATCCGCAATGCACAGCAAGCCGGGCACCGTATCGTTGATATCCCTGCATCCAAGCTGAAGCAGAGCATTACTGAAATCCTCTACAATCAGGGCTTTATCCATAAGTATAAGTTTGAAGAGGAGGGATTCAATGGGCAGGGCATGATCCGCATCGCACTGAAGTACGACCCACGGACCAAGCAGCCGGTTATCCGGAAGCTGGGCCGCATCAGCACCTGTGGGTTGCGCAAATACGCTAAAGCGAACGAAATCCCCCGTATTATTAACGGGTTGGGCGTGGCTATCGTGTCAACTTCCAAGGGAGTAATGACTGACAAGCAGGCCCGATCTGAAAATGTCGGTGGAGAAGTACTCTGCTACGTTTACTAAGCCACTTTCAATATCTGTTTGAAAGCTCCAAAATACAGTTAAAAATGTCAAGGATAGGAAAAGCACCGATCAGCATGCCCAAAGGCGTTGAAATCAGCGTTAGCAAGGGCAATGTAGTAACGGTTAAAGGGCCTAAAGGCGAGCTCACGCAACAATTGCACCCTGATATGGAAATTGTTGTGGAAGACGGGGAAGTGAACATCAAGCGCCCCACCGAGCAGAAGCGCCACCGCGCTATGCACGGGCTGAGCCGCTCTTTGTTGGCCAACATGGTGACCGGCGTGACAGAGGGCTTTGTAAAGGAGCTTGAATTGGTCGGTGTAGGTTACAGGGCTTCGAATACCGGGCAGCTGCTCGAGTTGACTATTGGCTATTCTCACCCTGTTATGTTTGCGCTGCCCGATGAAGTCAAGGTCAGCACGACCATGGAAAAAGGTAAGCCACCGTTAGTCCGCCTGGAGTCGCACGACAATCAGCTGCTGGGTGAAGTGGCTAATAAAATCCGCTCTTATCGGAAGCCTGAGCCGTACAAAGGAAAAGGTATTCGGTTTGCTGGCGAACAAATCCGCCGCAAAGCGGGTAAAGCAGCGAGTAAGTAATTCAGAGCCCCATTTTTGGCAAAGGGCTCGGATTGACAATCGTTCACTGTTTACTATATACGGGTTTTGGGTTTGGAGTCCACTCCTTACACTAAAGCCAAAAACTGAAGTGAAACATGCAATTTTCAAAGCGAAATCGACGCAAGCGCATCCATTGGCGCATCCGAAATAAAATTAAGGGGACGCCGGAGCGCCCTCGTCTGAATATTTACCGGAGCAACAACTATATTTATGCCCAGGTAATCGATGACCTGAGCGGGCACACTATGGTTGCTGCCAGCTCCCGTGAAGAAAGCGTTGCCAATGAAGGCACGAAGACCGAACAGTCCAAGGCAGTTGGCAAGCTGCTTGCCGAAAGGGCACAGGCTGCCAACATCGAGCGGGTCGTTTTTGACCGGGGTGGCTATCTATACCACGGCCGGGTCAAAGCCCTCGCAGAAGGCGCACGGGAAGGCGGCCTTAAATTATAATCATCTACAACAACAATTATAATGGCAAAGAGAAGTTCCAACAGGGTTAAGCCCGCTGAAACCGAACTGAAAGAAAAATTGGTCAATCTCAACCGCGTCGCAAAAGTGACGAAAGGTGGGCGGACCTTTAGTTTTGCCGCTATCGTTGTCGTAGGCGATGGCAACGGTACGGTAGGGCACGGTCTTGGAAAAGCGCGTGACGTTTCGGAGGCAATCTCCAAAGCAGTTGATGACGCTAAGAAAAACCTGATCAAGGTGCCCATTCACAACGGCACTATCCCCCACGAGCAGCGTGGAAAGTACGGGGCAGGCAAAGTGTTGGTCAAGCCGGCAGCGGATGGTACCGGAGTAATTGCCGGTGGCGCCATGCGCGCAGTGCTGGAAATTGCCGGAGTGCACAACGTACTCGCAAAGTCAATGGGCTCGCCTAACCCGCACAACGTGGTGAAGGCAACGATTGATGCCTTGACTAAGCTGCGCAGCCCGCTGACTGTGGCGAAGCAGCGCAATATCTCAATGGAAAAACTATTTAACGGATAAGCATCCGGAGCAGCCTGACGGCGCAAGCTGCAATAAGCTAAGGCCGGAAGCAGAAAATAAAGCTGTAGCAATGGGTAAGATCAAGATCACTCAGGTAAAAAGTGTAATTGACCGCTCCAAAAAGCAGAAAGCAACGATGCAGGTGCTGGGGTTGAAAAAAATCCGTCAAAGCGTTGTTGTTGAGGAGACGCCTCAGATTAAAGGCATGGTCAGCAAAGTTAGCCATCTCGTAACCATAGAGTCAGCAGGCTAAACTATTAAGCTTCGAGAAAAAGTTTGCAAAGCCGTCAGGAGCAGATATCTTTGCAGACGATTCTTCAGAGAATTAAACGATAATCGAAATGGAACTACATAGCTTAAAGCCTGCCAAAGGGGCAGTCAAGAAGCGTAAACGAATAGCCAGAGGGGTTGGCTCCGGGCACGGCCGTACGGCTACACGTGGCCATAAGGGGGCTAAATCTCGTTCCGGTTTCAAGAATAAGCGCAACTTTGAAGGGGGGCAGATGCCTATTCAAATGCGCCTCCCTAAAATTGGATTTAAAAATCCGAATCGTCAGAGCTACGAAGTGATCAATATTGGGCAGTTGCAGGCGCTTGCCGACAAGCACGGTATCGACAAAGTGGATCTGGAGACGCTTATCAAAATGGGAAAAGTATCCAAAACGGACCGGGTGAAAATCCTGGGGCAGGGCGAGCTGAGCGCCAAGCTTGAAGTACAGGCACACGCCTTCTCCAAGTCTGCTAAAGCAGCTATAGAGTCTGCCGGAGGAACCGCAACCACAGCCGAGTAAGCTTTAGTGCACCCCACGTGGGTGCCCCCATTCAAATGGGAGCACTAGATACTCAGGCTCCCGGAGGGATTAGATCAAAGGAGAGCCATGCTTTCCGCTCTTGAGGAAGAAGGGCATTAAATTTAAGCAGATGAAAAAGCTAATCACTACGCTACAGAATATTTGGAAAATCAAAGAGCTGCGTAACCGAATCCTGTTTACGCTGGGGATGCTGTTTGTTTTCCGTTTTGGCTCTTATATCGTGTTGCCAGGTGTCATTCCGGATGTGCTGGAAACTGCAACCCAAAACAACAACAGCCCAAACGATCTGTTGGGGCTCATCAACGTATTCACCGGCGGCGCTTTTAACAACGCTGCTATTTTTGCGTTGGGGATTATGCCCTATATCACAGCCTCGATTATCATCCAGCTGCTGGGTTTTGCGGTCCCTTACTTCCAGCGGCTTCAGCAAAAAGAGGGCGAGTCGGGCCGTAAGAAACTCAATCAGATTACCCGCTTGCTCACTGTAGCTATTACATTGGTGCAGGGCGGTGGTTATCTTACTTATATCAACAGCCTTGGGGCGGTAGACCCTACAATCCCGCTTGGTATCTTTTGGATCTCCAACATTATCATTCTATCCACAGGTACGGTATTCTCCATGTGGCTGGGCGAAAGAATTACAGACCGGGGTATTGGCAATGGTATTTCTTTGCTGATCACTATCGGTATCATCGCTACCCTGCCGCAGGCGCTGGTTTTCGAATTCCAGTCGCAGCTTGAAAACAATGGCCTGATCATCTTCGTATTGGAAATGGCTGCCTTGTTTGGCATTGTAATGGCAACAGTTCTGATCGTGCAGGGCGTCCGCCGCATCCCTATCCAGTTCGCTAAACGCATGGTGGGGCGCGGGTCTAATCAAATGCCAGCACAGGGGGCGCGGGATTACATTCCGCTGAAAGTGAATGCATCAGGCGTAATGCCGATCATCTTTGCGCAAGCCCTGATGTTCCTTCCTGCCACTGTCGCCCAGTTTTTTGCGGGCGAGGGCAGTGATCTGGCTACGAATCCCGTACTGCGGGCGTTGAACGACTTCACCTCAGCCCCATACAATATCATTTACTTCGTTCTGGTTGTGCTCTTTACCTATGTTTACACCGCACTGCTGGTTAACCCTCAGCAGTACGCAGAGTACCTTAAGCGCCAGAACGCCTTCATCCCGGGAATTAAGCCAGGTAAGCCTACGGCTGATTTTATTGACGCGGTAACCACTCGGATTACCCTGCCAGGCTCCGTATTCCTGGGTATCATTGCCATTTTGCCTGCCTTCGCTGCAGGGTTTGGCGTCAACATCGCTTTCGCGATGTTCTTCGGGGGTACTTCACTTCTGATCCTCGTTGCGGTAGTACTCGACACCCTGCAGCAAGTGGAAAGCCACCTATTGATGCGCCGCTACGACGGCCTCGTCAAGTCTGGCAAAATACAGGGTAGAAGCCGTATGCAAGGGATTGGAGCGAATATGTAGGCAAGCGGATAAACTTGCCGCCCCAAAACCGGTTTGTAATACCGGCATTTTGTTTCGGAAAGGATTTGAAGAAAGATTATAAGGTCCGTACCGCTGCAGAACCACAAGTGCTCTGTGGCGGTATGGTGCTAAAAAGGCTACGCTTATCGTAGCTCCCAATTTGCTCATAACTTGCGGAGGCATTTCCTCCGGAGTTTGAATAAACTGCAACCTGTAGAATGGTTTTTTACAAGACAGAAGAAGAAATTGAACTGCTGCGGGAAAGCAACCGCATCGTTTGCATGGCACTGGCTCACGTTGGTAGTATATTGAAGCCGGGCATTACCGGTGCTGAAATCGACAAAGCAGCGGAAGAACTGATCCGTGATCACGGAGGCGTGCCTTCTTTTAAGGGGTATCAGGGGTTTCCCGCCAGTCTCTGCGTTTCTGTTAATGAGCAGGTTGTACATGGTATACCTACCCAGAAACAAGTTTTCAAGGATGGGGATATCATCTCAATCGACTGCGGCGTCCACCTCAATGGTTTCCATGGGGATTCTGCTTACACCTTCCCGGTTGGCGAGGTAGCTGAACCGGTCATGGAGCTGTGCCGGGTTACGAATACGGCCTTGTATAAAGGTATCGATGCGGCAGTGGTGGGCAGCCGGGTGGGCGACATTGGGTTCGCTATTCAGCAATATGCGGAGCGAGAGCATGGGTACGGTATCGTACGGGAACTCGTCGGCCACGGCATTGGCCGGGAACTGCACGAAGCCCCTGAGGTCCCGAATTATGGCAAGCGGGGGCGCGGTCAGGCGCTTAAGCACGGATTAGTCGTTGCTATAGAGCCTATGGTCAACCTTGGGCGCAAAGAAGTGAGGACAGAAAGAGACGGGTGGACGATTTATGCGAAGGACCGTAAACCCTCGGCCCACTATGAGCACTCTATCGTGGTGCTGAAGTCGGGCCCCACGCCGCTTTCGGACCACAGCCCGATCGAAGCGGCTATCCAGAAAAACGACAACGTACAGTACGTCGGTGTCATCGCGGAAGCTATGCCGGAGTAAGGGCTTGTACCTTTTGTACAGGAGGGGATTTGATTTTTTAGCGTTAGTAGCGTGAAAATCAAAGAAAAATGTTTATCTTTGCCCACCGAAATTTCGAGTATGTCTAAGAAGAACTTAATCAAGCAGGACGGCATTATTGAGGAAGCCCTGTCAAACGCTATGTTCCGCGTTAGGCTGGAAAACGACCACGAGATTGTCGCGACCATTTCTGGAAAGATGCGTATGAATTATATCCGCATCCTGCCGGGCGACAAGGTAGCGGTGGAGATGTCACCCTACGACTTGACTCGTGGCCGGATTACCTATCGGTACAAGTAATGCTGTCTCACAATACTGTTAAACAGAAAAACGACCATCATGAAAGTAAGAGCATCTGTTAAGAAACGCTCCGCCGATTGTAAGATCGTTCGCCGCAAAGGCAAGATCTACATTATCAACAAGAAGAACCCTAAGTTCAAGCAGCGTCAAGGCTAAGCGATAGCCCGCTGAGGTTGCATTAACTGATCAATTAAATAGCTTAAAATGGCTCGTATTGTAGGTGTCGATTTGCCTCGCAATAAGCGTGGTGTTGTTAGCCTGACTTACATTTACGGAATAGGGCAGTCGAAAGCTGCCCGTATTCTGGAGGAGGCTGGCATCGATGAGAATATCAAGGTGCAGGATTGGACAGATGAGAACGTGCGTTCCATCGCCAACATCATCACCAACGAACATACTGTAGAGGGTGAACTGCGCTCTGAAGTACAGTCAAATATTAAGCGCTTAATGGATATTGGTTGCTATCGTGGGTTGCGCCACCGTAAGGGGCTGCCTCTGCGGGGCCAGCGTACACAAACCAATGCCCGTACCCGCAAGGGCAAGCGTAAGACTGTTGCGAACAAGAAGAAGGTAACCAAGTAATCATTTTCGTCAAGGCACAAGATGGCTGCTCAGCGCAGCAGTCCATCCGCTGTAGATGCGAAATCTTGTTAAATTAATTTCCAATGGCAAAGGGAAAAGGAAAAGGAGCCGCGAAGAAAGTCAAAAAGCGGAATGTAAAAGTTGAATCCGAAGGTATGGCCTACATACAGGCTTCCTTCAACAATATCATCATTTCTCTTACCAATAAGCGTGGTCAGGTGATTTCCTGGGCATCAGCGGGTAAGGCTGGCTTTCGGGGCTCTAAGAAAAACACACCCTATGCTGCACAGGTAGCGGCGGCTGATGCCTCCCGTACGGCTTACGATGCGGGGCTGCGTTCTGTAGAAGTTTTTGTGAAGGGGCCTGGCTCTGGCCGTGAAGCAGCGATCCGCGCTATTGACGTGGCGGGTATCAAAGTGACACGCATCAAGGATGTCACGCCGGTACCGCACAACGGCTGCCGCCCACCAAAGCGCAGAAGGGTTTAATCAATCGAAAATAGTTTATCAATGGCGAGATATACTGGTCCAAAAACAAAAAAATCAAGAGCGTTCGGTGAGCTGATCTACGGTGCCGATAAGTCATTCGAACGTAAGAAATACCCTCCCGGGCAGCATGGCAACGGTCGCCGGCGCAAGCAAAAGTCGGACTATGCCCTGCAGCTCATGGAGAAACAAAAAGCGAAGTATACCTATGGTGTGCTGGAGCGTCAATTCCGCAACCTGTTCGAGCGAGCCAATAAAGGTTCTGGCGTAACAGGTGAAGAGTTGCTCCGTTTGTTGGAATCCCGCCTCGACAATACGGTATTCCGCCTGGGGCTGGCTCCCACCCGGCGCGCTGCCCGTCAGTTGGTATCGCACCGGCATATTACTGTCAATGGAGTCATCACCAATATCCCTTCCTGTAGCCTGCGCCCCGGCGATACGGTCGCAGTGCGGGGTAAGTCACAGGGTATGGAAGTCGTCAGAGACGCAGTATCTGCAAAGTCTGATATCCGCAAATTCCCCTGGCTGGAATTCAATCCTGATACGATGACGGGCAAATTTCTGGAGTACCCCGAGCGGGAGCAAATCCCGGAGAAAATCAACGAGCAGTTGATTGTAGAACTGTACTCTAAGTAATGCCTGCTGTTTCGGCATGGCACCGGAACCAACAAGTAAAGAACACTAAAAAGTGCCTTCCTGCAGGAGGGTGCTTTTTAGGCGTAGATAGGCAACCGTTTCTGCACCCGTTTTAATTCCATTTTTAAGAACGAAGGTCACAATATATGAGTATCCTAAATTTCCAGAAGCCGGACAAGATTGTAATGCAAAAAGCCGACGACTTTGAAGGGCTTTTTGAATTCAAACCCCTTGAACCGGGCTTTGGCCAAACCGTAGGTAACTCCCTGCGGCGTGTGCTGCTGTCTTCCCTGGAAGGCTTTGCTATTTCTGCTGTGCGTATCGCCGGCGTGGAGCACGAGTTCGCTACCATCCGCGGCGTTGTGGAAGATGTAGTAGAAATTATCCTTAACCTCAAGCAGGTGCGCCTTAAGCAGCTGTTGAGCGAAGAGGATATCGCTACCGAAAAAGTATACCTGACCATCAACGGCAGAGAAGAGTTCCGGGCAGGCGATATCGAAGAGCATACCAATGTCTTCAAGATTATGAACCCTGACCTGCTCATTTGTCAAATGGAGCCTTTCGTCAACCTGGAAGTGGAACTGACCGTGACCAAGGGGCGGGGCTATGTGCCTGCAGATGATAATCTGCCGAAGGATGCACCCATCGGTGTCATCCCCGTAGATGCCATCTACACGCCGATCAAAAACGTAGCCTACCGCGTGGAAAACACTCGTGTTGGCCAGCGTACGGACTACGAAAAACTCTCCATTGAGGTAAAGACAGATGGTACCATCCACCCGGAAGATGCCATTAAAGAGGCTTCCCGCATCCTCATTCAGCACCTTATGCTGATCACGGATGAAAACATCACCTTCGACGATGCGTCAACCCGGGAAGAAAATATCGTTGACGAGCATATCTTGCACATGCGCAAGCTGCTCAAGACTTCTCTCGAAGACCTGGACTTGTCTGTACGGGCTTACAACTGCCTGAAGGCGGCCAAGATCAATACCCTCGCTGAACTCGTAAAGTACGATACGCATGAACTCCTGAAGTTCCGTAACTTCGGTAAGAAATCCCTTGTCGAAATTGAGGAACTGCTACAGGACAAAGGGTTGACCTTTGGTATGGACCTTTCCAAGTACAAGCTTGACGAAGAATAGGCTCTAAACGCAATGAATAACAGGTGGAGCGGATCAATAACCAAACCCGCTCCTCATTTTTCAACCGGTGATAACTGCTTCTCTGCGTAAAACTGACCTGTGGTTCACCTCCCTTCGGAGGGGCAGCAGAAGTTTAGTGTCACGACGTAAATCATCTTTCAATGAGACACGGTAAGAAGTTCAACCACCTCAAGCGCAAAGAGGGGCACCGTAAAGCCCTGATGCGCAACCTCGCAGCTGGATTAATTGAGCATAAGCGGATTAATACTACGCTGGCAAAGGCAAAAGCCCTGCGCATCTATCTGGAGCCGCTGATTACAAAAGCCCGCAAAGGGGACACGCATCAGCGCCGAGTGGTTTTCAGCTATCTGCAGAACAAAGCTGCTGTGACGGAGCTTTTCGGCCCAATTGCAGAGAAAATCGGTGACCGCCCGGGCGGATACCTGCGGATTATCAAAACAGGTTTCCGGCGCAGCGATAGTGCGGAAATGGCTATGATAGAGTTTGTCGATTACAACGAGGTCTACACTGCTGGCAAGAGTCAGGGAGGAGGCCGCCGCCGCCGCCGTCGCCGTGGAGGCTCTGGTGGAGGAGGTGGCAGTGAAGAAACCGCTGCAACCGCCGCAACGGCTGCTGCTGCGACCGCTGCCGCTGCAGGCTCCGAAGAAGAAGAATAACTATAACCGTTGACCCGGGCTTGCTCCTGAAGCGCTGCTCGTCCCAGCATGCAGTAGGCGTAAATTGGCTGGAGTTACCCGGTAGTTGATTGGTTAGTAAAATATCCGAAAAGGTGCGTTTTGTAAAGAAGCGCGCCTTTTCTTATTATAGCCCTGTATTATTGATCCTTTTACGCACTGTTGCTGAGCGGCGGCTTTTAGTACAGTAAGATTTAATTGTTACTACACCCGACTGAAAATGAAAATTGTAGCTGTTGTTGCCCGGTCTATACTCGGGCTTATCTTTCTCGTATTGGGCCTGAATGGCTTTTTTTGTTTATCCTCGTCCCCGAATATCACCCCTTCATGGAAATCATGTTGTCCGCAGGGTTCCTCTATTTTGAAAAGATAGCTGAAGCCCTTGCCAGGCTGCTATTGCTTGCTAACCGATACGTACTGATCGCCTTGCTACTAATAGGGCCTATTGTAATCAATATCACGCTATACCATCTCCTGATGGACCCGCGCAACTGGAGCATTGCTATGGTCAATTTGGTACTGTATAGTCTGTTGCTGTGGTATTACCGAAGGCATTTATTTCCACTGTTTAGGGCCAAGATTGGCGGGGGTAGCTGAGGAAGCAGCCTGAATCTACCTTAGTTTTTTTAAAAAGAAAGAGCCAATTGGTAACGGGTTAGGCCTTTGCCCGGATAAACGTAGTGAATCTCCTTACGTAGCCAGTGCAACTGGTGGATTGAACAGCAACTAATTCACAATTTAAGCCTAAGTATCCGCAAGGGTTTGAGCCCCAAAAGCCACTAAGCAATTCGGGACGGCCATGCCCGCCCGGATTACCTGATTGCTTTTTCAGGGTTAGTGCCTTTGCTGGGGTTGAGCCCGTCAATGGGCTGCCCATCCATCCGCCAGGCCCGCCGGCAACGTAAAGAGCAGGAAAGCCGAAAACTGTACAGAGTAGGCATTGTGCCAAAAACCCAAAAAGTAATGGAAACATTAGAATCCAAATTTCGAAACATGCACCGGCTTGACCGGGATGAGCGTATTCAACTCAATCGGGAGCTAGCCAGGTTGCGCCCGGAATTTCTCGAAAACTTTGTGCCCCGCCGCTGGTGGTGGCGGCGATGCGATGTCAAAGTGCTCATCGTCTGCGATGGCAGCCTGAATTACGGTACCGGCGGCTTCCATCTGTCAGAGTTCCTGACGACCTTCAATGAATTAGAGGCTCGGAGTTCGGTAGATTATAAAGTTACGCTGGCGCACCGGGGCAGCATCATCAACAGCCCTAACCCCGTTGTGGTAGACCATATCGGTGGCTTCCGGTTTGATACCAGTGTCAATCTGAGTGACTTTGACCAGGTTTGGCTGTTTGCGATCTCCCCGAGCGGAAGCATAAGCGCAGCGGAGGTAGCGGCTATTGAGCAGTACATGGACGGTGGCGGCGGGCTCTTTGCGACTGGCGACCACGGCTGGCTAGGCAATGCTATGTGTGGTAATATTCCCCGCGTCAAGGATATGAGGTACTGGCGCGATTTCCCCAACAGCAATGACAATGACAATGAAGTAAGCATGAGGGGAAAGCGCCGCAATGACACTAATGCTGCCCGCCCGGGCAATGCGTCTGCCAATACCTTTGATCATCAGTCGGATGGCATCCCTCAGACCATTGCTGTCCGGACCTTTGGTGTAGGCAGCAACCCACACCCTTTGCTCTCCATTAGCCCCAGCCGCCGGCCGTCGGGCATCATTGATATTATGCCTGACCATCCCCACGAAGGGGAATGCGCCCCGGAAACCTCCTTCACCGTTAACGGCACCAATGTTCCTACCCAGGTTATTGCGACTTCCTTTGTGCCCGGTGGGAATACAGCCCCCCGGAAAGACCCTACTGAGCCCCACTGCTTTCCTTCTATCAGTGTATGGGACGGCAGAGCTGCTAATGCAGGGCGGATTGTAGTCGATTCTACCTGGCACCACTTTGTCAACATCAACTTAAATGGTACCGGATCCGGCCAAACTGGTTTGTCCAACGCTGACTTTGAGGTCATCCGGGAGTACTACATGAACATCGCCACCTGGATGACCCGCCGCAAAATAATGTGGTGCCTGATCCGCCGGGAAATTTACGAACTTAAAGTTGCTTCTCAGGTCGTGGAAGCCAGCCTGAACAATCCGGAGGAAAGCCTGGAGAAGATCAAGTTCGGCGACCTCGGGAGCATCGGAGCCCTGGCGGAGGAAGAGCTGGCTTCAAAGTACAACCCTTCTTTTGCCAGAACCTTTTTCCTGGAGCTGCTGGAGGACTGTGATACTTCGCTGGCAGATCAAATGGATGGCTGGAAACCCGTCCGCCTGGCTAAGGAAAGCCCGGCCGAAGCGCCGGAGGCGGATTGGCTGAACCTGGACCTGTTGTTGCACACTGCAATCGGTGCGGGCTTTATAGCCCTGCGGGATAACCTCAAGATCAATAATGATAAAGCCGGGGAGGAAGTCCTGGAAGCGGTACTGGAAACCTTCCGAAAGGGAATGGAACAGGGGTTGAAAATAGGCCTTCAAAACCTGGAACGGCACTTTAAAGGCTTTATGTCCCGCGGATAATTCACGCAGGAAGCCAGCTATTTTAGAGCCTGTTTGGACTTTAGTAATCGGGCTATCCCGGTGCACCGGGACACTTTTTTGCTTATACTTCGTTCCGAAAATCCTCATCCGTACGGACTCCGGTTTTCGTGCCCCCGATGATAAATGTCGGGATCACAGACTCGTCTAACCAAAAAATTGCAAGTTCTCGCCTAGAAGACCAAAATCCCAACAGGCTCTTAGAGATTGAGCCGGCTTGCCCATTAAGAGAAACGCCAAATGCACCTTTGCACTTGGCGTTTCTTCTGTTTAGATACTTTGTAAAGTATACCAGAAGCTAACCATTGCTTTGCGCTTGATAAAAAGCATCAGGGCAAAAGGAGAGGCATTGCTTTCTCTCTGCTTCCGCAGCTAAGTTGCTGCAGCTTAGTTTGAGCTGATAGCGTAGGAAACGCCAAGTACCCAGTAGGTTTGCAGTGGGTTTCCATCCCGGCCTGCCGCCAGCGCTTCCTGCTTGTTATTGCGCAAGCCAATGTCCAGGCCAATGCCAATCCCCTTGTATGCTGTGCTGAAGGTGTTCACCCAGGTATAATTTGAAAAATCCTGGTTTTCGTAGCTCAGGAAAGCGGAGAGGTTGGACTTCAAGTTGAGCCCCTCGACAATGTTTTTTGTGTAGTCGGCTACCACCTTGGCACCAAGAGAGGACTCGTAGTTGAACGCTTCATCTGAAAAGACAAAGTTGTAGTTGAGCGGGTGAACGACCACAACGAGGTCAGTAACCGGCGTCCAGGTTGCACCCACGCCTAAGTCGAGGTAGCCCGGGTTGTTGAGCTTACCGTCCAAGACAGACGTCCGGTATTCGGCCAGCGTGGAGATCGCCAGCTTAGGCGATAACTTATAACCGTAGAGGGATACGATGTTCAATGCATCCGCAGACACCTGGAATTCATCTGTATCGTCATCGCTTTGCTTATTGTCAAATTTAAGCCATCCCAGCGTAAGGTTAGCACTATTGCGCCAGAAGGAATTTTCCCATTCGCCATTAATAAAAGCCGTTGAGGTCACTCCAATATTGACGGCAGAGGTGCTGGGCTGATCCTTGGGCAGCCAGCTGTCAAAGTTGGCAATATTGAGGCCAACATTGCCAAGCAAGCCCTTTTCCCATCTTGGATAAGGTGTCAGCTGATCGTTGAGGCCGGCCACATCGGCTTCCAGTTTGTTGAGTTGCTTTTCCAGTGCCTTGAAGTCTTTCTTTAAAGAATCCAGGGTTGCTGTTTTGGCAGCTTTCTCTGCCTGTAGTTCTTCGGTGGTTTGCGCCTTTATACTGGCAGGCAGCAAAAGGCAGGCCGCCAGGGCGATGAATAGCATTTTTTGCATCAGGTGTTTGTTTAAGTGAGCGGAAACGTTGCAAATGTAGAAAAGTGATGAGTAGTTCACCAATTCTTACCAAAAATAGACGCCAGATTTCTGAATGGTCACCCGATGCTAACATCTGGAATAGCAATTGACTTTCAAATAGGGTAGGGGTGCATCCGGGCAGTGTTGCAAAATCAATCCTACTTCAGTTGAGTGTGGGCTTGGCAATGACCGGATAAGCCCGGTCTGCAGAAGCCACTTGGTGTTACGCTGCCGGGCAAAAAAATTGCCCCATTTGAACGCATGCTTTTGCACATGATGCCAAATGGGGCGAGCTTTTCGGAGAGGGGTATTTTAGACATCCTACGGTCTACCCTCAACAATTAATCGCTATTCATATAATTTAGGCAGAAGTACTGCTTTATACTTCCGTAAGCATTTGTTCTACAAGCCGTTGATTGAAGGCTTTCAGGTCATTTGGATTACGGCTGGTGGTAATGTTTTTATCGGTGACGACTTCCTCGTCTACCCAATTAGCACCAGCGTTTTCCAAGTCTTTTCGAATGGAACTGAAAGAAGTCATGGTCCTGCCGTCGACCAATTCTGCTTCGATGAGCAGCCATGGGGCGTGGCAAATAGCCGCAATTGGCTTATTGAGTTCTGCAAACCCTTTGATGAAATCGATAACATGACCATGCCGGCGTAGCTTGTCGGGATTCATAACGCCGCCCGGTAGAACCAACCCCGTATATTCAGCTGGGTTGGCGCGGTCCGCAGTTAGGTCCGCATTAACCGGTGTCATAGCCCAGTTGCCTTTTTCCCATCCCCGGATTTCTCCATCATCAAGGCTGACTACCTGTACGGTTGCTCCTTCGGATATAAGCGCTTTCATGGGTTCCTGCAGCTCAGATTGTTCAAAACCATCAGTTGCAAGTATAGCGATTTTGTGTTTTTCCAATTTTCTGTTTTCCATGGTTATTTGGTTTTATTCTTTCAACGGCTGCTGTAAACTGATGTTTACTCAGATGCAGTAAAGCCGTTTGAACATTGATCGCCGTTCAGACGCTTTATATCAGTATCCAATATCCAATAATGTGAATATAAATTTTTTGAAGCGTCAACAGCGAGCAGAAAAGCGCCGGAGAGAGATGAGAAAGGAGCTGGAAGAAACGACGACCCGCCCCAAGTCTCTGGAGCGTATCGTTAAGGAACAAATCGAGGAAAGCCTCGAGGAGTACCAGCGAAGCAGCAAAGCGCTCTTCCTTTCAGCCCTGACTGCCGGCCTGGACCTGGGGTTCAGTCTGCTGGTTATAGGCGTGCTATACACCATGTTCAACGACCGCCTATCGGTGGAGGTCATGCGGGTCGTCCTGGCCATGGCATATCCCATAGGCTTTATCTTTGTTATCCTCGGCCGGTCTGCCCTGTTTACCGAACATACGACCCTTGCCATCCTGCCGGTACTCAGTGGGCGAGAATCCCTGCGGGAAATGGGGCGGCTTTGGGTCGTTATCTATGTGGGCAACCTGATCGGCGGGTACATCATAGGCGCTGCTATTGCTTATATTGGTCCTAGGCTCGGCTTGGTTACCTACAGTGCGCTGGGAGAAATTGCCAAGCACCTCATTGATTACGCTCCTCCGCTTATACTGGTCAGCGCTATACTCGCCGGCTGGTTAATGGGGTTGGTTTCCTGGCTGGCTACCTCTTCTAAAGAGACCATAGCAAGAATTACCGTCGTTGTTATTGTGACGGCGGTGATCGGTTTGGGTGGCTTGCACCACAGCATCGTAGGCTCTACGGAAGTTTTTGCGGGCATGTTGGCTTCCGATGATATCACCATTTGGGATTACCTGGTCACTCAGTTTTGGTCCACCTTTGGCAACATTATAGGTGGGGTTTTCTTCGTCTCTATCCTCAAATACCAAGTCACCCAGGATTAATCAACCGGTATTTCGAGCCGAGCGCCCTGGCATAGGATAACAGCCCGTTCAATCCGGTTCTCCAGCTCCCGGATATTGCCGGGAAAATCATACTGTTTCAATTGGGTCATCGACTGTCCGGTTACTGCCGTAATTTCAGGTTTATGATACTTTTGGCTGAAAATATGGATAAAGTGCTGCAGCAGGATTTCAAGATCGCTCCGGCGTGCTCTCAGCGGTAGGTTATGAATAGGAAACACGCAGAGCCGGAAATACAGGTCAGCGCGGAATTGCCCACGATCAGCCTTATTTTTGAGGTCCTGGTTCGTCGCGGCAATTACCCGTATATCTACGTGTTGGGTGGAAGTGCCCCCAACAGCGTGAAAAGTGCCTTCCTGCAGGACCCGGAGCAGTTTGACCTGGGCATTTAGCGAAAGCTCTCCAACTTCATCCAAAAACAGAGTACCGCCATCCGCCCGGGCGAAATAGCCGGGTTGTGATTTATGAGCGCCGGTAAAAGCGCCTTTTTCATGCCCAAACAACTGGCTCTCAATCAGGTTTTCCGGGATGGCGCTGCAGTTGACTTTGATAAAAGGCTTTTTCCGCCGCTTTGAGCTTTGATGGATGGCCCGGGCCAGGAGTTCTTTTCCGGTTCCGGTTTCGCCTGTGATCAGCACTGTGGTTGCAGTAGTAGCGACCTGCTGTACCTGAAACAGCAGGTTCAGGTACTTCCGGCTTCTGGTCTTGATGAACGGAAAGGGAGATAAAGACCTGATAGGCGCAGTTAGGTCAAAGTCAGTTACCGGCCCGGCGCTGCTTGGGAGGCTTTCAAGCTGTTCTACTCTTTCCAGGTAGCCGAATATCCGGAACGTAGATAGTTGAGACCGTTCGGCTTTCGCATGGAGGCGGTAAACGTTGCTGGTATGCTTTGGGTTCAGTAGGGTTAAATCGATTTGGAACTGTTTTCCTTCCTTGGTAGCGGTTGCCCAATGCTCAGAAAGGGCTTGCCGGGATCCGGAGGGCAAATGCCTGTTTAGCAGGCGCCGGAGCTGCAGGCGGGTCAGTTGGTGGATGCCGCTTTCCAGCCCGATTTGCTGTAGCAATTGGCCTCCGCTTAAAAGGCATTGATTGCTGATTAAGCTAATTTCCCAAAATAGGGCGTGCTCTAATTGCCGGACTAAAGGCAAAAGATGAAGCAAAGCACCCCCGCTTGCAGGTAAAGTGGCTTGCACCAGCAACAGGTCGGCTAAGACCGGCAGGAATTGTACTTGCGTTGGAAAAGTTTGGTTTTCGGCAAACTTCATATCCATATAAGGGGAGGGTAGTTCATTTTTGCCCCAGTACTTCTTGTAAGTAACGTGATTAAGTCCAGGAAGGAGGTCAAATAAAGTCAGTGCGGGCTGCCGGCGCAGGGCACGTTTGAAAAACGAACTGTAGAATTGAATTTCTCCCCGCTTATTCACCAGCAAGCAAGGATAGTTAGCTTTCTTTACGGCATCAACCAATAAAGGAGTGCTTTTATCAGCCATTAAGGAATTGGTTTTTGGGGCGTAGACTCATAGGTATTGGGCGATGAAGGTAAGTAACCGCTGCACCCAGGCTGGAAAAGATTAGAAGCAATTTCGCTCCGTTTGGAAGGATATGAAAGGCGCTGAATTGATCTCGGCAGGAGTGCGCTTACTGTTTAAGTACAGATGTATCGCTGCGCAGCATGTTATACTGTGCCATTGCTTGTCGGGGAGTAGTTCCGTAAGCCTCCTTAAACCGGCGCGCAAAATGGCTCTGATTGGAATAACCGACCTGATTGGCAATCTCCCCTATGGATAAGCGGCCCTCCATTAGCAGGTATTTGGCAGCTTCCATGCGAGCTTTTCTAAGGTACCGGCTGATCGTTGTGCCGTAAATCTGCTTAAACCCTTTTTTGAGTTTTTGTTGATTGATGCCGCTCAGGCGGGATAGCTCAACTATAGTAGGCGCATTTGCTAGATCCTCTACCAAAATTTGGCGAGCATCCTTGATTTTCTGAATATCGTATTGCTTCAGGGTTTTAAACTGCTTGCTTGGCGTAAGGTCGTCAGCAAACTGTTTGAGCTGCAGGGAAAGTAATTCCAGCGCCTTGGCTTCACAGTAAGCGCTTCGGACCAGCCCTTCGTACGTATTTTGCGACAGTTGATTGATGCAGTCGGCGGTAGGGACGCTGTAATTGCTTTCGTAAAGGAAGAATTCCTGGCTGTCTACATCCCCAAAAGCGCGAGCCAAGCGGGTAGGCATCTTGTCGAGGTCGCATTCGGTTTTTTGGATGTAATCTTTACGGAGAACCTGCAGGTTGGTATGCAGGATGGGCATAGCCTCAGGAAAATAAAAAACTTGCCGGGCATGACCGGGGTTAGCCGTAATGGAGCCAGAAAATGGGTTGAGCTGATAAGTTGTGTCCTGTTCGCCAAAGGTATGCCTGAGCCCTCCCTTTGTGCAAAAATTGAAGTGCAGAGGATGCGGATCGCCGCTTTCTACTGCGATCTGAAGGGCTTCTTCGAGCCGGCAATTGATCAGAAATAAACTGATGCCATCCCGAAAACAATAAGACTTGAAATGGCCTTCTCCCATGTTGTGAGGGACCTCCAGGCTATATTCCCGGCAGTCTTGGCTAACGTCGCAGTTGAAAACAGCTGCTAATTGCTCCAGCCAATCTTTCGCATTATAGTTCCCAAACTTAATTTTCATGGAATCAGGAATTGTTCAGGGTTATAACGTAAGTTACAACCGTAGATGTTCGGATTGACACAATAATACTGAGGCAGGATCAGTTATCGCCATCTATGATTCAGGACAATCTCAGGTTGTTAGGCTATTTTTTGTTGCTTGGGGTAGCTTTTGGGCCTTTGGTCTACTGTGGGAGCGCGCACCGGCATGCGTACGAAGTGGAGAAAGAAGCGCATAGGCGAGTAATAGCAGCCGCTCAGCGCAACCCGGTCAATAAGAGGGGCGTGGTTTATCGTTTCCCCGTTGCGGGCAAAAGCCCCCGGGATGTGATTTCCCGCTTTGGAGCCCCACGCGGGCGCCGTCGGCACGAAGGGATAGACATCAAAGCCAGACGGGGCACGGCAGTGCTCGCTATAGCGGATGGTACCATCGAACGCGTCAACCAAAGCAGGAAAGGGGGCAGGCAAATCTGGCTCCGGCTGGCAGATAGCACCCTTGTTTTCTACGCTCACCTGCACGAACAGTGGGTACAGCCCCGAGAAGCGGTTAACGCCGGACAAGCCCTGGGGAGCGTAGGCAATACGGGCAACGCCCGGCACACCACGCCCCATTTGCACTTTGAGATCATTTTGCCCGGGCAGGGCGCTGTCGACCCCCTGCCGTTTTACGAGGGGGCTTGAACGGATTAGGCCTGATTTCCGGGCTAGCTCCGCCCAGCTGTTGTTCCTTTAGCGGTTAATCACATTCTTAAACCGCGGCCGTTTAGGTTTCTGATCTCCTTGTTCTGCTTTCTTGTGCGCTTCAAACTGCGAGTAATTGCCCTCGAAAAAGACGGGCTCCTCATCGTAGTCGAAGGAAAGGATGTGGGTAGCCAGGCGGTCGATAAACCAGCGGTCGTGGGAAATAACCAGGACACAGCCGGCAAAATTATCCAGCGCGTCCTCCAGTGCTCTTAGGGTGTTGACGTCAATGTCGTTGGTCGGCTCGTCCAGCAGTAGCACATTGCCCCCTTCCTTTAGGGTCATCGCGAGGTGCACGCGGTTGCGCTCCCCTCCGGAAAGCACGCCGAGTTTTTTCTGTTGGTCCTGGCCCGTAAAGTTGAAGCGGCTGATGTAAGCCCGGGCATTCATGGTGTAATTGCCGATTTCCAGTATTTCATTGCCATCCGATACGGCCTCGTGCACGGTCTTTTCTCCATCCTGAAGGTCCTCATGGCTTTGGTCTACGTAAGACAAGTCGACGGTGTCGCCAATGATGACTTCCCCGTTATCCGGTGCTTCCTTGCCCATGATGATGCGGAAGAGTGTGGATTTGCCGGCGCCATTGGGCCCAATAATGCCGACTACGGCATTTCGGGGTATATCGAGGTCCAGGTTTTCAAAAATGGTGCGGTCGCCGTATTTTTTGGTTACGCTGTCCAGCTCGATCACCTTATCGCCCAGGCGCTGCCCGGGGGGGATATAGAGTTCCAGTTTAGCTTCCTGCGCTTTGCCGCTTTCGCTGGCCAGTTTTTCGTAGGCATTCAGACGGGCCTTGCCTTTGGCTTGCCGTGCCTTCGGTGCCATCTTGATCCAATCCAGCTCCCGCTGAAGGGTTTTGCGCCGTTTGCTTTCGGCTTTTTCTTCCTGTTCCAGGCGCTTGGCTTTCTGCTCCAGCCAGGAAGAGTAGTTGCCTTTCCAGGGAATACCTTCGCCCCGGTCGAGCTCTAGGATCCAGCCTGCTACATTATCGAGGAAGTAGCGGTCGTGGGTCACGGCAATAACGGTGCCGGGGAAATTCTGCAGGTATTGCTCCAGCCAGTCTACCGATTCGGCATCCAGATGGTTCGTGGGCTCGTCCAGCAGAAGGATGTCAGGGTTGCTGAGCAGCAGCCGGGCAAGTGCTACCCGGCGGCGTTCCCCCCCGGAGAGCACACGCACCGGTGCATCATCGGGTGGGCAACGCAGTGCCTCCATTGCCGTATTGATGCGGTTGTCGAGCTCCCAGGCGTTTTGGTGCTCGAGCTGTTCCATCATCTCTCCCTGCTGCTCAATGAGCTTATTCATTTCATCGTCGCTCATGGGCTCCGAAAACTTCAGGTTGATCTCTTCGTAGGCCTTAAGCAGGTTGACCAGTTCCTGCACCCCTTCTTCTACGATTTGGCGCACCGTCTTGTCGGGGTCAAGCTCCGGTTCTTGTTCCAGCATGCCAATTTTGTAGCTCCCGTCGAAGTGTATTTTCCCTTCGTAGTTTTCGTCCTTGCCGGCGATGATTTTGAGCAAGGTAGACTTGCCGGCACCATTGAGGCCGAGCACGCCGATTTTGGCACCGTAGAAAAAGCTTAGCCAAATATTGTTGAGCACTTTCTTGGAAGGCGGGAAAGTCTTGGAGACCCCTTCCATTGAAAAGATGATTTTTTCGTCAGACATAGGCGGTTTTTAAGTTTAGCGTTCAAATATAGGGGATAGGCAGGGTTCGGCAAAACCGAAAAAACAAGCGCTTTTTTCCGCCAATTACTATTCGGGCCTTCCCGTCGAGTATTTCGCACCACGAATGCGCAGCTTCCCTTAAATTTGCAACAACTTACTTAATACCATTGAAATTCTACCACTACATATTCATTTTCCTGCTAGCGGCCAGTAGCCTGGCCAAAGCACAGTTGCCGCTCCCGGAAGGGGCCAAGGTGAAAGCCGTGCATATGGAGTGCAGCACAGACGCACAGGGGGCTACGCTGGGTGCGGTCCGTTGCTTCTTGCAGGATCAGGAAGGGTATATGTGGATCGGGAGCGAGAATGGGCTGTTCCGATACGATGGGTTTCATTTGACACCGTATTATAAGCTGTCGGTTCAGGACGGGCCGCAGGAAATGGGGTTCGTGTCTGCGCTCGTTACAGACAGCAGTGGTTACCTCTTTGCTAACTTGCACGCGGCCAGTGTGCTCCGTATTCATATACCGACATTTACCATCACTAATTACCCTTTGCCGAAGGCACAGGCGGGAATTGCTGATATTCATCATCTGGCCGTATACCAGGGGCTGGTCTGGGGCGCTACCGAAAACGGCTTGTTTCAGCTGGACCCCAAAACCGGCGCTTTTACTTTTTACCAGCCCACTGAGCAGGATGATTTCCCGCTGAAAGCCGATGTGCTCTATTCGGTCTATCCCGATCCGGATCAGCCGCACCGCATGTGGGTAGGCTCCATTAGCGGCTTGCTGTCTTTTGATCTCAACACCAGGAAGTTCAGGCCCCATTTTATCAAGTTTGAACATCCACGGCAGCGCTCAGAGCAGCTTTGGGGCTGCCTTGCTGAATATGAACCTGGAAAGTTGTGGTGCAGTGGTTACGCCAGTGGCATGCGCATCTTCGACCAGGCAACCGGGCAGTGGCAAAGCCTGTTGAAAAACCCCTTCCAGCAAGACGTTTTCTTTATGCAGCGGCTGGGAAAATCGATTTACGGCGTGCATTATGACTATGGGGCCGGCCTGCTGAACCCCACAACCCAACAGCTCGACTTTTTCCGGGACCCCGGCTACCGTACTGTTGGGTACGAGCAGCATAAATACCATGCCTTGTATATGGACAAAGAACAGCAGTTGTGGGTGGGGTCCGACGCGGGCTTCTGCTACTTTCAGCCGGAAGTTCAGCCTATCCACCATGTATTTCTGCCCAAACGGGATAATGAATCGGAATTTTTCTTTACTGCTTGTGCAGAGGACATGGGTGATTATTACCTGTTGGCAACTGCCTACGGCTATGGCCTTTACAAATGGTACAAAGCGGACGGACGTATAGAAATTATACCGCATAACATTTTCCAGGAGACGGATACAAGGCTGGATATTTATGCGAGCCTAAAACGGCCGGACGGCTCGGTAGATTTATTTACCCGCAAAGGAATGTGGCGCTATATTCCGGGGCAGGAAAAGGTCATTCCGATCAACCTTAACTTGGTTGCGATTCGGGCCAAGCAATGGCGGGTGCTCTATGTAGTCCAAACGGATTGGAAAACGCTGAAATACGTCCGGCAGGGGCGGGTGGTCCGCACCCTGAAGTTCAACGGTGAGGAATGGCCAGCACTGGACCGCATCACCAGTTTTACCATTGCTGAGGGCTACCTGTGGGCTATCGGCAATAGCACTTTGCTAAGGATTGCCCTTGCGGACGGGGAGTTGCAGTTGTGGCAGAATACAGAAGCGGAAACCCTGTTCCCTTATCGTCACTTGAGAGGCCTCGAAGTGGTGGGGCAGAAAATTATCATCGGCAACCGCTCCGCCGGTTTTGAGCTATTTGAATGCCGGGGCGACAGCCTCATTAAGCTGAATACTTTCTACGAAGACTTGTTAGGCCGCCGGCCTCAAGTGTTTTCCGCTGCCCGGCGGGGGCAAAAAGTATACCTGTGTACCAGCCAGGGGTTGACGGTTTACGATGTAGCGACTGATGCTGTCACTAACATCAATAAATCAGACGGCCTGTTGGTACAAAACCTGGGCAAAACCTGGATCAGTGAGGTGACGCCTATGGAGGATGGGCGCGTTATGGTGTCTGGGCATGGCTTTTTCACCCTGATCGAGGAGGATGCTCTGGAAGCACCGCCGCCGGTATTGCAGATCGGGCAAATTTTGCAGAATGGCAAGCCCTTGCCGGCGCAGTCGGGAAATGATGGGCTGCAGCTGGCGCACGACGAGAATGCTTTTGAAGTGCACTACAACGTACAACCGATGCGCCTGGGCCCTAAGCTGAGCTACCGCCACCGCCTGGCGGGCTTCGATGAGGGCTGGGTAGAGAGCCAGGGCGGGGAGGTGCGTTATACCAGCCTGCCGCCCGGCCCGTACCGCCTGGACATTCAGGCCACCGCTGACTATCAGTGGCGGGAGGCAGCATCGGTGAGCCTGCCGGTCCGCGTTGTGCCGCCGTTTTACCAGACGTATGGGTTCTATGCACTCTGCACGGTCGCGCTATTGGGCTTTGCTGCCTATTTGTACCGCAAACGCATCAGCTACATCAAACAGGAAGAGGCGCTGAAATCAGAATTCAACAGGAAAGTGGCGCAGTTGGAAATGGAGGCGCTGCGGGCACAAATGAACCCCCATTTTATCTTCAATGCCCTCAACTCCATAGAGTATTATATCAACGAAGAAAATACAACGGATGCTGTGAACTACCTGCAAAAGTTCGCTGCGCTTATTCGGATGACGCTGCAAAATTCCAAGCAGCCTTACATCAGTTTGCAGGAGGAATTGGCATCCTTGAGGTACTATATAGAAATTGAGCAGATGCGGTTGGATAATTCATTCGATTACCAAATTGAAGTAGCGGAAGGGCTGTCGACTGCACAGATTTTAATCCCCCCGCTTTTGCTGCAGCCCTATGTAGAAAATGCCATTTGGCATGGCTTGCTGTATCAGGACAACCGCAGAGGGCACTTGCAAATACAGTGCCGCCAAGATGCAGCGCGCACCGAAATCCGGATTACAGACAATGGCATCGGCCGGCAAAAATCGGCAGAGCTGCGCCGCCACCGCTTAAAAAATAAAAAGTCGATGGGCATGATCATCACCAAGCGCCGAATGGAGCTGAATCAGACCATCACCGGCATACAAACCGAGGTTGAAGTGGAGGACCGCTTCGACGCGCAGGGCAAAAGCAATGGCACAAGTGTCATTATTCACCTGCAACAAAAACCGATAGCATCATGAAAAAGATCAACGCTGTGCTGGTAGACGATGAACGCCACAGTTTGAAGCTGTTGCAGCAAAAGCTTGAACAGCACTGCCCGCAGGTGAGCGTGCAGAAGGCGTACACCGACCCTAAGGCGGCAATAGCCGATTTGAAGACGGCATCCCCGGATGTCCTTTTCCTGGATATCGAAATGCCCTATTATTCGGGCTTCGACCTATTGCGCGCTGTTGGCGATATAGATTTTGATATCATTTTTACCACAGCTTACGATGAGTTCGCTATTGAAGCCATACGGGTAAGTGCCCTGGATTATCTGATGAAGCCTATAGTGGTAGAGGAGCTTAAGCAGGCTGTAGCGCGGATTGGTCAGCGGGATAGTGCCCGGGAACAGCCAGCGCAGCTGCAAAAGCTATTCCAATGGATGCAGCACCAATCGGCTGCTCCCAAAATCCCTATTCCAACCCTTGAGGGCATTGAGCTGCTGGAGGCCCATAGCATCCTCTACTGCGAATCCAAAGGCAACTACTGCTATATTCATTTTGAAGAAGATCCCCCGCTGCTGACGTCCAAAACCCTGAAGGAAGTAGAACGGCTGCTGCCGCCGGAGGCTTTTCTGCGTATTCATCAGTCCTACCTCGTCAACTTTCAGTTTGTCAAGCGGTACCTGAAGGGCGGCGGCGGTTACGTCATGCTCAAAAACGGCAAAGAGCTTAAGGTCTCCAAAGCCCGCCGGGAGCTGGTCATGGAAGCAATTTATAACCAACACCTTACAAAAGCTTAACACGATGATACTCTTTTCGATGAATCTGATGCCCCGTTGGGGCCTGGGAGCGCTATGCGCGTACTTCATGCCTGCTCTCTTGACAATGGTGACCCTGACAGCCTGTGGGGAGTCTTCTGCCCCTGCCGCTGAGTCTACGGCCTTATCAGCAGAGCGGCCGGTTGAAGTACCCGCCCCTGCCGAAGACACAGCCGTTGCCAGTGCCCAGGAAGCCGCTGAGGCCTCACCTGAGGTACCGGCGCAGCCAGCCAGAAAAGATGTATTGCACTATTTCCGGCAGCTGCCCGAACCCTATACGTTGCCCTTTACCATACGCCGGAAAGACCGGCTCTGGGTAGCGCAGCATTTGCCCAGCGGCGAAGAGCAGCAAGCCTTCGTGGATTTGAAAAATGGCTATATGGAGCTTGCCCATACCCAAGCAGAGGGTGCATCAGAAAGCGTGCAGATCGCGCTGTTCCGGATGGCGGAGGCGCAGCCCATGCTTGCTATTTGCCGGACTCAGGCGGAGCTGGGGCAGGTGCAGCAAACCTGTGCCTGCCTGCGCCCTGAACATGCGGAGCAGTTGGACTGGACAGAGTACACGCTGCCTGTTTTTACACCCTACGATTTTTTTAGCCCTGATGCAGAAGCTCAACTGGACAGCCCTCATTTGGAAGACGCCTTTCCCATACTGCTCAAATTGCCGCAACACGGCACTGACCTGCTGGTACAGCTCTACCTGGGCCGCCGCTTCCACTACTGCGGCGAAGCGGCAACCAAAAGCGAAAAAGCACTTTGCCCCCTGTTTGACGAGATGGAGCGCCGCAGCTTTACCCTGCGGTGGAACCGGCAGGCGGGCCGATTTGAATAAACATTAATCATAAAATCCAATGACAATGAAAACTTTCTCTATGCTCATCATGGTGGGCCTGCTCTGCCTGGCAACCGATGGGTATGCCCAGCTCGGGCGCCTGAAGAACAAGCTGAAATCGGCAGTGAAAAAGGAGGAGCCGGCGGCACCGAAGCCCGAACCAGCGCCGGGCACTTCGGAGCCGGCAGTGGCACAGCCATCAGCAAAAGCCAAACAAGCTGCTGCCGTCCGTCCTGCGGCCAAAATACCCCCGCTCGCCTATGAGGCCCCCTTTAAACCAGCGGTCCTTTACCAAAGCTTGCTGGAGGGCGTCAAAATTAATCCTCGCAATGGGTTGCTTATGCTGGGGGCGGATCTCACAGCCAGCTTCCTGCCCCAACGGGAAGAAGGCGGTGCCCTGGCCTACTACGGGACGAAGCTGGAGCAGCATAAGCTTGCCGTGCACCTCACCCAAGGGGGGAGCACCCTGAAAAAATACCTGACCACAGTCATGCAGCGGGATAATGGGGAGTTGCGCTCTTCCACTAAAGGGCCCTTTGCGGATTTCAGCATTGCTTCCAATGGCTACGCCGAGCAGCAGGGGTACGATACTGAAAAGCACACCTTCACCGAAGCAGGGGCGTACGCCCTGGAGTTTTTTCTGGATGGAGCGCATTTTTACACTTTCCCATTCCAGGTGCGGATCATCGGCAGCGACGACCCCTATGCATCTGACGACAAAGTGTACGCTTTAGACGGCCCGTGGATGGATGCCCTTTGCATCGAACTGCCACACACGGCGGACCCCGATGCCCACTTGATCGTGAAGAAGTACCTGCGCGTACCTGACTTCAATCAACCTGACTTGACCTACCTGATGGGGGCACAATTGGCGCGCAACGGGCAGCCGTTGCTCTACGGTAAAAACCTGGTTACTTACGGTGCCCGCCCCATCTGGTCCGTACAGCAGCTCAACCTGGCAAAGCCCTGGAAAGACCACAGTGGCACGGTAGCGGGGGAGCACCTTCAGGTCAAAGACATCCTGGAAGACGGCACCTATACGCTCACGCTGAGCTACTACACCGGACAAAGTGGGATGGCAGGCCGTGAAAAGCCGCACCCCGGGCCGGCCGGGCAGTCCTCGGAGGTGTACACTTTTTCAGTTAAAGCGGGGAAAATTCAACCTCAGGGCCCGCAGGTCCGGGAATCTACGCCCCCAGAGCGCTTTGTAGAAGGCGGTAGGGAACACTTCTGGTTATTCCGTGAGGGTAGCCCGATAACAGAGTAATCATTCATTTTTCATAAATAAAACTATTTGAACCAATGAAATTCAATCCATTTTTTCTGGCTTTGCTCGTATGTGGGCTCGCATTCCAAGCTTGCAACAATGACGATGATAATGATGATAACATGCAGCCATCCGGCGGCGATCCAATAACCGAGCAAAATGTACGCGCTGTCTTCAACTTCCTACCCCCCTCCGGATATGAGACGACCATTTACCAGGAGAACCTGCCAGCTGGGGTGACGGCGGTATACAAAAATCAAACGACCGATCAGAATATTCAGGTTGCCGCCGCAGAGAATCTGACCGGAGAAGTGATTCAGGTAACGGAGGCAGTAATAGAGGGTAGCTTCCTTAACCCGGTGGGTATTGTAGAGTCTACTGTAAATGGTACCACCGTTTATGAATCTATGGAGGAAAGTTCTTACCGGGTTGTGATTTTTCGTGGGCAGTACGTTTTTAATGTCACGGTCTCTAATGACCCCGATCCGGCGGAAGCGGAGGCTGAAGTAGCGGCTTTTGTTGAGCTTATGGCAGATGCCATGTCTACTTTCTAGAGGAATTAGTGTAATACGTATTAATGCAAGTGCCCCTGCCCGACAAGGTTGGGGCACTCTATGATCTGAGCACTTGAAATAACGGCCATAAAGAAGCTGGCCCGGAGGCTAGCAAAGGACGGCTCAGAGCAGCATTTGTATCATCCTTCCGCCAGCGTGTCCGAAATATCAATACCCAGTACTTGCAGGGCTGGTATCAGTGCTGCTGCCAGCCCAATGAGCAGCGCGCCACCCAATAGGTAGGCTTCTTCAATAAGGAAGTTGGCCCAGGAAAAAGTGTATTGATAGGTTTCCTTCATCTGATCGGCCAGCAGGTACATGGAGCCGTGGCTGAGCACCATCCCCAGCAAATAGCCTAACAAGGCCAGGAGCAGGCCCTCAAGGATAATTAAGGTGAGCAGTTTTCCTCCCGATGCCCCCATTACCCGCATCAGGGCCAGCTCGTAGCGCCGCTCTTTCAGGGCGTTGTAAAGCGAGATGAAAATGCTTAAGCCAGACACGGCGATGATGACTATAGCGAGCCAGCGGAGGGCTTTTGTGCCTGTGCCCATCAGAGCGTACAGGCGGTTGACTTCAATTGCCGGCGTGGCTGCTTGCATTTCGGTATTCTCGTTGATCGCCCGCTGCATATTCAGTGCCTGTATATTGTGCCCTTTGAATTCTACCAGCAGGGAGGTGATCTGTTTGTCCTTGTAAGCCAGGAGATCCTGCGGGTAGGGCTCATCCGTTGGGGAGGTTTGCCCATGCTCATGCTCTTCACCGCTATGATCGTGTTCCCCGTGGTCATGCCCTTCGTGGTCGTGGGCCTCTTCCTCCTGCTCCGGTTCCGCTTCTTCTTCATGGCCATGCTCGTGCACAGCCCATGGGCTGGAAAAGCGCGTAAGCAGTAATTGATCAACGACTGAACCGGTGGGGGCAAGCAGGCCGACTACTTTAAAGGATGCTGCGTCTTCGTGGATCAGGTCTTCGTTTTGGTCAAATCCATGGGAGCTTTTGAAGGTGTCGCCGATCTTGAGCTCCAGTTCATCCGCTACAGCGGCGCCGGCTACCACTTCCATCGTCTTTTCCCACATTTTGCCCTCCGCGATACTGGCGTTATAAAGGTCTAGTATTTCCGGCTCTGTGCCGACCACCCGGAAGCCCCGGTGGCTGTCGCCCAGCGATAGAGGGATTGCGGTTTCAATAATCGGGTGTCCGTCCCGCAGAAATGGCGTTGCTGCTTCTATAGGGATATTCCCCGTTGGCGCATCAATGTGGTACATGCTGCTAAGGATGAGCTGCAGCGGGCTGCCCTTGGCGCCAATAACGAGGTCGACGCCGGCCAGGTTTTTCTCAAACTTTTCCTGCAGTTGGTCATTCAGCACCAGCAGGAGGGAGATAAGGCCCACGCCCAGCCCAAAGAGGACAAGGCTGAGCAGCATGTTCAGCGGTTTATTGGTCAGGTTTTTCCAGCTAAGGTTCAGGAGGTTCATGCGCTAGTCGATTGAGATTTGGTGGGAAATGTGGTCCTTCAGCCGGGCATCGTGGGTAACAACCAGCAGGGTCGCTTCCACCGCTTGGGCTTGTTCTTCCAGCAGCTCAATGACTTGCTTGCAGTTGCCATCGTCCAGGGCAGAAGTCGGCTCATCGGCCAAAATTACGGCTGGCTGATTGATGATGGCACGGGCGATGGACGCTCGCTGCTTTTCGCCTACGCTAAGCTGGGAAGGCTTGGACCGCAGCTTGTGCCCCAGCCCCAATCGCCCTAGCAATTCACGGATGCGCTCGCGGTTGACTTTCATGCCCGCCAGGCTTTGGGCGAGCGCCAGGTTGTCGCCAACCGTCAGGCTTTGCACAAAATGAGCGGTTTGGAAAATGATACCAACATGCTGGCCCCGAAACTGATCGAGTGCTCCGCTTGAGAGCTGGTTCATTTCAGTGTCGCTGATAATGATGCGGCCTTCTTTCGGAGACAGCAGCCCGCCCAGCAGGTGGAGTAAGGTGGTTTTTCCGCTGCCGGACTCGCCCAGTACGAGCCAGTGTTCACCTTTGGCGCACTCGATATTGGGAAATCGGAGTGGTGGGCTGCCGGCGTAGGCGTAGCCGAGGTTTTCGGTTTTGAGCATAGAGCTATTGTTTATAAACTGGGAACAAAGATAAGGGAATTAGGATGGAAGGGAGACAGGATTTTTCGGGATATGTTGGGAAATGCCAGCGTGTCTGCCAGGGCTTAGCATTGCTTCTGTAGGCTCTATAGTTTTTGTGTTGTATTTTTGGAATATAAAACAATAGCAACTAATTTTAAGGATCACTAACGATAGCTCCTAAATTATGAGCCGGAAAAAGGAAGTTTTCCAGCCTGATGACCGTTTCTTTAAGCAAGCAATGGGAAAGAAATATTTGCTGAAAGCCCCTATTTCGATCAAATAGAACCCTATCTTCCTGATTTTCGTTTCTTATTCACTGATATTTCGAAGATAGCCCCTGAAGAATTATTGAAGCTGGAGCTAAGCTACTTCCGAAGTGCGATGCTTTCCATGGGTTTACGGCACCGCCCACAGTTGATTTTACAATACATTACTGCTATATTAGAAGGTATAAAGGGGGAGCGTATGGAAGCGGTGATGACGTTTACCCTTGCTGTTATGGAGCGTTCTCCTGCGCAGTTCATGGAAGCCTTGGAAAACTTAACCTTTACAACAAAGCCAGAAGCAATGAGTACCTTAGAAATGCTAAAGGAAGAAGGTCGTCAGGAAGGTCGTCAGGAGGGGCGTCAGTGGGAGCGCGTCCTTAACTTATTAAAAACAACGGCTAAATTCCCGCAAATGGAAGCCCCGGAGCTGGCGGAGTTTACGGATTTGCCGCTAACTGCTGTTCAGGCATTTCAACAACAATTATCATCAGGTAATCCGGAGGAGGTGATGCACTACCTGGAAGAAGAGCTCTTGGGGCACGTGACTCTGGAGGCAGAAGAACGGCGCACACTCAAGCAGTTGGTTGCAGCTATTTTACCATTGCGACAGTAGTAGGGTGAGGAAGTGCCCGGTTCTGGTAGCTGGGGCTTTGCGCTAAATGTCCGGATTAGAAGTTAAGTGCCGGATATCATTAAAATCTTTAGCCCTGCCGGCAGCTTTTTTCGCAGCAAGTAAATCCTCTAGTGGAGTGTTTCAGAAATGACTAACCGAAGAAACCCAGTAAAACCAGGGCGCCCAAGCGTGAAATACGCTGTGCTATTTCGGACTAGTCGCACTAGGACAGCATTTTGACAGAAAGGTTATCTCCCAGGTCGAAGCCGTCTGCCTGAGCAAACGCTTTTCTGAAATCCAGCCCTTTCACTTGAGTCATAATGTCGATAGCTACAGGTGGAACCCCAAAGGTAAAGACATCCATTGCTCCGGTTTGCAGGAAATTCTCCTCCGTCATATCAAAAACGGGCATCCGAAAGTCATCGAAGGCACCAAGCAGGCATTTGTAGTTTTCTGGTATGGGGTTAACCCAGATATCTAAATTACCTGTGCTCCTCTGGTACCCATGCAGCACAAACGCATAGCCCCCGGCAAGCATATATTCCACCTTATTTTGGTTCAGGGCTTGAATAAATTCCAGAAAATCCTGATAGAGGTAATTGTTCTTCATCCGACGCCGGGCTTTAAAGGCAGATTTATCCATTTTTGGCGGGCCACTTTGTGCGAAGCCATATACCTGTGCATTTAGGTATAGCAAGGCACGCAACCGCTCCTTTGGGGCTTTAGAGCGTCAGTAGGCAAGTTGGTCATCAGCCTCCGCTGCCGTTTGCTGTTTGAATGCGGTTCGGTCAAGCCGGTACAAAACCTGCTTGCTTTTGTGCGTAAAAAATCTTAAGCTTGTAAAATAATCGTTTAGAACGTATGTATCAAGCTGCTATCATTATAATCAGCATTATTATCGCTCCGGCTCATCCGCCAGGCTGCTGATGTTTTTGTAACGCCTGATACATCAGGAAAGCGCTGTCGGATAAGGTTCGGCAGCGCTTTTTTTTTATTTTTGCGCCGGTTTATCTTAACCGGAACGTATAAAACCAAAATTATGGAAGTCAAGGTTAAGGTTGATGATCAGCTTGTGCAGTCTGCCCTTCAGTTAAGTGGCTTAGGGACACAAAAAGAAGTGGTGGAAGAGGCTTTGAAAGCCTTCGTACAGTTGCTGCAACAGAAAAGTATTAAATCACTTCGAGGTAAACTCAATTGGGAGGGAGACTTGAATGAAATGAGAGCTGACCAATGATTATCGTGGACAGTTCTGTTTGGGTCGATTACTTTAATGGTCAAAGCAATACTCAAACGGATAAATTACACGATCTGCTTGGGACAGAACCTGTGGGAATCGGGAATATCATCTATGCGGAAGTCCTGCAGGGGTTCAGATCAGATGATGATTTTTTAAAGGCAAAAGATGCCCTGGATAAGCTAGTCATTTTCAATATGTCGACTAAACCGATAGCACTTCAGTCTGCTGTTAACTTTAGAAGGCTTAGAAAACAAGGGATAACAGTGAGAAAAACCACTGATATGATAATCGGCACGTTTTGTATCGAAAGCGGCTTCAGGCTGTTGCAGAAAGACAAGGATTTTATACCTCTCGAAAAACTGGGGCTTCAACTGCTGTAAGGTAAAGAAGTGCTAGGCATTATCAGACTTGATTTGGCATCAAAAGCAGGTTTATAAGTCGAACGAGTTAGCAGACACAAAATCGGATAAACAGGAAACATGTATAAAGAATACAAAAAGCTCAACCTCCCGGAAATCGATCAGGATATCCTCAAATTCTGGGAGGACCATGATATCTTCAATAAAAGTGTGGAACAGCGCCCGGCTGAAAACAACTTCGTCTTCTACGAGGGGCCTCCTTCAGCCAACGGGAAGCCCGGTATCCACCACGTGATGGCCCGTACCGTTAAGGACCTCTTCTGCCGTTTCCATAGCATGAAGGGGCAGCGCGTGGAGCGCAAAGGCGGGTGGGATACCCATGGCTTGCCCATTGAGCTGAACGTAGAGAAGGAACTCGGCATCACTAAAGAAGACATCGGCACTAAAATCACCGTAGAGGAATACAACGCCAAGTGCCGCGAAACGGTGATGCGTTATAAGGATATGTGGGATAATATCACCCGCAAGATGGGTTATTGGGTAGATCTCGACAATCCCTACATCACCTTCGAAAATGATTACATCGAAACGGTTTGGTGGCTGCTGCAGCAGTTGTACAATAAGGACATGCTCTACAAAGGCTTCACCATTCAACCCTTCTCCCCGGCTGCCGGTACCGGACTAAGCTCCCACGAGCTGAATATGCCGGGCACCTATCAGGATATCAAGGATATCTCCGCCATCGCCCAATTCAAAATCAAAGGTACAGAAGACGAATACTTCCTGGCCTGGACTACCACGCCCTGGACGCTGCCTTCCAATACAGCCCTGGCGGTAGGCAAAAACATAACCTACGTTAAGGTACGCGCCTACAACCGCTACACCGGACAGCCGAGCACCGTGATCCTCGCCCAAGACCGCCTGGCCAACTACTTCACAGAAGCCAATCCTGACCTTAAACCAGAGGAGGTGAAGGCGGGCAATAAGCCCATCCCGTACCTCGAAATCCTTGGGGAGGTTAAAGGCAGCGAGCTGGAAGGTATGGAGTACGAGCAGCTGCTGCCGTACGTGCAGCCCGACAAGCCGGCTTTCAAAGTCCTGTTGGGCGACTTCGTTTCGACGGAGGATGGCACCGGTATCGTCCATATCGCGCCTACCTTTGGTGCGGATGACTTTCAGGTGGCGGCCAAGTACGGCATCCCACCACTGATGGTCAAGGATGAAGGTGGCAATAATATGCCTCTCGTGGACAGGCAGGGCCGCTTTGTGCAAGAAGTGGCCGATTTCGCCGGCCGCTACGTCAAAGACTATGGGCAGGAGGAAGAGCGACCGGTGGATGCCGATATCGTCATCAAGCTCAAGAAAGAGAACAAGCTTTTTCATTCCGAGAAGTACCTGCACTCCTACCCACACTGCTGGCGTACGGACCGCCCCGTACTTTACTACCCGCTCGACAGTTGGTTTGTGAAAGCTACCGCAGCCAAGGAGCGCATGTACGAGCTCAACAAAACCATCAACTGGAAGCCTGCCTCTACCGGTGAGAACCGTTTCGGCAAGTGGCTGGAGAACCTGCAGGATTGGAACCTCTCCCGCTCCCGCTACTGGGGCATCCCCCTCCCGATCTGGCGCACCGAAGATGCGAAAGAAGAAAAGTGCATCGGCTCTATCGAGGAGCTGCGCAGTGAGATAGAGAAAGCCAATAAGGCATTAGGGCGCAACCAGGAAACACCGGAAGACCTGCACCGCCCCTACATCGACGAAGTCGTGCTGGTATCAGAAAACGGGAAGGAAATGCGCCGGGAGCCAGACCTCATTGACGTGTGGTTTGACTCCGGTTCTATGCCCTACGCGCAGTGGCATTATCCCTTTGAGAACAAGGAATTGTTTGAGCGCAAGTTCCCGGCCAACTTCATCGCAGAGGGCGTTGACCAAACCCGGGGCTGGTTCTATACCCTGCACGCTATTGCTACCATGGTCTTCGACAGTGTGGCCTATAAAAATGTAGTCTCCAACGGATTAGTCCTCGACGCGGATGGCAACAAAATGTCCAAAAGTAAAGGCAATGTTGTAGACCCCTTCGGCGCAATTGAGCAGTACGGTGCCGATGCCGTACGCTGGTACATGATGGCCAATGCCAACCCCTGGGACAACCTCAAGTTTTCTCTCGATGGAGTAGGGGAGGTGCAGCGGAAGTTCTTCGGCACCCTCTACAATACCTATTCGTTCTTTGCGCTTTACGCGAATATCGATCAGTTTGACAATAGTAAGCCGCAGCTGCCACTAGCTGACCGTCAGGAAATCGACCGCTGGATCATCAGCCTGCTCAATAGCCTGGTGAAAGAGGTGGACGAGGACTACAGTAATTACGAGCCCACTCAAGCAGCCCGGAAGATTCAGACATTTGTGGTAGACAATCTGAGCAACTGGTACGTCCGCCTGTGCCGCCGCCGGTTCTGGAAGCCGTCGCAGCAGCAGAACGGCAAAGCCGCAGAGATGGATGCTGATAAACTCGCGGCTTATCAGACCCTCTACGAATGTCTGGTGACGGTCTCGAAACTGCTATCGCCCATCTCGCCTTTCTTCGGTGACTGGCTGTACCGCAACCTCAATCAGGCCACTCAGCTGGAAAATCATGAGTCGGTACATTTGGCGGATTTCCCGACTGCCGATATGTCCAAAATCGACAAAGCCCTGGAGGAGCGCATGGACTACGCGCAGCGGATTTCTTCCCTGACTTTCGCTTTGCGCAAAAAAGAAGACCTCCGGGTACGGCAGCCCCTGCAAAAAATCATGCTGCCGGTACTGGATAAGTCTTTCCAGGAGCAAGTCGACAAAGTTAAGCCGCTCATCGCCGGAGAGGTAAATGTCAAGGATATCGAGTACCTGGACGATACTTCAGGTGTCCTGAAAAAGCGCATCAAGCCGAACTTCAAAACCCTCGGCCGCCGCCTGGGCAAAGACATGAAAGTGGCTGCGCAGGAGATCAACAGCATGTCACAGGAGGATATCGCCAACATCGAGCAGACCGGCAAGTACACGCTGGCAGCGAACGGCAATACCTACGAGCTGACGCTGGAGGATTTCGAAATCACAGCCGAGGACATCCCCGGGCTGCTCGTCGCCAACGATGGGCCGCTGACGGTTGCCCTGGACATCACGCTGACACCCGAGCTAGAAGCAGAAGGCATGGCCCGTGATATCGTCAACCGCATTCAGAACATCCGTAAGGACAGCGGCTTCGAGGTGACTGATAAGATAAAGGTCGTCATGGAGCAAGCCGATGCCGTAGCCTCTGCCGTAACGCAATTTGGAGACTACATCAAAGCCGAAACCCTGACGGCAGACCTGCAACTGTCAGCCGATGTGGCCGATGGACAGGAAATCGAGTTGCCGGGAGAGGTGAAAGTGCAGATTCAGGTGGAGAAGGCCTAAGCCAGGTTATTCTAAAACTTAGCTAGAGTATGGTGGCGCCCTGAAATGGATCAAGGTGCCACCATTTTTTTTGAATGCGCCTCCTTCACTCCCAATCCTCCTCTTCCAGCTCGAAAAGGGCATTGACAGGCAAGTTGAAAATTGCAGACAAGCGCAGCGCAAGTACCGTCGAGGGGACATACTTTCCCGATTCGATGGCATTGATCGTTTGCCGGCTTACTTTTGCCTTCTCCGCTAAGGCAGCCTGTGTTAGATTATGCCGGGCCCGTTCTATTTTTAGCTTATTCTTCATAGGTCATCTCTTTTTCGGCACGGTGCATCATCCAGTGAAAACGGACTATAAAGAATAATAGTAACGAAAACATATTGACCACGATGACCCAGAAAAACGGGAAGCCGTAAATGAAAATAATTGCGAAAATAAGAACACTGTAATTGGCATACGTCGCCCATACCAGGGATTCTAAACGGATCCGCTGCACAAACTCATCTTCCTGCGCAGACCCGGAAAAAGCAACTATACCAGCACTGAAAATGATTAAGAGGCTTACCAGCTCATCATAAACATTGTTTTCCATCCAGACAAAAAATTTTCTTCCACCGTCAAGGATTCCTATCCCCTCTTCAGTTGCAAGGCAAAACACTTTCCAGTCCAAAAAAGAAGGAGTCGGCTCCCAGATCAGATAAGCAATGCCCAATACCAGCGAAGGGATTAGAAGTGCCCAGCCAATTCGCTTGAATCGGTGAGGCAGTAAAAAGTTGTTGGTCCACATAGTTTTTTACCTCAATGTAAATTTAATTTTACTTTAAGTCAAGTAAACTTTACAAAAAGCATGCTTTTCTTTACTAACTAGGTGTTTTTTTGGATTAGTGTTTCCTTTACACGAAGCTTGCCATACTGCCCGCAGTTTGTTACATTTGTTGATATGAAGACAACACGTGCATTACTCGTCATCCTCGATGGTTGGGGCCACGGCCCAAACCCCAAAGTCAGTGCCATTGCGCAAGGCAATACGCCATTTGTTGACAGCCTGTACGACCAGTATCCTAATGCGGAGTTGACTACTTTTGGCGAAGCCGTCGGATTACCGGAAGGCCAAATGGGCAATTCTGAGGTTGGGCACCTGAATATTGGAGCTGGCCGCGTCGTTTACCAGGAACTGGCGCGCATCAACAAAGCTATCCGTGATGGGGAGCTGCAAAAGAATGAAGCACTGGTGGAAGCCATGCAGTATGCCAAAGACAACGGCAAAGCGTTTCACCTCATGGGGTTGGTTTCTGATGGTGGCGTGCACGCTCATCACCGGCATTTGATGGCCCTCTGTGATGCAGCCGCTGAGTTTGGGCTGGAGAAGATTTACATCCATGCTTTCACCGACGGGCGGGATACCGACCCCAAGAGCGGCAAAGGGTTTTTAAAGGAGGTATTGGACCATGTTCAGGGTAAGCCGGTAGAACTGGCTACCATTACGGGCCGCTACTACGCCATGGACCGCGACAAGCGTTGGGAACGCACCCGGGTAGCTTACGATGCGTTGGTTAGCGGCGAGGGAGAAGCTACAACGGATGCCTTGACTACCATTCAGGAACGTTATGATAAAGGAGAGACGGACGAATTCCTGAAACCCATTATCTGCACCCATTCGGAAGGGCAGCCCGTAGCCAGAATTCAGGAAGAAGATGCGGTAGTCTTCTTCAATTTCCGCACCGACCGCCCCCGGCAGCTTACCATTGCCCTAACCCAGGAGGACCTAAGTGGCCAAGGTATGCAAACCCTCCCGCTCCACTATGTAACCATGACCCGGTACGATGATACCTACAAGGGCGTAAACGTGATGCTGCATAAAAAAGATATAGAAAATACACTGGGCGAAATTCTATCTAAAGCTGGCCTCCGGCAGACCCGGATTGCCGAAACGGAAAAATACCCTCATGTCACTTTCTTTTTCAATGGCGGCCGGGAGAAGGAATTTGAAGGCGAAAACCGGATTCTAATCCCTTCGCCTAAGGTAGCTACTTACGACCTGAAGCCCGAAATGAGCGCACTGGAAGTGACCGATGCCATTATCGCTGACATCGATGACAACCAACCGGATTTTATCTGCCTCAATTATGCCAATGCCGATATGGTAGGCCATACCGGGGACTTTCAGGCCGCTGTAAAGGCAGTTGAAACTGTAGACGGCTGCCTTAAACGGCTCATCGAGAAAGCGCTGGCGCATAATTACGAAGCCATTGTGATTGCCGATCATGGCAATTCTGATTATATGGTCAACGATGACGGTTCTCCCCATACTGCCCATACCACCAATCCGGTACCGGTTTTTTATATAGCGGCTGATACTCATGGGCGGAAGGTGAAAGATGGAAAGCTGGGCGATATTGCGCCCACGATCCTGAAGATACTCGATAGGGAAACGCCGAAAGACATGGACGGCGATTGCCTGTTTGTTTGAGGAGCGCTATGATGGCTACAAAAAAGAGAAAGGCGCACCGGACCAATCCGGTGCGCCTTTCTTATAGGTACTAAGTCTATTATAAATTATGCGCCAAGGTAAGACTTCAGCAATTTGCTGCGGTTTGCGGACCGAAGCTTATTGATAGCTTTATCCTTGATTTGGCGTACACGTTCACGAGTAAGCCCGAACTTCTCGCCGATATCCTCCAAAGACATCGGGTGCTCCACACCAATCCCGAAGTACAGCTTAATGACATCACACTGCCGTTCGGTAAGGGTGCTCAGAGAGCGCTCGATCTCACGGCGGAGGGACTCTTTGTAATCCAGCTGGGAATCGGTATTAGGGGTACTGCTGTTTTCCAATACATCGAGGAGGGAATTATCTTCTCCTTCCACGAAGGGGGCATCCATAGAAACATGGCGGGCAGCAACTCCAAGGGTAGTCTCTACTTCCTCGGTTGCGATCTCCAGCGTGTCGGCCAGTTCATCGGCGGAAGGTTCGCGCTCGTACTCTTGTTCCAGCTCGGAAAACGCTTTATTGATCTTATTAAGAGAACCTACTTTATTTAAAGGAAGGCGGACGATTCTGGACTGTTCTGCCAGCGCCTGCAAAATCGATTGCCGGATCCACCAAACGGCGTAGGAGATGAATTTGAAACCGCGAGTCTCATCAAAGCGCTGTGCTGCTTTGATCAGCCCTAGGTTACCTTCATTAATAAGGTCACTCAGGGAGAGACCTTGATTCTGATACTGCTTGGCTACAGAAACAACGAAACGCAGGTTCGCCTTGGTCAGCTTTTCTAGAGCGGCCTGGTCGCCTTGCTTAATCCGTTTGGCAAGGTCTACCTCTTCCTCTGGAGTCAGCAAGTCTACTTTGCCGATCTCCTGAAGGTATTTTTCAAGAGATTGGCTTTCACGATTAGTAATAGACTTAGTAATCTTAAGCTGTCTCATGTACGCTAAATTTAATTAAAGTTAACAAAGGTAATCGTCGAAACTATGCAGCAGTAGGGATATGGTGGGAATTTAAGTGACCTGGCAAGTGTTGATTCGGGAAATGTGTTGTTTATAATTGACTGCATAGTTCAGTTTGCCCTGCTTTACAATTGCCTGGTAATTTATAGCTTACAGCCTACGAAAATAAGGCTTTTCTGCCTTGATGTCAATAGCTGGTTAATAATCACTTAACTTACACCCAAGCAACGCTCCGAGCTTCCATATAGTTTCCCAAAATGGAAAAACCTGCGAATTGGTACTATTATTTGGAGCAAGCCCCATGCGTAAACACGCTGTTCGGGCAGTTAGGGGGTCTGCCTTATATGGTATGGCAGGCAAGCAGCTCAGGAGCGCTTTTAATTTTTTGGAAAAATCATTTTTTTATTCTTTATTGTGGGCCAGCCCGGAGGAGTATTGGATTTGCCGGTTCATTTTGCACCTTATTTTACCGCCGTAACTGTAACCTCAATTTTGCCACCCTCCTTGCTTCTTTTGCCTCATCCAACAACTCACACTGCATCACAATGGAAAGAGTGAAGTTTACCATAGAGTTCTTATTCAAAGCCTCCCCGGCTATCGTCTACAAGTTTTTCACGACTCCCTCTTGCTTAGTGCGTTGGTTCTGCGACGAAGTCGACATACAGGGTGATACCTACACCTTCTATTGGAGTGGCTCCGCAGAGGAAGCAGATTTAATCGAAGATGTCGAGGAGGAAAAACTGCGCTTCCACTGGCACGATTCTGAAGATGGGGAATACCTGGATTTCGAAATCTCCAAATCCCCTGTGACCGGAGAAACAATTCTCCTGATCACCGATTTCTGCGATGATGATGAGGTAGACGATCAGAAGCAGCTATGGCATAGCCAAATGGAGGACCTCCGCAAGGAAATGGGGGGCTAGAGTATTCAACGCAGCAGACTACTAAGGTGAAATAGTGGCAGGAGGGCGCCCCGCCCCAGCGAGCAAAACCTCCCGTCACCCCCGCTTAGCCTTCTTCAGTGGCTTCAGCCTCTTCGGGCTTCCTGAGCCAGGCAAAAAGGATCAATATAATACCGGTAACGACCAATAGCCCCGCCAGGAAATGGAAAAAGCCGCCCAATGGGTTAGAAAAAGAAATAATGCCCAGTACCAAGCCGCCCACCAGGCAAACCCCTCCAATAATGAAGGTCAGGGTGCGCCGGGCTATTGACCGTTCCTTCGACTGCCATTTTTCCAGTCGCTTCGCCCATCTTTCCATCCGCCGTTCCATCCTTTTTTGGCGGCGCTCCATCCGCCGTTCTTTTCGCATCTCCTTTTTGGACAGCACAGCACTGCTTTCGGCATCGGCCGCCACAGCAGCTTCGCCCGGTGTAGCCAGGGTGAATAATAAAACAAGGGTCACGAAGGGCAGCAATCGGTAAATCATAGTGGTTTCTTGTGTTTAGAATACAGCAATAAGGAGGGGGCACGGAGGGAGATCAACAATTGAGGGTCAAAATAAGAAAAAAATGGGAAGAATGCGCCCTGGGGTTGGCAACAGATTAATTACCTTTATTTCACACAGCAGCAAGCAAGCCGTTTTTATTCGCGGCACCTTTTTTACCGCTCAAATTGCTAACAATGATCGTGATATTTGGAATGGCGCTGGATGAGCTCCCCCTGCCGATGCCGGAAAAAAGCAGGGTAGGGGAAGCTCACTTCGGCCCGCAGGGGATATTGGTCTACCTGGAAAAGGCAATGGGGTTACCTGGTGCTCCCAGAGCACATGAATACCTCAGGATCGAACAGTACCGGCAGGCATTGGCGGCTTATTTGCAGGCCCGGCCGGATGCTTTTTTTAAAGCTTCCTTCTCCACCGACCCATTTGCAGTAGCTACTGATCTCCTGCAACGCCGGGACGAATTACTGCTGGCCGGTTGGGATTTCAAACGCACCCCCCATCTGCCGGAGCGCCTGCGCTGCCTGGCAGATATTGAGCACCAGCGGCAGAGCGGAGGTGCCAGCTTGGTCCTGGGGTACGCCGACCGCCTGTCGGGCGTGCTGAATAAAATACCGAATGAGCCCGCCGCTTTCCACCAGTTGAACCACTGCGAGCCGCGCCATCTGCTGCCGGTCGCTTACCGGCGCCTGTTGGATGCTTTAGAATCAGCGGGTGTGCGTATAGTGCCATGCCCGCTTCCTCAGCCCAAAGGCACCACTGACCTGGCCCGGTTGCAACGTAGCCTGTTGGCCGCCGAGCCGGCAGGAACGCCTGATCCAGTTGAATTGGCAGGGGATGGGTCACTGATTTTGTTAAACGGTCAGCGAGATACTGCATTATCTGCCTATTTTGCCCAGCTCCTGCGGCAAAATCCGGATTGGCGGCCAGCCCTCCTGCTGCCCTATCAAAGCCAGGTGCTGGAGCATGCATTGGAACAAGAGGGGCTGCCTAGCCTGGGGCTGCTTTCGGCCTCTCTGGCCCGCCCTACGCTGCAGGTCCTCAAGTTAGCCACTGTATTCCTCTGGGAGCCAATCGACCCCTACAAGGTCATGGAGTTTGTCTCCCTGGCGGTCAAACCTCTGGAAAGGGGGCTCGCCAACCGTATCGCCAACCTGATGGCGAGCCGGCCGGGCTTGTTTGGGGAGCAGTGGCGGAGCACTATCGCCGGCTACTTCAACGATTTGCGCGGCCGGGAGAAAGCTTCCGGCCAGGACAGCCTGGAGCGGGCCTCCTTTCAATACGACTTTTGGTTTCGACGGGCCCGCTACCACATCACAGGCACTGCTCCCAAAGCAGAAGCCATTAAAATATACAACTACATCCGGCAGTGGGCCCGTGAATGCTTCGAAGAGGAAGGCAATAAAAACGCTTCCCTGCTGGTGCTCAGCGAGCAGGCACAACGCATCGTCGCCCTTTTGCACGCCCTGCCGGAAGAGCAGCTCTCACCGCTGGAACTGGAACGAGTGGTGCGTACGATCTACGAACCCGCCCCTGTGCAGCTCAACCGGCGGGCCCAGGGCTTCCTGAGGCACGCTACTCTTCCGGGGGGCGTTATCGGGCCCGTAGCGCAACTGGTATGGTGGAACTTTGCCGAGCGTGAAAAAGACCACTTCTTCTCGCGCTGGTACGCGCCCGAGCGCGATTACCTCGCTAAAACGGGGGTAGAGCTAACCGGGCCGGGAGAAGAGAACCGTTTGCAGCTGTGGCAGCGCCGCCGCCCGCTTCTCTACGCCCGGGAGCAGCTGGTGCTGGTGGCGCCCGCCTTCATTAATGGCCAGGCTGTCAACCCCCATCCCCTGATGGGAGATTTGCAGGCAAAGTGTGCTAACCTGGAGGCCGTTACCTGCACCCCCGGAGGAGCAGAACTGCAAAAATGGATGGTGCCGCCTCAGCCCTCCTCGTTGCCGTGCCGGCAGTTGGGGCAGCCCCAGCCCTTTTTGCACCTCAAGCAAAGCCTCTTGGGAGCGGAAATGAGCACCGAAAGCGTTTCTTACAGCAGCCTTAGTGATTTATTTTACTACCCCTATCAGTGGGTGCTGAAGTACAAAGCCCAGCTCAGGCCCTCAGCTCTGCTCAGCATTGTAACAGAGCGGGCCCTGCTGGGCAATCTCGCCCACCGGTTCTTCGAAGAGTTGCTTCAGCAAAAAGAGGTCCACCAATGGCCCCAGCAACAGGTTGTCGCCTACCTGGAGGAAAAAGCCCTAGAACTGCTGCCACGGGAGGGGACTGTGCTGCTGATGTACGGCCGGGAGCCAGAGCGCGTCCGGTTTATCGAGCTCATCAAGCGATCGGCCTGGAACCTCATCCGCCACATCCAGGAAAATGGCTGGCAGGTACAATCGACCGAACAAAAACTGGAAGGCCGCTTCGGCGATTGCACCGTTACGGGATACGCCGACCTGGTCTTGCGCCGGGGGGACGAACGGGCCATTCTGGATTTGAAATGGTCGGGCCACCGTTACCGGGAAAGCTTGCTGCGCAATGAAGAGGACCTGCAGCTCGTGCTCTACGCGCGCATGATGGGAGGCGGGGGAGCACAGAGGGCTCATACCGCCTTCTACATCATCAATAAGGGCCTCATCCTGGCGAGGAACACCGATGCATTCCAGGCGGCTCAGGCAGTGGTGCCCGAAGCCGATGCCCGGGAGGTCAGCAACCGCATTTGGGAACGTATGAAAAAAACCTTCCAATGGCGGCAATCCCAAATCGAGCAGGGCCTGGTGGAGGTCCGCTGCGGTGCTACCCTTGAGGATTTGGAAGACCAGTACGCCACGGAGCCGATGCTGGACCTGCTGGAGATGAAGGCCGAAGATGCGTCCTTCGATGAGTATAGGGTGCTCATTAACCTGATAGACTAGGCCCGGTGGTTTTAGCTTGTGAGCTTGGTACTGATGATGAGCCTGGAATCTAGACTAGCCCCCTTTAAGTAGCGGGAATTTCACTTGACTACTTTTTTTATAGAAAAAAATATAATAACTTGCCAATCGTAAAAGCTCAGGCGCATTTCGCAGAAGCCAGAGTGTATGTTAGCCTCTTTTAAGAAACCTACGCGTTGTTCCTACGTATAACGAACGGGAATCTTAGCCCTGAGCGGTTTCTCGTACCATTACCCCTCAATTGTAATGAACTCATTGTTTCGCTAACTCTTTTGCCGTTGCGGATTGCAAAGGGCAAACTGGTTAGCCTGAGATGTTTTATTTCATAATTCCAAAGTAACTAACTATTCGTTTTAGAGGCTTTGGGATGGCATAGGGTAAAGGCAGCAGCACCGCTGTTCCTTTATCGTCTCCTGATACCGCTAAAATTAATGTAAAACCGCAATCACCTATGAAGGTCAAACGTCTACTTATCGGGATGCTGGCGCTACTGCTTTCCGCCACCGCAGCTCTGGCGCAGTTCCCAGTGAATTGTATTGATAATGCAACCATATCGTTGCGAGGTGGAGGAACAGAGATCATCACCTGCGAAGGGGATGGCCTGGCGGAGACCTACGACTTCAGAACAAGCACCCTCGCTATGCCTTTTGCTTTCCTGATCACGGATGAAAACAACATCATCCTTGAGGTTAGCATCGACAATACCCTTAGCTTCGAGGGGTTGGGCGTTGGCAATTACCGGGTTTGGGCTTTTTCCTGGTTGGGGCAAATAACTGCCGAACCCGGCCAAAATGCCGAGACAGCAGACCTGGCCTCCATCTGCGGCAACCTAACCACCAACTTCATACCGGTCATCAATTACGTGCCCGATGGGGGAATGGTTAGCACCGAAGCAGGCAGCACTTCCGTTTTCATCTGCCCGGATGACGGGATTTCCGATGTGCTCTCCTTTGCTTCCACCGGCGATATGACTGCCGGCTATGTCTACCTCCTGACGGGCCCGGATAACACCATTATCGAAGTCATTGATGGCAACAGCTACGACTTCGACTTGCTTGAAGAGGGCAACTATCGGGTGTGGGGGCTTGCCTACGCAGGTGGGCTTCTGGCCCAGGCGGGCGATAATGCAGCTGCCACTCAACTCGCAGAGGAGTGCTTCAGCCTCTCAGACAACTTTGTGGATATCTCCCGTGCCCTGCCTGATGGCGGCACGGTCGCCTTGGAGGACGGCACTACCGAAGCCCTGGTTTGCGTCAATGACGGGCTGCCCGACGAGCTGGTCTTTACCAACCAGACGATGGCGACAGCACCCTACGCCTACCTGGTCACCGATGAGGACAACACCATCCTCAGCGTTGTCAGCGGCAACAGCTTTGACTTCGAAGATGCACCCACCGGCATTTGCCGGGTATGGGGGCTTTCTTATACTGGCATGCTGACAGCAACTGAGGGAGAGGACGCTGCAGCCACCGATCTCTCCGATGGCTGTTTCAACCTTTCTGATAACTTCATCGTAGTAGACCGGCAAGAAGCTGATGGGGCTACCGTACGCCTGGATGATGGCGGGGTGGAAACCTTCGCTTGTGTCGGCGATGGCGTACCGGATGAAATCGGTTTTGTCAATACTTCCGGTGGAGCTGATGCCTACACCTATTTAATTACCGATACTGATAACAATATACTCGCACTTGCACCGGATGGCAGCTTCGACTTTGAGGGCGCCGATGTCGGCATTTGCCGGGTATGGGGCTTAGCCTACGGCGGCAACCTCCTCGCCGAAGTCGGGGACAACGCAGCCACTGCCGTACTGGCTGATGGTTGTTTTGGCCTGTCTGAAAACTTCATTACCGTGCGCCGGGAATCGGTAGAGGGTGGCACCGTGGCCGCAGTCAGTGGGCTTGACCCCATTATCGTTTGCCCGGACGGGACTCCAAATGTAGTGGAGCTGACCAACACCGGCAGCACGACCGGGGAATACGTCTACGTAATCACGACCGATGAGCTGATAATTGTTGACTTGGCTGATGGCGACAGCTACGACTTTGATGCCCTGGATGTGGGCATTTATTACGCATGGGGGCTGGCCTACACCGGCAGCCTTACTGCCAGTGTGGGGGACGATGCCTCCGCTGTGGTTTTATCTGACGAATGTTTTGATCTGTCCGACAACTTCGTAACCGTAATCGCGGAAACCCCGGAGGGCGGCAGCGTATCTACTGAAGCGGGTGAACAAACCGTTTACACTTGCCCGGGCGATGGCGTTGCGGACGTCATTCGTTTCGACAGTGCTGGTACTTCTCAGGGGGCTTACACCTATGTGGTAACGGATGAAGCCAATGTTATCCTGGCGCTGCCGGGTGGCGATGCATTTGATTTCGACGGTGCTCCTGCAGGCATCTGCCGGGTATGGGGCCTGGCTTATGCGGGTAACATCACTGCCGAAGTGGGCGATACTGCCTCGGCTGTAGCGCTTGCTGATGAGTGCTTTGACCTCTCTGATGATTTCATCACGGTCGTCCGGGAAACGCCGGAAGGCGGGGCGGTCAGCCTGGAAGATGGCAGCACGGAAGCCTTTACCTGCCCCGGAGACGGCATGGCGGATGTGCTGGATTTTGATAGCACAGGCACTTCCTCCGGCCCTTACGCTTACGTGATCACGGATGAAGCGAATGTCATCTTGGATTTCGCAACCGGCGACAATTTTGACTTTGACAGTGCTCCGGCCGGTACCTGCCGGGTATGGGGCTTAGCTTATACGGGTAATGTCACTGCCATGGTAGGCGATACCGCTTCGGCAGTTGCCCTCACCGATGATTGTTTCGACCTGTCCGACAATTTCATCACCGTAGTCCGGGAAGTGCCGGTTGGTGGTACCGTTGAACTGGAAGGCGGCGGCAACCTGGCCTTTATCTGCCCGGAAGACGGTTTGCCCAACGTTCTGTCCTTCGACAGCTCCGGCGTGGTAGGCCCTAACTTCATTTATGTGGTGACCGATCAGCAGAACATCATTTTGGATGCTTTCCCGGTTGATGTCTACGACTTTGAAAGTGATTCCACGGGTATCGTACGGGTATGGGGCCTGGCTTACACCGGCAACCTGATTGCCGAGCCAGGGGACACGGCTTCTACAGCCACCCTGAGCGACGATTGCTTTAGCCTCTCGGCTAACTTTGTAGACGTAATCCGGGAAGTGCCCTTTGGTGGAGAGGTGGCTACCGAAGACGGAGCAACCACTGTTTATACCTGCCCGGGCGATGGCAACCCTGATCTGGTCTCCGTTGACAGCTCCTTTGCTGCAATTACGCCCTTTACCTACGTGATTACCGATGAGGATAACGTCATTCTTGACTTGCCCGGCGGCGACACCTTCGACTTTGATGGCGCCCCGGCTGGCAATTGCCGGATATGGGGGCTTTCCTATGTCGGCAATATTACAGCTGAGGTAGGAGATACGGCCTCTGCCGTTGCGCTGACGGATGAATGCTTCGACCTTTCGGACAACTTCATCACCGTGGTCCGGGAAGTACCGGAAGGGGGCACCGTAGCCATGCCTAACGGAGAAACCTTGCGCTATACCTGCCCCGGTGACGATGTGGCGGATCTGGTAATGGCCGACAGCAGTAATACTTCTGCTGGCCTTTACACTTACGTCATCACGGATGAGAATAACGTTATCCTTGACCTGCCGGGCGGGGATACTTTCGACTTTAATGATTCCCCAACTGGCGTTTGCCGGATCTGGGGACTGGCCTATACCGGATCGGTCACTGCCAATATCGGGGATGATGCTGCGGCAGTACCCCTGAGCGACGATTGTTTTGACCTTTCGGATAACTTCATCACGGTTGTCCGTGAAGTGCCGGAAGGCGGTACCGTGGCTACGGAAAGCGGCTCCACTGAGTTGACCATATGCCCAAGCGACGGCAATCCGGACGTGGTCGCCTTCGACAGCACCGGCACAGCGGGGAATTACACCTATGTGTTGACCGACACCAACAACGTTATCGTTGACTTGATCAGCAGCGATACTTTCGACTTTGACCTGGGCGGCACAGGGGTGAGCCGGGTCTGGGGCCTGGCTTATACCGGCAGCATCACCGCAGCCGCGGGTGACAACGCGGCGGATGTAGACCTTAGTGACGACTGCTTCGACCTATCGGATAATTTCATTACAGTAATCCGGGAGGTACCTAATGCCGGAGTGGTCCGGATTGAGGGCGGCGCGCTGGAAGTCTACGCTTGCCCAGGCAACGGTATTGCAGACTTGGTCCGGTTGGATAGCGCAGGCGTCACCGGTGATTTTGTCTACCTGCTTACGGATGAAAATGGCATCGTACTGACCACACTCACTGAAGATGAGGTAGATTTTGAGGGCTTCGCCGAAAATAACTACCGGATTTACGGATTGGCGTATTCCGGCAACCTTGCCCCTGTCCTCATAGGGGCCGACGTAAATAGCGATGTCTTATCCGATGACTGCTACGCCGTATCCATGAATTTCGTTTCTGTATTCAGCCAGGTGCCGGAAGGCGGCATGGTGATGACCGCAGAGGGGGCGACTGAACTCGTCACCTGCCCGGGGGATGGCGAGCCGGACGTCGTTAGCTTTGACAGCACGGGCACGGCCGGCCTTTACGCCTATGTGCTGACCGATACGAATAATGTGATCATTGACCTGATCAGTGGTGACAACTATGATTTCGAAACGCTTGGAGAAGGCGTCAGCCGGGTGTGGGGATTGGCCTACACGGGCAATATCACTGCGGAGGCTGGTGATGATGCCGGGGTTGTTGCACTGACCGATGATTGCTTCGATCTTTCCGATAACTTCGTCACGATTTCCCGGCTTGAGCCGGATGCCGGTGCCATTGGCACAGTAGCTGGCCCAATTAGCCTCGACTTATGCGTAGGTGATGGTGTTCCGGATTCCGTTGTATTCGAAGTTACCGGAGCTACCGATAACCCCTACGCCTTCCTGATTACGGATGAGAATGACTTCCTGGTCAGTTCCATCGGAGCTTCCTTCGACTTTGAAAATATTCAGCCGGGCAGCTACCGCATTTATGGCTTATCCTACACCGGGCAGATTTCGATACTTCCAGGCGCCAATATTTTCACAGACCCCATCACCGACGACTGCTTTGACCTGACGGGCCAATTTGTCCAAATTAATGCAGAGGGTGTGAACGGCGGAACTGTATTTACAGACCTTGGCCTTGGCTTAGATGTTATCAGCGTTTGCCAGGGCGATGGCGAGCCGAATATCATCACCTTCTTTAACAGCTTCTCCGCTCCGGATGCCAACTACACCTACGCACTGACCAACGAAAACGGCATTATTCTCGGGTTTGTACCCGGTGGCAATATGTTTGATTTTGAGACCTCAGGCACGGGCATCGCCCAAATATGGGGTATATCCTACACGGGCAGCCTGCTTGCCGGGCCGGGCCAGGTCATTACGGAAGCCCAGCTGTCAGATGGCTGCTTTGACCTGTCCGACAACTTCATCACCGTGCTTCGGGACCAGCCTGAGGGCGGCTCCCTGACAACGGGCACCGGCGAGACCGATCTGCTGGTCTGCCTTGGCCCAACGGATGGCACCGTCGAATTTGTGTCCACCAGCACTTCCTTCAACAGCTACCTCTACTTGCTGACCGATGAGAACAACGTCGTGATCGACACCATTGAGAGCAGTAGCTTTAACTTTGCACAATTGCCGGAAGGCGTCTACCGGGTTTGGGGCTTGTCCTACAGCGGGCAACTGGCAGACCTGATCGGGGAAGACGCGGCGGCGATTGATCTTTCTACAAGCTGCTTTGAGCTGTCGGAGAACTTCCTGACCATCACCCGGGGGCCGGCTGTAGACGGGGGCATGCTTTCAGAGGTGGGCGGAGCGGATACCGTATATCTGTGCCCAGGCGGCGCAGCGCCGGATTTTGTGGTGGTCTCAACGACCAGCCAGGATCCTATTTACCGGTACATTATCGCCAATGAAAATGATGAGGTGATCGTGGATGACATCGAATTGGATATCATCGACTTCGAGGGCGCTATGCCAGGCATCTATCACATCTGGGGCGTGAGCCTCGAAGGGAGCTTGAGCCTTGGGTTCGGTGACTCCCTGCCGGACACCCCGGCCTCCGAAGATTGTTTTGAATATTCAGAAAACTTCATCACGGTGATTTACGAAGGCCCGGAAGCAGGTACTGTTTTCACGGAAAGTGGCGAAGATGAAATAACGGTAACGGTGGGCGATTCCATTCCGGATACAGTCTCCTTTGTCAGTACCGGAGCCTCTATGAACCTGCCGTATCTGTACCTCGTTACCGATACCGCTAATCATATTCTGGATGTCGTCACAGGCAATACCTACAACTTTGAGAACAGCCCGGTCGGCACCTGCCGGGTTTGGGGCCTTTCTTATACTGGCAACCTGATGGCCTTCCCAGGCTCAGATGCAGGTGCGGATATGCTGAGTGACGACTGCTGGGATTTGACCGGCAATTTCGTTACGGTCAACCGCGTAGAGGAGCCAAGCATTGGCGGCAGAAGCACCGAACAGAAGCCGCAATTGGTGGAAGCCATTCGCAGCCTGGCGGTAGCGCCTAACCCTGCTGTGGAGGAGGTGACAGCCAATTTCTACCTGGATGAGGCCGCACAGGCGGAGAGCCTGATACGGGTGATCAACAGCCAAGGCCAGGTGGTGGAAAGCGCCCGCCTGCAAACCACACCAGGCATGAACCAATACGCGTTCGAAGTGGCTGGCTGGGCACCGGGCTTGTACGTGGTCTTGCTCCATAATGGAGCGCACGAACAGGCCGTGAAAGTACTCGTGGCCCGGCGGTAATCCACCGTCTTAGCATAAGAAAACCGGCATCTGGGCAATCTGCTCAGGTGCCGGTTTGTTTTTCCAGGAAAGTGCCTGCACGTCAGGCGGGAGTGCATAATTAACTGTGTCTACTGCAAAGCTACTGCTCCTAGTCAAGCTTTGCGCCCTCTCTGCCTACCAGCAGGTAGGTTCGCCTCTGCGTGCGGGACCCATTTTTGAACACTGCCCCCGAAGGTGCTTCCGGTATAGGATACGGCTAAAAATTATACGTCACCCCGAAGCGGATATCGAAAGGCGTCCGGAAGTCATTCTCGGGCAAGAGAACGTTGTACAAAATGTAGATATCGTAACCCCATAGCCCATTGCCATCGTTATAACCCGCCCCGACAAAGGCATTGCTGCGTATGCTCCGGAAGGTAGGGATTTCGTTATCCACAATCGGCCTGCCGTAGTCCAGGAGTTCCTGATTATCAGCCCCGTACTCCAAGTGGATGAAAAACCCCCGGATAACTTTGTAGCGGGTAAAGGCACCGATGCCGTAGTCCACCATATTGGCGCGCCCTACAGCCCCATTGCCAAGCTCTTGGCGGTAGTGGCTGTACAGTACGGAGAACCGGGGGCCAAAGGATAAATTCTCCGTAAATTTGTAGCCTACCAAGGGCGACAGGCCAATCTGGAAAAGGCTGTTGAAATTCCCTCCGCTGAACCCCAGGGCTATTCCTCCACCGTACCAAAGCTTATGCTTGAACCCCTGGCTTTCGTCGAAGTAGCGGTCTACATCACTGTTGCGCTGCGCCTGCACAGCTGTGAGGCTCAATGCCAGCAGGAGCATGGAAAGGAGGGCGAACTGCGAAAATCTATTCATGATTGCTGTTTTGTGGTAAAATTAATCAATCATAGGACTCTCTGCGGATGACCGGGCAAAGTTTCCTTCTGACCATTGACGCCCCCAATCGGAGAAAGGTGTGGCGCTTTGGCTTAAAAGTTGTCCGGAAATTTGCAAAAGGCCAACAAAATACGGATTTTGATAATCTGTAAACGACATAATGAACGCTAGCCTTTTAGGAACGGTTTAGAAATTTTATTTTTGCCAAACCAGCGCACTAACACAAAGATTACTGTTTTTTCATGTTTGAAAAAGCATTAGGCGCTTGCCCTCCGTTCCTACCACTATAACAACACACCTGCTTTTACCGTAGCCTCTGCAGCGCCCCCCATGCTGCAGTGTGAATCGCATATCCTGCAACCAACCGCACCTGCCTCCGCCGTTGCCTAAGACGCATTCGCCGGAAGCGCCCCTCGTAAACCCAGACTTCGTAAAATACCGCATATGCAAAAACTACGCTGCACGATCCCTGTTTTGCTGCTCAGCTTTGCCCTTCCTGCCCAGGTTACTTTTGAATTCCAGCCCCGGGAAGCGCATTTTTCTCAAGCACTGGCTCAGCAATTTGAATCTTACACGCTACTACAGGTACCTACCGACAGCCTGTATCTTTTCCTGCAGTCGGCTGGCCCTGCCCCTTCCGTATTGGCCCTGGATTTTGGCGGCCAGGAAGCCTTTGAAGTGGAGCTGCAGCCCTATGACCTGCGCGCTTCCGGCTACACCGTACGGATAGCTGAAGCAGAGGGCATACGCACCTTGCCCCCTTCCCCCAATAAAACGTACCGGGGCCAGCGGGCCGGCGCCCCGGGGGAAGAAGTAAGATTGACGGTGGGCCGTGGGTTCCTTTACGGATACCTGACCCGGGGCGAGGCCACCTATTATATAGAACCCGCATGGCTGTTAGACCCCGATTTGCCAACAGGGCTTTTTGTATGGTACGAAGCGGCAGATGTGATAGCCCAGAATCTGACCGGCACCTGCGGCACCTCCCATTCTTTGCCCCCTGCCCCTCAGGCCCGGCGCATCGCTTCCGGTTGCTACGCACTGGGTATGGGGCTGGCGGCGGATTACGCATTATACGAAGCGCTGGGCTCGGTATCCGCCACCGAAAACTTCATGTTGGGCGTGTTGAATAATGTGGGGACCAACTACAATGACGAATTCGATAACGAGATTGAATTGAAGGTGAATGGGGCCTTCATCTCCACTTGCGCTACCTGCGACCCCTGGCCTGCCTCCACAGATGCATCCGCTGTACTGAGCAGCTTTACGAACTGGGGTAATAACGGCGGCTTTGGCTTTTCCCATAGCCTGGCGACGCTGTGGACGGAGCGGAACTTTAATGGCACGACGATTGGAGTAGCTTGGCCCGGCGGGCTGTGCAACGCGGACCGCTACAATGCCTGCCAAAGCTTTGCAGCCAATGCAGCCTTGCTCCGGGTGCTGCAAGCCCACGAAATCGGGCATAATTTTAGTGCCCAGCACGATGCCGATGGAGACAATACCATTATGGCGCCTTCTGTCAATACCAGTACGGTCTGGTCGGCCGCTTCCCAAAACGCAGTTAATAGTTACGTCAGTGCGTTGGCTGATTTCCCCAACTGTTTTGGCCCGTGCGGCGACGTCGCTCTGCCACCTGATGCCCAAATTAGCACACCCGTGATAAACGCATGCCCAGGCAGCTATGTGCAGTTTTTGGACCAGTCAACCAATAATCCCACCGCCTGGTCCTGGTCCTTTACGGGCGGTACGCCCAGCACTTCTACCGAGCAGAACCCAGTAGTCTACTTCCCGGATGCTGGCGTCTACACTGCTACCCTGACCGTTACGAATGATGCAGGCGCTTCCACAGGCGTATCTGAGGCCATTGCCATAGAAGAAGGGCAAACCCGCTATCTCTTTTACGATGCCATGGAGGGCCCCCTGGATAATTGGTCGGTTGATAATCCCGACAACGGGGTGACCTGGGCGGTAACCACAGTAGGCGGCAGCCCGGCCGGGCAGCGGGCAGTTTACGTCAATAATTACGATTACGACGCCGCCGGACAGAAGGATGCCCTCATTTCTCCACCGTTTGATTTTTCCGAAGTTGACAATATCCACTTGCGATTCGACTATGCCTATCAGCGGTACAGTATCGCTCTGCGTGATCAGCTACGGGTCTGGGTGTCCACCGATGGCGGTGCTACTTTTCCGGATGAGGTTTTCTTCGGGGATGAAAACGGTAGTGGCAACTTTGCGACTACGCCCGATGGCACCGGCGCTTTTCTGCCTCTGTTGCCAGCCGATTGGTGCCATGCTGGGGATTTCGGTGCGGATTGCGCCGATGTCGACCTGTCTGCTTACGCCGGCGAATCAAATGTGCGCCTGAAAATTGAGAACACCAACGGCTTCGGCAACAACCTCTATATTGATAACGTCCGCATCACGGCATCCTGTGCCATTCTTTCTCCACCTGTGGCTGCCTTGTCCGCCGATACGCAGTCAGGCTGTGCGCCTTTCCAGGTGCAATTTACCGATGAAAGCACTGGGCAAATTGATAACTGGGCGTGGTCTTTCCCGGGCGGTGACCCGGCGGTGTCCAATCAGCAACACCCCACCGTCACCTATGAGGTCCCGGGCTCCTATCCGGTGATGCTTACCGTCTCCAATTCAGCAGGCAGCAGTACCGCAACGCTCGATAATGAAATTGCAGTGAACACCGTGCCCGACCCTTACTTCCTGTATCAGGCAAATGGGCTGTCTGTGGCTTTTGGCAACCTCACGGACAACTACACTGGCATCAAATGGGAGTTTGGGGATGGGCATACGGCAGACACCCCGGATGTCACCCATGTGTATGATGAACCGGGGATTTACACCGTTACTTTGTCCGCAGAAAATGAATGTGGCACTGCGTACTACAGTGAGGTGATTGAGCTGGTGCCCCCACCCACTGCCGGCTTTTTCTCAGAATCCTTGTCCGGCTGTGCCCCCGTCCTGATGCAGTTCATCAATACTACGGCTTATGGAGACCAGTTTCAATGGTTCTTTGAGGGCGCTACCCCCTCAAGCTCCACCGACCCCGACCCCATTGCCAGTTTCCCAGACCCCGGAACATATGAGGTAACCCTGATTGCGGCCAACGATGCCGGAGCCGATACCCTCACCCAGCCGGTGACGATATTTGGAGGGCCGCAAAGTGCTTTTGTACCCAATACCACGCCGGGCAGCCTGGAAGTCTCCTTTGCCAATAACGCCACTGATGCTTATAGTTTCGAATGGGACTTCGGGGATGGCTCGCCCATCAGTACAGAGATTGCCCCCACCCACACCTATAATGCGCCGGGCCAGTACACCGTCACGCTAATCGCAACGAATGACTGCGGCAGCGAAGCTTCTGCTCAGCATATCACCCTGGTACTCCCCCCGGTTGCCAACATTCAGGCTGCCGTAGATACCCCCTGTGCTCCATATATATTGGCGCCCCTTGACGCTTCATCAGGAATGATAGAAAGCCGGGTTTGGACGGCCCCTGGAGCTAACCCACCGGCCTCATCCAGCCCCATGCCCGTATTTGAATATACCCAGCCCGGTGCCTATACGGTGGTATTGCAAGTCACCAATGCCGCCGGCTTGAGCACAGATACGCTTTCCTTTATGCTGCAGGGCACCCCTCAGGCAGGCTTCACTGTGGATACCACGCTGGGCAGTACGGCCATTGAACTGGCAGACGCCTCATCAGGAGCGGCGCACTACCAGTGGAGTTTTGGAGATGGCAATTTTTCGACCGAAGCAGCCCCGGTGCATACCTACGCCACCGATGGCACTTACACCGTCGAGTTGCGGGTTAGCAATGGCTGCGGGGCAGATACTGTAAGCCAGGAGGTTACGGTCGTTACTTTGCCAGAGGCTGGCTTTTCAGTAAGTGCGGAGAGTGGTTGCGCCCCATTTACGGTAATCCTGTCGCCTGATACGGCTGAAGACCAGTGGGATTACACCTACACGGCCAACGGTGCCATCCCGCCGGTATCTACCGATGTGGCCCCCACTTTTTCGTTTCCCTCAGCCGGGGTGTACGCTATTGTGCAGGAAGTGAGCAACGCCGTTGGCACAAGCCGCGATACGGTAGAAGTCCTGGTGGCTAATCCGCCGCAAGCCAGCTTCACGATTAGCAATGAGCCGGGCAGCCCTTTGGTAGCCCTTACAAGCATGAGCGATGGAACCGCTGGCCATTACTGGGATTTTGGAGATGGCAACAGCAGCACTGCTGTCCACCCCGCCCATACTTATGCTGAAGACGGCGAATACCTTATTCGGTTGCAGGTGGAAAACGCCTGTGGTGCCGATACAGCTACTCAGCTCCTCACAGTAGCCACCCCACCCGTTGCAGATTTCAACCAGGACACTGTAGCCGGGTGCGCGCCGTTATCTTTGGCCCCATCAGACCACTCCAGCCTTAATACCATGAATTGGTCTTGGGTGGCGCCCGGGGCTGCGCCAAGTATTGCTCAGGGGGCCAGCCCTGAGTTCGTGTACCCTGAACCCGGCATCTATACCTTATACCTGGAGGCAAGCAATGCCGTGGGGGCAAGCCTGGACTCTATGGTTGTTCATGTGCAGGATGTCCCGGTTGCCGACTTTTCTTACGCCCTCAATGGGTTTGAACTTGCACTGGACAATCAGTCCGAAAACGCCCACTCGTTTCTTTGGGGCTTTGGGGATGGCAGCAGCAGCCCCCTGCCTTTTCCCAGCCACACTTACAGCGCCCCCGGCGTCTACCCTTTAACCCTGGCCGCAGTAAACAATTGCGGCCAGGCCGTTGCCGGGGATACGGTGACGGTACTGCCGCCGGTGCCAGCCGCTTCTTTTGAGGTGGAGGCCACGGAGGGCTGTGTGCCTTTTGAAGTGGCTTACACCAGCACCACTGCATACGCTGATCACTATTACTGGACCTTCCCGGGCGGGGAGCCGGCTCATTCAACCGAAGCTGCTCCGGTGGTCACCTATGCTGCCCCTGGCGTGTACGGAGCTACTTTGGCAGTCTCCAACTCAACCGGGTCAGATACCCTGGTGGTAAACCAGGCAGTAGAGGCCAACCTGCCTCCGGTGGCGGGCTTCTCCTTTGTGGTGGAAGCCGCAACGGTTTATTTTGAAAACCAATCGGATGGGGCGGAAACCTTCATTTGGGATTTCGGCAATGGCACAACGAGCCAGGAAGCGGACCCAACGGTGGACTACGGTGCCGCCGGCAGCTTTGAAGCTACCTTAATCGCAGAGAACAACTGCGGCCGGGATACCCTTCGCCAAACGGTAGTTATTAGTGGTTCGGCTCCGGTGCCCCATATTCAGGTGGAGCCGGTAGCGCCCCTCTGCCCGCCAATTACCCTGGAGCTTTATGCAAACAGCCTGGGGGGAGCAGCGGACGAATGGGCCTGGCACCTGCCCGGCGGCACACCGGAAACCGCGGTGGGAGATACCGTGACGGTAGCTTACCTGGATGGCGGCATTTATTCGGTCACCTTGATAGGGGCTAATGCCTACGGTGCGGATACCCTCGTAGCTGACGGCCTGCTGCAGTTGTTGGAGCCACCGGCTGCTGATTTCGAATTCACAGCCGTTGAAGACGAAGTTAGCTTTAACAACACCTCAACGGGCACAAACGTCTCTTATCTCTGGGATTTTGGAGATGGCTATACGAGTGCGGAGGCAGATCCGGTACACACTTTTGCAGCGACGGGGGTTTACCCGGTTTTGCTTACCGCTGCGAATAGTTGCGATACCGCCTCGGCACTGAAGTGGGTTGAGGTTATGATTTCCAGTGCAGAGGAGCAGCGGATGCAGGAGGTTGTCCATATTTTCCCGAATCCCAACCGCGGCATTTTTACCCTTTCAGTTGCCAGCCCGTCTGCTTCCCGGCTACGTATGCAGGTGTTTAATACGGTGGGGCAGGCTATGGGGCCAGCAGCCCGGGCCAGTCTCCAGAGCGGGCAATGGCAATATACCGTCGATGGCAGCCAATGGCCAGCCGGCCTGTACTGGGTAGTGCTCACCGTTGGGGAAAGCCGAATCTACCGGCGGGTGGTTGTGGAATAGCGGCCCAAAACGGCTGCCCGGCTTACCCGTTCACCGGATGACCGTTGCCGCCCCCTTGTATTCATACTGGTCGCCTCTGGGGCCGGTGAAGGTGACCAAGACCATGTAGACCCCTGCCGGCACAGGGTCGCCCACATTGCCTTTGCGGCCATTCCAGCCCTCAAACGGATCACTGGTCTCAAAGATCGCCTCACCCCATCGGTTGAACACCAGCATTTGGAAGTCCGTGGCACCTTCCAGCTTGCCGGTGCCCCGGTATTCGTCATTGGTGCCATCCTCATTGGGCGTGAAAGCATTAGGCAGGAAATAGCGCACTTCGGGGATGACATCCAATAGCTGGACCAGGGTGTCCCGGCAGCCACTGGGGTGGGTCACGATTTGCCGGACTTCGTAGATGCCCGTATCCCGGTACTCGTGCACGGGGCTAGGCTGCAGGGATTGGCCGCCGTCCCCAAAATCATATTCCCAGCGGCTGGCCCCACTCGATTCGTCAAAGAAAGAAACTACGGGCTCTATATTGCTGGGCCGCGGAGGTGTAAAGGAAAAGCCAGCTACAGGAGCGGGCCGGACGGTAATGAGATTGTTAAAAACCGTATCGGTTTGGCAGCCCAATGGCGAAACAATCTCCACCCCCACGGTATAGGTGCCCGGCGATTCGTAAGTATAGGTCGGGCTGATAGCTGAACTGCCGCCCCCGTCCCCGAAGGCCCAGCTGATATCGTAGGATTCGTTGATGGGCGTCGACAGGTTGTCGAAGAAAATTTCAGCCGGAGCACAGCCCAGGAATTCGCTTGGCGCAATGACAATCAGCTCGGGTACCGGAAAGTAAGGGATATCCTGGACATAGGTGTCCTCACATTCGTTGATGTCCCTTACAGTCAGGGTTGCCGGGAAGGTGCCTGGCGTGCTGTAGGTGTAGGTCGGGTTGACTTCATTGGAGCTCCCCCCGTCGCCGAAAGCCCAGGACCAATCGGTAATCTGCCCGCTGCCGGAAAAGGAAGCATCTGTGAAGGCGGTTGGGCCCGCGACGCAAGTATCATAGTCAAAGGAGAAATCGGCTTCAATGGCAGGGAAAATCTCTACCCGGATGTCGGCTGTGTCCCCGCAAATGGTATTGGGGTTAAGGATTAGGTTGCCAAAGTACACGCCGGTATCCGGAAAGTTGATTGCAGGCTCCCACTCATTGAAGGATTCTTCCTGCCCATCGATCATGAATCGCCATTCGTAGCTTTCGATATTCGCCTCCTGAAAGCTTTCGTTGCGGAAGCTAACGGTATTCTCGCCACAGGACACGATGATGTACTCCTGGTCTGGGGTAACTTCATCAGCGCCTACTTCCGCCACTACGGTAGGGTCGCATCGCGCTACATTAAACTGAAAGTCCCGGACCGTTGTGCTGAGCAGATTACCCATTTCGTCGTACTCTTCTACACAGACTCCCACGATGAACTGCCCCAGGTTGATAGGCGTCCCCGTCAGCATGCCGGTATTGGGGTCAATTTGCAGATTGGCCTCAGCGCCCAGAGGGGTAGTAGGGGAATAATTAGGCCCCAGAAAGTTGATGGTGTTGTAAGGAGGCGGGCAAGAGGGGGTAGGGCGCGCGCCCTCACAGGTCTCGTAGAGGTCGTTGGTCAGCAGGTTGCCGCCGCCGTCGTAGGAAGCACAAAGGCTGTAGACCAGCTGGTGCCCGTCGGCATCCGTAGCGCTGTGGTCAAACTCCAGTGGCGCGCCCGCGCAGATGATGATGGGCGGGAATTCGTTGAAAACCGGGCTGTTGTTGCAAGTTTGCTGCGCCTGGGGCGTAATTTCGGTAAAGTAGGTGGCCCCGGTATCTCCGGGGGCAATGAGATTAGAAACCGTCACATTTCGGCAGCAGCGTTGGTAGGAAATGAAGTAGCTTTCAGGAGAGGATGGCAGGTCCAGCTCGAAGCGGTAAAGGCCTTCCTCTACGCTGACATCAGGCGGGATGAGGCAGGGGTAGTCCGGTTCTTCTACAGTGGTGGTGCTGAGCAGCGGGACTTGCAGCGATAGGAAGGGGGCCTGCTGGGACTCGCCCACGCAATTGCCGGAGCAGTTGTAAACGGCCATATAGGCAATGGGGTCAAATTCCGCGCAGTCGGTGCAATTGCCGTCCCGGTATACGCGCAGCGTAATTTCGTAACGGTCGTTGCCCAGGCAGGCGTAATTCATCACCCCACCGATGATGTGCTTGCCCTCCGCGCTAATGGCAATAGCCATCAGGGCGATCAGGGTCGTGAGTTGTTTTACTTTGCTATCCATTTCCATGAGTGTGGTAGTTTTCTGCTTTTTTAGGCTCCGGTTGAAGCCGCTCCCGAAGCCGGCTCAGCGAATGACCGTTACTGTACCCTTTTCTTCAACGGGGTGCCCCCGGGGCGGCGTATACTTTAACCGGGAAAAGTAAACCCCCTGCGGTACCGGCTGCCCAGCATTATTGAACCGGCCATTCCATCCCCGGGAAGGGTCATCGGTCTGAAAGACCTGTTCCCCCCACCGGTTAAAAATACTGAGCTCAAATGATTTAATGCCTACGGTAAACCCTTTTCCTTTATAGACGTCGTTCAGGCCGTCATCGTTCGGGGTAAAAGCGTTGGGCAGAAAAAAAGTGGCCTTGGGTTGAACATCCACCACCTGAATGGAAGTATCCTGGCAACCCAGGGGGTGCGTTACGATCAGCCGCACTTCCTGAAAGCCGGTATCCCGGAAGCGGTGGGCAGGGTTTTGCTCCCGGGAGGTGTACGGGCCTTCCAGAAACCAAAACCACCGGTCTGCGCCCTGCGAAAGGTCAGTGAAGTTCACTTCCGGGTTGAAGTTGTCCGGGTCCCGGGGATTAAATGTAAAGTTGGCAACCGGGGAAGGGTCAACATGGATCAGGTCTTTAAACAGGGTGTCCGTCACACAGCCGATAGGGGAGGTGATTTCCAGGTACACATCGAAGGTGCCCTCCTGCTCGTATACATGCGCCGGGCTGAAGTCAGCCGAGCTCTTCCCATCTCCAAATTCCCAGAAGGTTTCGTAGTTGATATTGACTGGTTCGGAGAGGTTGTCGAAGGTGATTTCGGCGGGGGCGCACCCGTCGAAGCTGCTGGGCGCAACCAAGATCAAAGCCGGTACCGGGAAGTAATTGACAGATTGGGTGATGGAGTCTACGCATCCGTTGATATCCGTTACCCGTAGCTGCACCGGCTGCGTGCCGGGGGCGTCAAAGCGGTATAGGGGGTTGGGGTTGGAAGAGCCGCCGCCGTCCCCAAAATCCCAGGAATAGGCGAATATATCTGCGGCAGCGGTTGTCTCGTCGGTAAACTGAACCGGGCCCGCCACGCAAGTGTCGTACTCGGTGGTAAAGCCGGCCTCTATCTCCGGGAAAAGCTCTACGACGATATCCGCCGTATCCCCGCATTCGGAATTGGGGTTGAGCACCAACCGCCCGGTAAAGGTCCCGTATTCCGGGAAGTCGAGCCGGGCATTCCAGGAATCAAGGAGGGTGTCCCGGCCGCCCCCCAGGTCAAATTCCCAGTAGAAATTATTGATGAAGGCTTGTTCGAAACTTTGGTTGACGATGAAAACACTGCGGTTGGCGCACTGCGTAATGTAATAATCGGCGTTGACCAGGTTGTCTTCGGCTACATCCGCCATCACTGTGGGGTCGCAGGAGGTCACATTGAACTGGAAATCCCGCCGCACCACGCTTAGTAATTCCCCGTTTCTGAATTCGCTTACGCAAACGCCGACCACAAACTGCCCCAGAGCGCTCGGAGCCCCGGTAATCAAACCGGAATTGACATCAATGCTGATATCTGTAGTATTGCCGAGCGGCTGAGTAGGGTTGTAGGTCGGGCCCAGGAAATTAACCGGGTCATAGGGGGGGCGGGACTCCGGGTTAGGAGCCAGGCCATTCTGAGCTTCGGGCATATTAAAATTAAGGCCTCCGCCCAGAAAAGGCGCGCAGAATTCATAGACCAGCTGGTCGCCATCGGAGTCGGTCGCAGCGTGGTCGAAGTTTAGGGGCTCATTAGCGCAAACAACGGGGGGCGGGAAGAGGTCATAGGTGGGGCTGTTGTTGCAAACCTGCTGGGCAGCGGCCGTAAGCTCCATAAAATAGGTAGCCCCTGAGTCGCCGGGCTGTATAATATTCGTGATAGTATTGTTGCGGCAGCACCGCTGGTAGGTGATGTAGTAACTTTCGTCTATGACCGGGAGGTCGAGCAGCGGGAATGTGTATACCCCCTGCTCTACGCATACATTGGAAGGGACGATGACACACGGGTTGCCGGGGTCTGCATCAATAAAGTTGGAGCTGGGTGGGTCAAGGACCAGGACCATAAACGGCTCGGTCTCGCTTTCCGTAAAGATCGTAACCGTAGCGGGGAAGGAGCCGTTAGGCGCTGAATCAAAACCTGCGCCTCCACCCTGGCAGTCGCGGTATATATTCATGAAAAATTGGTAAGTGCGAGAGCCGCTATCCGAGTCCCCGCCAGTCCACCCCAAGCACTCATAAGTGATTTCTCCGCCGATAATGTGGGCCGCCCGGAGTGTTGGTGTAGCGAGGACGACAAAAATGAGACAAAAAAAACCGCCGAAGCGAAATAAGTGATCTTTGATCATCGTTTTTCCAAGTATTTAATGATGCAGAGCAAGATTCATTGGTAATCCACAAAAACAAGATACAGATAGTTTTCGATCACGGCTGATTTGCCAATCGGATTTCGTGGGTTCGCAATTCTGTTGACATAATGCCTGCGGCTTGCTTTGGCAAAATACCGACGGCGCGCTTGACCTGCTCTTCCCCCCAAGAACTAGGCTTGGCTTCACCTGTCGGCCGGCAACAAGCTTCATCAAAAACCGTATTAATGAACGTACTGAATTTCTTAATTGGAATAAAACCATTAGGCATGATCACCTTTACAAACGGGAGGGCTTCTGCGGGGCAGCAGCACGACCTCAGCAAAGCGCTGCAGGTACTGCGTTCCGGAGGATTGCTCCTCTACCCTACAGACACCGTCTGGAGCGTCGGTTGCGATGCGACAGATGCTAGCGCTTTGCGCCGCTTGCGCAGCCTGAAATCCATTGACCAGCACGAATGCCTTGAGCTTCTGGTCGATTCCCCTAAAATGCTGAAGCAGTATATTGCGCATTTCCACCCGCGCATTGAGACCTTGCTGCACTTCCATAGCCGGCCGATCACGGTGCGCTACGACCGGGGCCGCAATTTGCCCGGTGAAGCGCTTGATCAAGAGGGCGGCATCGCTATCCGGATTGTGCAGGATGAATACTGCCAAACCCTGATCCGGAAGCTGGGCCATCCGCTCGTCGCGCTGCCGGCAGACTTGAAGCCACAGGCTTTCCCCGCCAACTTCGGTGCCATCAGCTCCGATATTATTGAACAAGTGGACTATATCGTTCATCACCGTAGAAACGATAAGTCTATCGCTCAACCCTCGGTGATGGTGCAGCTCGGCCATAAAGATGAGCTTGAGTTCCTCAGGGAATAACCGGGCGGTAGTGCCACAAGAAGCGTTTTAAGAATTTTTCAAAAGCCAGTGAACGAATTTGCTGGCTTTTGTTGTTGTTTTGGTATATTTGAACAGCAGCACAGATGGATGCTTGCTTCAAAAAAAACGGCTGGAAGCTTGTAGGTTTTGAAAAGAGCATTTATCTTTGCAGCCGCTAACAGCGGAATGGCTCTGTAGCTCAACTGGATAGAGCACTTGACTACGGATCAAGAGGTTTCAGGTTCGAATCCTGACAGAGTCACTACTAAAAGATTTGAACAAGTCCTAAAAACAATCTAGATAGCTCAATGTCCGAGCCCCTGTTGCCGAGCGTTGAGCTGTTTAGTTAAAAGGAATACGCGATGTCCAAAGTTTGTCAACTCACAGGTAAGCGCCCGGTAGCCGGTAACTCCGTTTCCTTCTCCAATAAGAAGGTGAAGCGCCGCTTTATCCCCAATTTGCATAAAAAGCGTTTCTATATCCCTGAGAAAGAAGAGTGGGTTACCCTCCGCGTAAGTGCCAGCGCTATGCGCACTATTGATAAAATCGGCATTTATGAGTTCATCAAGCGCCAGCAAGCGAAAGGCATTGATGTAGGTGTTGAATTATAGTCGAAAGTCCATAAATTTTCCCGATAATGGCTAAGAAAAGCAAAGGCAACCGCATTCAGGTTATCCTGGAATGCACCGAACATAAGAAAACCGGCAAGCCCGGTACATCCCGGTACGTCACCGAAAAGAACCGCAAGAATACACCTGACCGCCTGGAGCTGAAGAAGTACAACCCCGTCCTGAAGAAAGTGACGTTGCACCGCGAGATCAAGTAAGCTTGCGCCGCACTGGTTTATCGCTTACATTTGCAGGGTTGACATTACTTAATATTCTTAAAGCGAAATATAATGGCTAAGAAAGTATCAAAGAACGCACGGGTAGCGCAACGGGCGGCTAATGCCGGTTCCGGCCGCGACCACGTGAAGGTGATCAAAAGCATCAAAGATCCGAAAACCGGCAAGTACTCTTACAAAGAGGTGGTTATCCACAAAGACGCCGTAAAGGAGTTTTTCGCTAGCAAGTAATCTGCTTGTTCCAACAAGCTATTTATACTCCAAAGAGGCTTTTCTTTATTTAAAGGGAAGCCTCTTTGCCTATTTATCATCAGCCTATGAGTTTCTTTAAGAAGTTTTTCAACAAGGAGAAAAAAGAAGACCTCGACAAGGGCCTGGAAAAAACGAAAACCAGCCTGTTTGGGCAAATCACCAAAGCCGTGGCCGGCAAGTCTACGGTCGACGAAGAAGTACTGGACGAACTCGAGGGTATCCTCATCTCTTCCGATGTCGGCCTGGAGACGACTGTGAAAATTATCGACCGCATCGAGGACCGTGTGCGCCGGGATAAATACCTCAATACTTCTGAGTTGAACGAAATCCTGCGGGATGAAATCGTCCAGTTGCTTGCCGAAAACAATACAGTCGATATTGATGATTATACCTTGCCGGCGAATACCAAGCCCAATGTGATTCTTGTGGTTGGGGTCAACGGCGTGGGGAAGACCACGACGATCGGCAAATTGGCCCACCAATACCAGACGCAGGGCAAAAAGGTTGTCCTCGGCGCCGGTGATACCTTCCGGGCGGCAGCCGTTGACCAACTGGAAATTTGGTCCAAACGCGTAGGCTGCGACTTCTTCAGCAAAGGCATGCATACGGACCCGGCGGCAGTAGCTTACGAAACGGTTCAGTATGCCCTCCAAAACGACTGCGATGTAGCCATCATTGACACCGCAGGGCGATTGCACACCAAGGTCAACCTCATGAAAGAGCTATCTAAAATCCGGCGCTCCGTAGCCAAAAGCCTGGAGGGGGCTCCGCATGAGGTGCTGCTGGTGCTCGATGCTACCACCGGGCAGAATGCCTTCGAGCAGGCTAAGCATTTCACAGAAGCCACCGAAGTGTCAGCTTTAGCGCTTACCAAACTCGACGGTACCGCCAAAGGGGGCGTGGCTATTGGCATTTCCGATCAGTTTAAAGTACCCATCAAGTACATCGGGGTAGGAGAGGGGATCGAGCAACTGCAGGTCTTCAACAAACGAGCCTTTGTAGAGTCCCTCTTTGAAGGCGTTGTCTAGTAGTGGTGGCCTTTAGGCTATTGAAAAAGGGTTGTTCAAATCAGCTTCTCGCTAGCGAACAACCCTTTTTCATTTATCCCCTGCGATGGGGGCGTCTATCCAAGCACCCCCGCCCGTTCTAACCGGTAGTACTCCCGGAAGGAGATCATGCGTTCTTGCTGCTCATCCCAAAGCTTATTGAAAACGCACTGCAGGCTTTCCCTGAAGGTTATGGTGGTGACGTATTTCTGCAAAATGGGGTTCTCTTCGGCACAGCGCGGCAGGTTGTAATTAGGGATCAGCGAACTGAGGTGGTGGATGTGGTGAAAACCAATATTCCCCGTAAGCCAATTGAATGCCTTCGGCAGTTTGTAATAGGTGCTCCCCCGAATAGCGGCAATCAGGTAATCCCATTCATCTTTCCATTTTTTGTAGGTTTCCTCGTGCTGGTGCTGCACGTAAAAAAACCAAAAGGCGATGGTGCCAAAGAAGATGATAATAGGGACCTGTACCCAAAGGAATTCCCAGCCCAGCAAGTAGATCAAGCCTGCGTAAACCAAGCCAATCCACAGGTTATTAAGGAAAAGGGCTAAGTAGGCATTGCGCACAGTGGGTACCTTAATGGTGGGCCAGCGCATCGGCCCGCTCAGGTAAACAATAGGCGTTACCACAAACAGCACGACCGGGGTGCGGAATAGCCGATACTTTAGTTTCCCCCACCGGCTCAGGTTGCGGTATTCCTCCACGGTAAGGAAGGGCACGTCGCCAATGTCGCGGGGCGCTTCGTCGAGCTGACCGGAGTGCCCGTGGTGGTAATTGTGGATTTTAGACCAGTACTTATAGGGTATGGTGCTAAAGAAGCTGCAAAAATTGCCAATGACGTTATTCCAGCCCTTTGATTCCAGAAAGGAATGGTGCCCGCAATCGTGCTGAATGATAAATATCCGGGCAAGAAAAAAACCATTGATGAGCCCAAGGCCAAGGGTGATCCAATAAGACCAGCTTAGGCTGAAGTACATCAGCACCCATAGCCCAAGAAAAGGGCCAAAGGTATTGATAACCTGCCACCAAGCCCGTTTTCGGCTGGGGCGCTGGTAATGCTTGATAATCTTTTTCCAGTCTTTAAGTTGTAGCTTGATTTCCTGATTTAGCATCGCTTTTGTTAGCTTGAAATTTTTTCTGCAAGCCCGGATCGTGAGGCTGCCCCGATACTGCGGGTCCCCGGGTGGCATGTGATAAGTGAGAAGGTGCAAAGATAAATAAACCCTTAAACTACAGGATAGGTCCCATGATAGGTAACAATGCAGCTTAAGCTCTCCATTCTTTACGCACTGCTGACACAGCAGCAGCCAACAAAGGTGCCCCAATCAATCTGCAAGCCTTGGCTTTCACGCGAAGCCGTCTACACTATTTACCCTTCCGCCACTAAAAAGCCTCTATCCCGCGCCTCTAGCGTTGATTCGCCCATCAGGAACTGGTCTACGCTGCGGGCAGCCTCCCGGCCTTCGGCGATAGCCCAGACCACAAGCGACTGGCCCCGCCGCATGTCGCCCGCTACAAAAACCTTATCTACATTTGTACGGTAGTCTTCATCGCGTACATTACCCCGCTCATCAATTTCAACACCCAATTTTTCGAGCATGCCGCGGTACTGTGGGTTCAGGAAGCCAATAGCGAGCAGCGCCAGGTCGCAGGGGATTTCCTGTTCTGTGCCTTCTACTTCCTGGAAGCCGTACTTGCCGGTTGTATCATTCTGGGCCCACTCGATTTCAATGAGGCGCAGCCCGGTGACTTTACCGTTCTTTCCGATAAAGGCTTTAGTCAGCAGTGACCACTGCCGCTCACAGCCCTCCTCATGGCTGCTGGAAGTGCGGAGCACGACCGGCCAGTTGGGCCAGGTGAGCGGGTCTCGGTCGTTGGGCGGGCGGTCCATCAATTCGATTTGGGTCACCGATTTGGCACCATGCCGGTTGGAAGTGCCCACGCAGTCAGAACCGGTATCTCCTCCGCCAATAACCACTACGTGCTTATCCTTAGCCGTTATAGCTTCCACTTCCGGCACTGCATCACCTGCCACCCGGCGGTTGTTTTGCTCCAGGAAGTCCATAGCAAAGTGCACGCCATCGAGCTCCCGGCCCTCGATGTTGAGGTTGCGGGGAACGGTAGAGCCACCGCAGAGCATTACTGCGTCATATTGATCCAGCAGTTCCTGCGGGTCAACATTGCCTCCGACATTGGCATTGGTGCGAAAACGGATGCCTTCCGCTTCCATCAGTGCCACCCGGCGCTCCACTACATATTTTTCCAGTTTGAAATCGGGAATGCCGTAGCGCAACAGCCCGCCAATGCGGTCATTGCGTTCGTAAACTGTAACTTGATGCCCCACTTTATTGAGCTGCGCAGCAGCAGCCAATCCGGCCGGGCCAGAACCTACAATGGCCACTTTTTTTCCCGTGCGCAGGGTAGGAGGCTGCGGCCGAACGTACCCTTTCTCAAAAGCAACTTCTGCAATCGACTTCTCGATATGCTCAATGGCTACCGGCGGCTGATTGATGCCTAACACGCAGGCCGCTTCGCAGGGGGCCGGGCATATCCGCCCGGTGAATTCCGGAAAATTATTGGTGCTGCTCAGAATTTCGTAAGCGGTTTTCCAATCCTCTTCGTATACCGCATCATTGAAATCTGGGATGATGTTGCCCAACGGGCATCCGTTGTGGCAAAACGGGACGCCACAGTCCATGCAGCGGGCAGCTTGCTGTATAGTCTTTTTGTCCTCAAAATCCTCGTACAGTTCTTTGTAATCTTTGACGCGTTCTTCCGGGTTCCTGGTTTTGGGGAGTTCCCGCGTATATTTCAAAAAGCCTTTTGGATCTGCCATAGCTTTAGTTTTACAGTCATTATTTTTTGAATCAAATCTTCCGCCATAAGCCCGCACAGTACTACACTGCAGCTTTACCCTCTGCAGGAGTGGCAGCCGGCTGGGGTTGTGCTGCTGCCTTTCTGGCTTCCAGCACCCGTTTGTAATCACGCGGCATCACTTTGGTAAACTGCGCTTTGTGCCGGTCCCAGTCTTTCAGCAGTGCTGCTGCCCGGTGGCTGCCTGTATACTTATGGTGGTTGTGGATCAGGGCATGGAGCCGGTTGAAGTCCTCCGCCTCCATAGGGTCAAGGTCAATCATGCCGCGGTTGACGAGGGCTTCAAAGGTGCCCTGAGGATTGTAAATGTAAGCAATGCCGCCGCTCATGCCGGCCGCGAAGTTTTTGCCGGTCTCGCCCAGTACCACTACGACGCCGCCGGTCATGTATTCACAGCCGTGGTCGCCGATGCCCTCTACGACCGTTTTTACGCCCGAGTTGCGGACGGCGAACCGCTCGCCCGCCATGCCATTGATATAGGCTTCGCCGGAGGTGGCTCCGTAGAACGCTACATTACCGATAATAATATTGTCGCTGGCGGTAAACTTAGCGTCCCGGTCCGGCACAGCAATCAGGTGGGCGCCCGACAGCCCCTTGCCGAAGTAGTCGTTGGCCTCTCCTTCCAGCTTGAATTCCAGCCCGGCTGCGCCGAAGGCCGCAAAACTCTGCCCGGCTGAACCCCGGAAGTGGAACTTCAGGCTGCCCGCTGGCAACCCCTGCCCCCCGAATTGCTTGCTGACTTCATTGGAGAGCATAGTCCCGGTCGCCCGGTCTGTGTTGCGGATGCTAAAGGAAGCTTCCACCGGCTTACCCGCCGTAAGCGCGGGTTGAGCCGTTTCAATCAATTTACGGTCCAGGATGTTGTCAATACCGTGGTCTTGCGCTACCGCCTTGTGCTGGCCTACCGTATCGTCAGCTGGCTCCTTATAGAGGATGGGGCTGAGGTCAAGGTCCCGGTATTTCCAGAATTTAGGTTTAGGCTTCGCCTTGAGCAACTCTACCTTGCCAACCATCTCATCAACGGTGCGAAAGCCGAGCTTCGACATGATCTCCCTCAGGTCCTCAGCCAGGAAGCGGAAGAAGTTGATCACGTGCTCCGGCTGGCCGGTAAAGCGTTTTCGGAGCTCCGGATTTTGCGTTGCAATGCCCACGGGGCAGGTGTTCATGTGGCATTTGCGCATCATGATACAGCCTTCTACAACCAGGGCGGCAGTAGCTACGCCCCATTCTTCTGCACCGAGCAGGGTAGCGATAGCCAGGTCACGGCCCGTGCGGATTTGCCCGTCGGTTTGCAGCGTTACCCGGTCCCGGAGCTTGTTTTTCACCAAGGTTTGGTGGGTTTCTGCCAGGCCTAGTTCCCAGGGCAGGCCAGCGTGCCGGATGGAGGTAATGGGCGAAGCACCAGTGCCGCCGTCGTGGCCGGAGATTAGGATGGCATCAGCGTGTGCTTTGGCTACGCCAGATGCAATTATGCCCACACCGGCCTTGGAGACCAGCTTGACGTTGATCCGGGACTGGCGGTTGGCATTTTTGAGGTCAAAAATGAGCTGTGCCAAATCTTCAATCGAATAAATATCGTGGTGGGGAGGTGGCGAGATTAACCCTACACCCGGCGTGGAATGCCGTACCCGCCCAATCCATTCGTCTACCTTATGACCCGGCAGCTGCCCGCCTTCGCCCGGCTTCGCCCCTTGCGCCATTTTGATTTGCAGCTCGTCGGCATTGGTTAGGTAGTGGCTCGTCACGCCGAAGCGCCCCGATGCCACCTGCTTGATGGCAGAGCGCTCCCAGTCGCCATTTTCCTTGCGCTCGAAGCGGATTTCGTCTTCGCCCCCTTCACCGCTGTTGCTCTTCGCCCCGATGCGGTTCATAGCAATAGCAAGGGTAGCATGCGCTTCGTGGGAGATAGAACCAAAGGACATGGCGCCCGTCGCAAACCGCGTCATGATCGATTCGGCGGATTCGACTTCCTCCAGGGGGATGCGCTCACCTCGCCGGAATGTGAGCAACCCGCGCAGGGTGAGGGCTTGCTCGGTTTGTTCATCGATCAGCTTGGCGTATTTCTTGTAAGACGTGTAGTCGCCCGTCCGGGTCGCAAATTGCAGCAAGTGGATGGATTGCGGGCTGAACAGGTGCGCTTCGCCCCGTCGTTTCCATTGGTATACGCCGCCCACTTCCAGGCTGGGGTTCGTGCCGCCTTTTTCCGGGTAAGCCAGGCGGTGGCGCAGCCTTACTTCCTGGGCTATACCATCGAAGCCAATCCCCTGAATACGGGAAATGGAACCCCGGAAGCATTTGTCGACCACTTCTTTATTAAGGCCTAAGACTTCAAAAATCTGTGCCCCCTGGTAGGATTGGAGGGTGGAAATACCAATTTTGGACATGATCTTCAGCAAGCCTTTTCCTACTGCTTGGTTGTAGGTGGCAATGACTTCCTGGAGCGTCTGCCCTTCTTCAAAAATTCCTTTGCCATAGAGCTGGGCGATTGATGCGTAAGCCATGTAAGGATTAATGGCGCTCGCTCCGTAGCCGATCAATGTGGCGAAGTGGTGTGCCTCCCGGATATCGCCCGCCTCCACCACAATAGAAGTGAGGCTGCGCAACCCTTTTTGTATCAGGTGGTGGTGCACGGCACCCACGGCTAACAACGAGGGGATTGGGGCCTGAAATGGACCGGCATTGCGGTCGGAAAGAATAAGTATATTAGTCCCGTTCCGCACCAAATCTTCAGCGACCCCGCAGACATGGTCAATTGCTGCCTGCAATAAACCCTTCTGCTCACCTGCTTTGAAGAGAATATCAATGACGCCCGACTTGAAGTGCGGGTGGTTGATGTACTTCACCTTACTGAGCGCTTCATTGGTCATTAAAGGGGTATCCAGGTGGATGAAGCGGGCCCGTTCAGGGCTGATATTGAGAATGTCGCCGCTGCCGCTCAGCATCGCGTAAATGGACATAACGGACCGCTCCCGTATGGGGTCGATCGGCGGGTTGGTAACCTGGGCGAAGAGCTGTTTGAAATAATTGGCTAAATGTTGGGACTGTTTGGACAGTACAGCCAGCGGCGTATCAGCGCCCATAGAGCCCAGTGGGTCTTTGCCCGCTTCGATCATAGGGGCAATAATTACCTTAAGGTCTTCTTTGGTAAACCCATGCATCTGCTGATTGCGTAGTAGTGTATTCTGGTCAAACTCCAGGTTGGCGGGCTGAGAGGGCGGCAGGTCTTCCAGCACGACGCGGTTGTCATTTAGCCATTCCCGGTAGGGCATCCGCTTACAAATGGTCTCCTTAAGCTCGCCATCACCGATCACCCGGTGCTCGTCGAGGTCGGCAATCAGGATTTTGCCCGGTTGCAAGCGCCCCTTGGTGACTACTTTGCCTTGGTCAACGGGCAGGGCTCCCGCTTCGGAGGCTACAATAAGTACATTATCTTCCGTAAGGCAGTAGCGGGAAGGGCGCAGCCCATTCCGGTCTAGCGTAGCGCCGATGAGGATCCCGTCTGTAAAGCAAATAGAGGCGGGCCCGTCCCAGGGCTCCATGATGGTACGGTTGTACTCGTAGAACGCCCGTTTGTGGTCTTCCATCTGCTCGTCGTGTTGCCAGGCCTCCGGGATCATTAGCATCAGGGCATGGGGCAAGGGCATGCCGCCCAGCACCAAGAATTCCAACACATTGTCGAAGTTGGCGGAGTCTGACAGGCTTTCCCCGCAAATCGGCTTTAGTTTTTCCAGCTCTTCTTCTGTGAAGAGGCTGGATTCCAGCAGCTTCTCTTTCGAGGCCCACCAGTTCAAATTGCCCATAATGGTATTGATCTCCCCGTTGTGGGCGATGTACCGGAACGGCTGAGCCAGTTTCCATTTGGGCACGGTATTGGTGGAGAAGCGGCTGTGGATAAGGGCGATAGCTGACTTGCAAAGGTCATCTTGCAGATCAGGAAAATAAGGCCGTAGCTGATAGGTGGTCAGCTGCCCTTTGTAAATGACGGTTTTGTAAGAGAAGGAGGCAATATAAAAATGATCCCTTGACTGTGGAAACGTAGCATGAATGGTATGCGTGGAAAATTTCCGGAGTACATACAGCCGGCGTTCCAGCGCCTTGGGGTCCAGGTTTTCCTGTGGCGCTACGAAGACTTGTTCCATGCGGGGTTCTACCGAAACAGCCGATTCACCAAGCTCCTCATTATCGGTAGGGATTTTGCGATACCCTAACAGATCGAAACCCATCTCATCGATGTAGTCATCGAATAGCACCCGGCACTGCCGGCGCAGGTTTCGGTCAGCCGGAAAGAATACTACGCCGACCCCGTATTTCCCAAACTCTGGAAGCGCAAAGCCTTGTTCTTTGCACTTTTTGGCGAAGAAATCGTGAGGGGTTTGTATTAGGATGCCAGCCCCGTCTCCGGTGTTGGGTTCGCATCCACAAGCGCCCCGGTGCTCCATGTTAGTGAGCATGGTCAGGGCATCTTCAATGACTTTGTGGGATTTCACGCCGTCCAGGTTGGCAATAAGGCCAGTGCCACAGGAATCTTTCTCGAGCGAGGGCGTGTAAAGCCCTTGTTGATGCGTTTCACTCATAGGTATTTCTAGCTTGCTTCAGAAAATAATTAAGGGTACCACAGCTTATGGAAGCTGCGCTGCATTTGGTCAACTGCCCGCCGGGCAGTTTGATTGGGAGGAAGGTCAGGTAATCGTCAAACCCCCTTCCACGTTTTGGTTAGATTAAGTAGGGCACTTCGGTTATCGCTAAATCACGATTTGATAGCAACCGAAGATACGGAAAGCGCGCTTGGAGAAAAAATTCACAACCAGTAATGAAAATAAGTTTAACTTGAAAAAGTTTAGTTAAATACGATTTCCAAGTAATGATTTACTAATGAAAGCCCCTTTTGGTTGAAGGGTGTTTAAATAGGGTTCTTGAAATTTAGCTTGGTTTAGCAAGTTTTTTCAAGGCTATATTTTAATAAGTAGCCTCTGGACTTCTTTTATTTGGAAACAGCGAAGAGCTACCGCAGTGTTGCAGCGAGCTCAAAGCGCGATGAACAAAAGGCTGGAAATTTTGGCGCGCCGGGCCGTCCCGAAAGCTGCTGCGGACCGATCTGCCTGTTCCGGATGAGGTTGAGAGCGAATGACCCGGTCTTCACACCGTGCTATTTAAATTTGGGTAGGGCCAATGGTGCGTTGGGCCCTTCCTGCTTGCTACCCGCTGGCAAAGGTGGGCTGTAAATTGCGGGAATTCAGACAAACCCTATTATCTTCACTGTTATACCAAAACGTTCAACTGCATGCTCGCCCTAGCTCTTCCTGAATTATTGGAAGCACTCCAATTTGCGGCCATTAAGCACCAATACGACCGGCGCGCAGGCTACGACCGCCTGCCTTACATCAACCACCTGATCAAGGTGACCAATACTCTGGTCAACAAAGGGGGGGAAACAGAAGACGCCCTCCTCCTTGCCGCAGCCCTCCATGATATTGTAGAGGATACCGATGTTACCGGCGAAGACTTGGCTATCCGCTTCGGCCATGCCGTAGCTGAAACCGTTTTAGAACTAACCGACGATATGAGCCTTTCCTACGATGAGCGCAAGCAGCGGCAGCTGGACTCTGCCCATGAGCTGAGTCCCCGGGCCCGGAAAATCCGTTTAGTAGATAAGGCTTCGAATATCCGGGATATTTTTTCTTACCCGCTGACCTGGACGCTGGACAAAAAAGCGGCCTATGTAGACAACTCCAAGCAGATCGCTGCGATTATTAAAGGAGAAAACCCCAAATTAGATGCCTGGTTTGACCAAACTGCCGCTTGGGCAGCCCGGCAGCTCGAGCACCAACAAAATCTCAATCATTAAACCATGCTGCAAGACCATCCCAATCTGGAGCCTATGCTGGAGCAGGTCGAGGCCATTGCCCGGGAAGCCAAGCGCCAGGAGCAGGCCTACGCTGATGTGCTGGAGCGCGTCCACCCCAACCTGAAAGAATCAGCGCGCAATCTTATCCATTACCGGGCGATGCGGAGTTTTGACATCCGGGAGCTGCAAAAACAACTCGGCCAAATGGGCCTCTCCCGCCTTGCCAAAGCAGAAGGGCATACCATGGCCAGCCTTTCTGTGACGGCCACGCTGCTGCGCGCTTTGCTGCTTGGCGAATTTGTCGAAAAGGAGAAAGTCCGCCTCACCATCGCCAAAGCCCAGTCTATTGTCAGGGCGCATACCCGGGCGTTGCTGGGGTACCGCACCGAGGGGCGGCGCACCCGCATTATGGTGACCCTGCCTTCAGAAGCGGCCCATAATGCCGGCTTGGTCTTTAACATGGTTAAACTGGGCATGAATTGTGCCCGCATCAATTGTGCGCACGATGGGCCTGAGGCTTGGAAAAGCATGATCGCACACGTCCGTGAAGCCTCAAAACAGCTGGGCGTGCACTGCCAGGTAGCGATGGACCTGGCCGGGCCTAAAATCCGTACCGGCGAATTGGAGCCCGGGCCAAGCGTGCGCCGGTTTAAGCCGCAGAAGGACAGTTACGGGCGGGTTGTTCAACCGGCTGAAGTCTGGATTGCGCCTGCACCTCACCCTAGCAAACCTCTGCTGCACCTGCCTGTGTCTTCCGTCGACCTGAAGTCGATGAAGGCCGGCGATAAACTCTACTGCCGGGACGCCCGCCATAAGAAGCGGCAGTTCAAAATCGTAGAGGTGACCCCCGATGGCTGCCTGGCAGAGGTGTACCGGACTGCCTACCTGCAAGAAGGCAGCCTCCTGTACTCCGATAAGAAATTCAAATCCCGGCCGCTGTCCGTCGGAGTCCTGCCTGCCGTGGAGGCCCCTATTCTGCTGCAGGCCGGAGATACGCTGCGTATTCACCGCTCTACAGAACTCGGCCAGCCGGCGCAGTACGACGAAGATGGGAAACTGGTACGGGAAGCCCACATTTCCTGCACCTCAGAGGAGGTTTTTCAACAGGTCAAGGAGGGGGAGCCCATCCTTTTCGATGATGGCCAGATAGAGGGCGTGATCCGGAATGTGGCCGATGGTGAGTTGCGGGTAGAAATCTCGCGGACGAAGCAGGGCGGAGGCAAACTGCGCGCCGATAAAGGCATTAATTTCCCCGGCAGCCAGCTGAATATCTGCGGCCTCACCGTAAAGGACCGCCGGGATCTCCCCTTCGTGGCCGAGTACGCCGATGTGGTCAACCTCTCTTTTGTCAATACGCCTCAAGATGTACGCGACCTGATTGACGCCTTGGGCCAGCTCAATGCGAAAGGGAAAATCGGTATCATTTTAAAAATCGAAACCCAGGCCGGTTTCAACAATTTGCTGGACATCCTGCTGGAGGGCATGGCGGTATATCCCATTGGAGTGATGATTGCCCGGGGCGACCTGGCTATCGAAGCGGGTTGGGAACAGATCGGCCGGGTGCAGGAAGAAATCCTTTGTCTGTGCCAGGCTGCCCATTTGCCCGATATTTGGGCGACTCAGGTCTTGGAAAACCTGGCGAAGCGGGGTATCCCCTCCCGGGCGGAGATCACCGATGCCGTTATGGCACAGCGGGCCGAGTGCGTGATGCTCAATAAAGGTGATTACATCACACAGGCCATACAGTTGCTCGATTCGATCCTGCGGCGCATGGGGCCTTACCAGGAAAAAAATGCCCCAATGCTGCCGGCAATGCAGGGCGCAAAACGGGACTAGGAAGCCGAACTATTTGGTGGTATCGTCAACTTCGTATCCCTTTTGGATGACCGGGCATTAACTGTCAAATAATTTCGCCTTCATCCCCTGAAGAAGCCTCGGCCGGAGTTGGCCGCCGTCCCGCCATCTTTTGGGCAATCCCGCTGATACCCTTATCTTTCCACCAAATTGGAATGCAATGATCGGATGGATACGGCAGTACAAATGGACTTACGCCCTTTACAATTACTTCCAGCGGGAACGCCTGGGCCACCTCGATGCCCTCTACGAATCCCATGGCCTCAGTAAGCGCTACTACGAGCCCGTCTCCAGTGCCGATTTCGACCACCTGCCCGGAGCGAGAGAAGAAGGGGTGCAGCCCGATATCCAAGGGTTGCAGGCCGATGCGCTATTTGCCACCCTTAACCCGGCCACCCAGCAAAGCCTGCTAGCCTACCCGGAGGAAGGGTATGCCGTGCTGAAAGGGTGGCTGCAGCCCGGGGAAGTGGCCCGCGCCAATCAGGAAGTGCAACAACTGTTGGATGACCAGACGCTGCGCTTCCGCTACAACAATAAAAAACTCATGTTTGCCATTCATCATAGCGACTATCTGCGGCGCATTGGCGAGCACCCCCACCTGCAGGCCATTCTCAATTACCTCTTAGATGGGGAAGCCCGTTTGTTTCAAAGTATCAACTTTGTACACGAGGGCAGCGAGCAAAAGACCCACTCCGACTCCATTCACATGACGACTTATCCCCTGGGCGGCTTGCTGGGCGTGTGGATCGCCTTGGAAGACATGACGCCGGATAACGGGCCTCTGCACTACTATCCGGGCAGCCACAAACTGCCCTATCTCCTCAATGATGCCTACGATAACGAAGGCGGGCGCTGGTCTATCGGCAGCCAGCCCTACTCCGCCTACGAAGCGATGATGGAAGCCAAAGTCCGGGAATGGGGGCTGGAGAAAAAAATCTTTGAAGCCAAAGCCGGTGATGTGCTCATCTGGCACGCCAACCTCCTCCACGGCGGAGAGCCCCACCGCGATAAGCGTCTGCCCCGCAAAAGTATGGTGCTGCACTACTTCAAGAAGGGCTGCATTTGCTACCACGAGGTCACGCAGCGGCCTGCCTTAATAGATTAGGAGCACACTGGCGCGGCCCCGGCCTCCTCCTAAGCCGGAAACCCCTCTGTTTTCATCACCCGTAGCGCTTGTTGCAAATGCCGCTGCTCGTGGGCGGGTAAAATCAGTACCACATCCTCCAGCCGGAGCACAATCACTTTGGAAGCCGGGGAGGTGAGCCGGTGCCTCTGAAGATTGTCTTGCGGCAAGGCTCTGTACTGCCGGATCAGGGCACGGTTATGGGCCAGGAAGTGGGTGGGGGTTTCCAATGGAAGATTGCTCTGCAAAGGGCGGAAAGATTTGGGAGCTTGCATTTTGCCCTGCCCATTGGGTTGGCTCGCTCGGAGCAGCAGCCACCCAAAAAGGCTGGGTAGCAAGGGGGCACGTTCCCAGAGTGTCTGTCTTTTTTCGCCCCGGCTGATTGCTGCCAGTTGCGGTAAATAGCTTTCGTTGGTGCGGATGAGGTGGTCCAGGCATTGGGCAATGCTCCAGCTATCGGCCGCAGGCTTCCAGTTGAGCTGCTCATGCGAAAGCGGGACAAAGGTGTCTTCCACAGTAGCATTGACCTCCTCAAGGATTTCGATTTGCCGGGCTATCATAAGGCAGTTTTTAGGGTATACGTTTCCGGTATGCTTTGGCTTTTTCTCAAAATTAACCTTAACTTTTCAAAAGCAGTGCCAAAATGCATTCAAAAAATTGATGCCTCAAAGAAAGTCAATCTGCTATCTTTGCGCGAAATTAAATCGAAACGATGAACCGAGATATCCATTCCTGGCATAGCCCCCGTCTGAATAAGCAGATGGAGGTCGCTGTCTACGGCCACTACGGCTTCGCCTTGCTGTTGCTGCCCACCGCTGCTGCCGATTTTCTGGAATACGAGCGCTTTCAGCTGATTGACGCTATCGCTCCACAGATTAACGCGGGAAAGGTTAAAGTTTTTTCCATCAACAGCATCAATGCAGAAAGCTGGCTGAACCCGCATATGCACCCCCGCCATAAAGCCATACGGCATCAACAGTTCAACGAGTATGTATTTGAGGAGGTCGTCCCCTTCATTAAAAGCATGACGAGCGACGATACGCCCATCATCACCTGTGGGGCATCCGTTGGCGCCTTGCACTCCGCCAACCTGTTCTTCCGCCGGCCCGATCTCTTTAGCGGGGTCATAGGCATGAGCGGCGACTACGATTTAAGTACCTACACCAAGGGCTACCACGACCAGGATGTCTACTTTAATTCTCCAGTGCAGTACCTGCCTAATCTGGAGGACAACGGTATCCTGTCGCAAATCCGGCGCAGCAACCACATCCACATTGTGACTGGCCAGGGGGAGTGGGAGCACCCGGATGCCTCCCGCCGCTTCTCCGCCATTCTGCACGCCAAGGGCATTGGCCACGAGCTCGACCTCTGGGGCCATGATATGCCGCATGACTGGCCGACCTGGCGCAAGATGCTGCCCTACTATTTAGAGTCCCGTTTCCAGGAATGACAACCGGCTGAAGGCCCTGCTTACCGGGGATAAATGATCTGGCCGGAAATTTCCTCCCGCATTTCCAGCAGGTTAAGCTGCGCATCGTAGAGCGCGTCGAGCGCAAAGGGCTGCCTGCGGAGCAAGTATTCGTAAATCTGCCGGTCGGTAGGCGGGGTAGGGACGTCGAGCAGGCCGGTGCGCGGTATCCAATGCAGGGTGCCTTCGTCACAGGGGGGCGGCGGTATCCGTTCAATATCCGCCATAAAGATGAAGCACAGCCAGTTGTACTTAACCGGGGAGGTTTCTGTGAGCACTCCGCCGTAGGTGAGCTGGGAGGGCTGGAGTTCTACTTGAGCTTCCTCCTTTGTTTCCCGCAGTGCCGCTTCGATGGGCCGTTCGTGGGGCTCCACTTTGCCGCCCACGGGCACATACATCCCGGCATTGGGCATTTTTTTCCGCTTGAGCAGCAAAAACTCGTCTTGGTGGCGGAGCACTACCATAGCGGCGATGCGTTTGAGACCTTCTTGCATAACGCTAGTTTTGGGGCGAAGATAAGGGAAGTAGGTAAAGGCGAACGGGTAAAGTATGGCCAGGGCTAAACGGTGGGCATAACTGTAAGGTTGATACTGCGAGCCATCCAGCAATGCTTTGCTCCTGTCGGGGAGCTTGCCGCTCTCCGGCAGGTTCTTCAA
>CAZNSK010000002.1:0-138633 GCA_964575505.1 uncultured Phaeodactylibacter sp.
CGCTCAACGAACAGATTAAGGAAACCGAGCATCAGCTTGAGGAAGTCCGCAAAAAACTGGCAACTACAAAACGTGTTGAAGCTACAACCTCCCCAAGCACTGCTCCAGACAGCATAGAAACCCTCGCCTTGCAGGAACAGCTAGCCCTGCTCGAGCGCCGGCTGGACCATTTTGAAAAGGCCTATTCAGAAAGCGAAGGCGAAGCTAAGCGCAGGCGGCTTGAAACCTTATTGGAGCGGACGCAAGCGCAAATTACCGACCTCCGGGGTCAGGTATAGGCCTGAAAGTCAAATGTTTTGCTGGTGTTAAGGTTATCTTTTCTTTTACTCATTTAAAATTTTCTTGCTAAAAAAATAAAAATATGAACCAAGACACATGAGCGCCAAGACAAGGACTTGTCCGGGTAGCCGAAGCCGGCAGAAAAGCACCTGCGGAGCGGATTGTTCATCAAAACACCACCAAATAAAATACCGCAGCTTGCAAAATTCCTTAAAAACGATTAATTTTGACTATGAATCAATTAAGCTCAAGGCTAGACTAGTCTGATTTTACCTTTCTATTTTAACCTTCCTTAGTTTTTTCTGATGTATTTTCTTTTTTGACTTTTCCGCGCAAGCGGAGTACTAATTATTTGTTATGAATATTTTTGTTGCTAAGCTCAACTACGACACTCGCGAATCTGATCTGCAGTATGCATTTGAAGAATTCGGAGCAGTAGATTCAGCAAAGATCATCATGGACCGTGAAACCGGCCGCTCCAAGGGTTTTGGTTTTGTAGAAATGCCCAATGATGATGAGGCGCGTGCAGCCATCGATGCATTGAATGATCAGGAACTCGACGGTCGCACCATTGTGGTTAAAGAGGCTGAGCCTCGTGGAAACCGCCGTGGTGGCGGAGGTGGAGGCTTCCGTGGAAGAAGATATTAATTGCCGGGGCAGCGCCCCTGCGCATGATCTATTCTAGTGAGTGAAAAGCCCTGAGCCATCGGGGCTTTTCTGGTTTTGAAGGTTGGGGCAGGCCATGGAATAGCTGCTTTTTGAAAAAAATATTCAAAAAGTAGTGCGCAGTATAGAAATATAGTGCATCTTTGTATTTAGAATTAATTAAGTTTTTGATCTAGTTCTTAGGCTTCACGCCCTTCCTACTTTATCCTACCTTAGTTTTTTCCGTTTTCAACCTATTTTAAGTTCACTGTGCCTATGATGGCGCGGTATTTATCAATTTTGTTTTATGAATATTTTTGTTGCTAAGCTCAACTACGACACGCAAGAGTCTGACCTGCAGTATGCATTTGAAGAATTTGGAGCTGTTGACTCTGCCAAGATCATCATGGACCGTGGCACAGGCCGCTCTAAAGGCTTCGGCTTTGTAGAAATGCCTAACGATGACGAGGCGCGTGCAGCTATTGATGCATTGAATGATCAAGAGCTTGACGGCCGCACAATCGTCGTCAAAGAAGCCGAACCCCGTGAAAACCGCCGCGGCGGCGGTGGCGGCGGATACCGCGGCGGCAGGTACTAAACGCAGGCGGCAGCACAATACTGCCGGTCCTAAGATATAAGAATGACGGAGAAGCACTGGGCAATCAATGCTTCTCTCGTTTTAGGACGGGGATTAGGCTGTTTTCTGCTCAGATTGTTAGCTCGATTATGCTGAATAGTGAATCTTTTTTGTATATTTGCAGCAATGAATTAATTAAGTTTTTGGTTTAGTTCTTAGGTTTTACTTCCTTTCTGCTTTATCCTACCTTAGTTTTTTCCATTTGTTAATCCTTTTTTCAAGCATACTGTGCCTGAGGCATGGTATATACTAATTTTGTTTTATGAATATTTTTGTAGCCAGACTGAACTACGACACGCGGGAATCTGACCTGCAGTACGCATTTGAAGAATTCGGAGCGGTAGATTCTGCCAAGATCATTATGGACCGCGGAACCGGACGTTCTAAAGGTTTCGGTTTTGTAGAAATGCCCAATGATGATGAAGCCAACGAAGCCATTCGGGAGCTGAACGATCAGGACCTGGATGGTCGCGCTATCGTCGTTAAAGAAGCTGAACCCCGCGGCAGCCGCGGCGGTGGACGCTATTAACCTAAAACCTAAACGCCCGATAGGGCGCTTACGGATATAGAAGTAAATTAAGAGCTCTGAGCAATCAGGGCTCTTATTATTTTTACCTTAGTTCTTTTTGTTAGCCGGTTATTCCCTTAGGGTTGCGCGCTCCAGAAAAGCCAGCACTTTGCCCATTGGCATCTCACAGGGTTTCAGCTGCCCGCCTTTGGCTGTCTGGTAGTAGTTGAAACTGATGAAGTCATTGCCACCCAGCTCTTTCGCATACACGCTGATGGCCCTGCCACCCGCCCGGTCGGTGCGGGTGAGGCTGTAGCGCTTGCCCCGGTAGCGGGCTTCGGAGTAGCCTTGGGGGATTTGGTGAATTAGCATAGGCGTAAAGCGTAACTAACTTGAAAAGTACGAACTTTTCCAATTCAGCGGGCACGCCGGGCGCGATAGCCTGATCACCGGAGGCGGGGCATCAAGGGCGGATGGCATCGCCCACCTGCTGGGGCAATGCCCTAATCTAAAGGTGGTTATCCTGAACGGATGCAGTACCAAAGCCCAGGTGGAAGCTCTGCACGAACTCGGTATCCCACTAGTGGAGTGTTTCAGAAATGACTAACCGAAGAAACCCAGTAAAACCAGGGCGCCCAAGCGTGAAATACGCTGTGCTATTTCGGACTAGTCGCACTAGTCATTGCAACCAGCGCGCCGGTAGCAGACGATGCCGCTACCCGCTTCACCCAACGCCTCTACCAGGCACTGGAAACCGGGCAATCCATAGGCGAAGCCTTCGAGATGGCGATTGGAGAGGTAAAAGCCAAACAAGACGTAGCCGTACACCGTAGTCTGGCCTTACGGGAGCTTGAGCCTGAAGGGCCACTCTGGGGTATTTTTGCGCACCCCGGCCAGCCGGACGCCAGCGGGTGGAAACTGCCCACACAGGCCGCTGCTCCCGCCGCCACCGATTACGAACCCAACGAAGAGCTGCTGGAAACCTTGTACGAAACCTTCGCCCAGACTAACGAAGAGCTTAAGAAGCTTGAAGCAATGGAGGCGACGACCGACATGCAGCGGGAAGAAATCGTGGGTGCCCTGCTGAGAGCCCTGCCCGCCCCCATCAACGAGCAAATCCGAAAGTTGCTGTTGCCTTCCTCCCCCGGCGCCAATGAGGGTTACGACAAAGTAGGCCTCATGCGCCTCACCCAAATCGCCCAAACCTACCAGATCACCATGGACTTTCTGGTGTTTACCCTGCTGGCGCAGATATGGGACTTGTCCCGGCAGCCCGGTTGGCGGCCTTCCTCCCAGCTGCAGCAGGCTATCATGGAGTTTTTCAACCTTTCCGCGGAGGAGCGGCAGAACCTGGATTATTTTACCTTCATCCGCGTGCTGCGCGGTGCCTTTCCCGAAGCTGCCCCTTCTCTTTTTGTCAAAGAACTGGACGGCTTGCGGCAGGCTTTCCTGCAGCGGGAAGATATCGAAGACGCCTGCTTCTTTCTGGAAACCCTGCGCCGGCAGCTGGAAACGGTGGGCGCAATAGAGCTGAGCGAGCTGTGCAGCCGCGCCGAGGATGCCCTGGCGACTGTCTTCAGCTAGCTGGGTTACCTGGGGCGCTACATCCTGGCCACCATCCGTAATATTGCCGTGCACAAATACCGGCACGCGCCCGATACCGAATTCGAGCACCTGCTCATGAAGTGGCACGGGGTAAATGGGTTCTACAAAAAAGAACGCCGCCAGAGCATTTCCGTGATGGAAAACCGCTCGGTGGTACTGCTTCGGGTGGGGGAACCCACGGAGGAGAACCGCTTTTTGAGCCTTTCTCCCTTCATCATCGACGAAAACACCTTTGAAGAAAACCCCGATTTTTCGCTCTCCAAGCTCTACTTTTTCTCGCACCGGCAGGGGGACAGCCTGTACTATAAATATGTGAATGACCCTCAGGAGGAGGTCATCAACCTGGACGACCCCCAATTTCACGTTGGCAAGAAGCGGAATAAGCGCAGCAAATTTCAATTGGCAAAGGATCAGTTTGAGGCCTTTTACGGGCAGATTGTCGAACCCGAAAAACCGGCCGCGCTATGAAAAGCCCCTTCAAACTGCTGGACCCCTACGGTCCGGAAGACATCAAAGCCTTCTTCGGGCGGCAGCGTGAAACCCAGGAGCTGTACAACTTGGTGAGCAAAAACCGCCTCACCTTCGTGTACGGCCCCTCGGGTAGCGGCAAGACCAGCCTGGTGCGCTGCGGGCTGGCCAACCGCTTCAAGGGCATCGACTAGCTGCCCCTCTTCATCCGCCGGGGCGATGATATAAATGCATCTCTCCGGGATGCGCTGGGCGAAGCCCTAGGGCAGGAAGGCGCCTACACCGGCGAGCTGGGCGAGGCCATAGAAACCCTCTTCAACCGCTACCTGCGCCCCGTCTACCTTATCTTTGACCAATTTGAAGAATTGTTTATCCTGGGGGATGCGGACGACAGCCGGGAGCGGGAGCCCTTTTACCACACCATTGACGACCTGCTGGACATGGAGCTGCCCTGCCGCGTGCTCTTCATCATGCGGGAAGACTACTTTGGCGCTCCGGCAGGAATGCTGATCAAATTACCAAAGGTAAAGAAGCCATTTCTGTAATGGAAAATATGCTCAATCTGAAGTTAGGGTCTGGTCATCTGTATGAAGATGAGCGGTTCATGATCGATTCTTTAGAGGTGCCTATTAACGAAGTCTGGTCCGGTGGTCAGATAGCTGAGGCATTCGAGAAAACGAAGGCAATACTAGTTGAGCAGTTCGAAAGCTTGTCGGGTTCAGAGCCCGGATTTCGGTTTGTTGACATTTCAGACATCACTTATACCGACACCGGAGCTAAGGTATATATCACCAGTAGTGTGGGCTCTATACCAGTGACCGCCGAACCTGAGGTATTCCATAGTACTTTTCTTTGGGGAGGTGCTAATACAGCCCCATCCCCCGGTTGCACAGCTCTTGCCACCACGCAAATCGCAACTATTTTTAACTTCCAGGCCGGTCAAAATTTCGTTGGAAATCCATTTTTCCCACTCAATTTTGGCAACTTCTTCAATATCAAATCGGCGAGTGTGACTCCAACCGGTGGTGTCATTGGTCCAGGGTCTGATATTCAGTACAAAAACCGTGATTTCCCAACTGGCAATACTAATGCGCCAAGTTTTCCAAGCCAAGGCGAGTTTGCCTGGCATCAGGACAATAACCAGGATGAGCTTTGCTTCTCAGTTTTGAAAATTGCCAATTATGCCAGTGATCAGTTAGACGAAGCGAATGGTCCTATTCTTAACGATATCCGGAATCTGCCCGGCAGTATCTTTAACAGTTTCAACCAGCTGATTGGAGAGGTGTTGTCATCGCAGGAGGTTTCAGTTTTCCAAAATGGACAAGGCATTGTGGATATAAATGCTCATAATGCAGCAATATTCTATGGGTTCCAGTTCATTATTGCTGAACCTGTTCCTGTACATCCAGTTTCTTTGTAAGCCTTTAGGCTTTCTTTATGTTCCCTTATCCTGTTCAGGCGTCGCTGTTTATTAGGTTTGTATGTTCAGTACACTGGGCACAAACTGTGCCACGTCTTGCCGGATAAGGGAATTTTAAATCAATACACCGATATGAAACAGCCGTTTTTTACCAATCTGTTGTGTGTTTTCCTTCTGGCTGCTGTCCAATTGAATGGGCAAGAAACCGCTCCCTGGAGCACTTTGCACAATCGGCCGGGATATCAGGGGACGGATGGCGGCATGGCCGTCCGCTTATAATTACAATGGCTTTGGTTTCAATAATGCCAGCAATTTTTTCCCGTTTATCAAACAACAAGGTGAATACATTGCTTTTGCCAACACCATTTTCCCGCTCAACAGCCAGGATAGTGCGTACCAGTCTATCGAAATCAGAGATGCCGATTTTAATCTGGTTCAGCGCAGTGTGGTTCATGGCGTATTTATAGAAGGTCCGAACCTAAGCGATACCGAGCTGCGCGCCGCTTACCGATACCCCTTGGCTGCCAATGCGGAGCAGGAGTATTTCTTGTTTGGCTTCGATTTCGCCAATTCAGAGCGCTGGCGGGTCAGCAAAACGGATAGCAACCTGAATGTCCTCTGGGACAAGCACCTAGAAATGCCCTACACAACCACCCGGGCAGCTGGTGTGGTGGCTACTCCGGACGGTGGCTGCCTCATACACGGGCGTGGGGTTGTCAACGATGCAGTGCCTCAGGAAATCCGGCACCTTATCTACAAGGTTGATGCCGGCGGGAACGTAACGAACAGCAGTATTATTCAGCCTGTCCAACTTCTTAAGCTCTATCCCAACCCCGCTTCAGGCCAGTTCCGGTTTGAGATACCCAAAACACTACAAGCGGAAGCAGCTGAAATGAGGATGTTTGACACCCATGGCAAACTGATGCTGCGGCAGCGTGAGCTGCAATCCTCAGTTGGCATCGGACAATTGTCCGGAGGGGCCTATTGGGTTTGCCTGCTTAACGCCCGGGAGCAAATCATAGCCCGTCAGCAGCTCATTATCCGGTGACCACCGCATCATGGCATTCCTAATGGTTCGGGGCCTCTTGGAATGTAGCCAACCCAAACGTTCACCACCCGTTTTATTGCTGTTCCTCCCGGCTCTTCTTCTCCTGTTTGCTTTCTTCCTTTTCCTGCTTAGTGCGAAACAGAAAATGCGCATCCTGCTTTGGGTGATAGATGAGGATGATGGCTTTGGAGGCCCGGTACAGCATCAGGACTACAGAAATCATCAATCCGCCAAGTAGAGAACCGTAAACCAGCAGGGTGTAATATGCAGCCCGGTAAAATCCAGGCATGTCCACATCCGAGTTTTTGAGGGGGAGGTTCAGAAAAAGCAATAGTATAATCGCTGCGGAAAAAGCAATTGTCGTAAGCCGGGCGATCCACTTGACCCGGTCAAAATGCTCCGCTTTGAGGTTGCGTTCTGTTGTGCCGCTAAACGACAAAAGGGTCAGTAGAAGTGCCAAAATAGTAGAGGTTGCGGTCAGGGTGCTGGAACAGATGAACCGCAAAGAGGGCCGCATTTCCTGTATGCTCACCCTGGCCTCATAGGGGCCAAGACGCCCGGTAAAATAGGTGCCCAGGAAAATGACGAGTGCAGCTAGACTGCCGCTGTACAATGCGCGCATCAGTTTTAGTTTGCGCAGTTGTGCGTAGGTTTTCATTGGTCAGATGGTTTAATGCTGTAACCTTGGGCAGAAAGGGGATGTTCGCCTTTCTGCATCCTCCGGCAAGGTAAGGTGAGCCTGGGAAGCTATCCAAAACCTGATGGTGCAGTGCCCTTTTAAAAGGATTCTTTTTCGTAAATTGGAGCGGACCAATGACTCACTAAGCATCTGAACCCGTGTCTGATATCCGCCGATTAATCGCCAATAGCGAAACCCAAGCCGCCATCGCCGAATTGCTGCGCGCCACCGAGGGGGCCAAGCTGCGGGACGAAGCTGTACAGCTTTCCGCCCAGTACCAGGCTCACCTCAAGAAAGGGCGCCTCGGGATAGCTTCCGCCGAGGCGCAGCGCATCGAACTCAACCAAATCCACGCAGCGGTACTTGAGCTTGCCAATGAATTGGATCAGCCTGCCGGAGCGGGTACTCCGAGGAAAACGCCCGTTGTCGATAAGCCGCCTGCTTCCAGGTTTGCCTTTTCCAAAATTGCGCTATGGCTTGGCGCCGGGGCCAGCCTCGTGGCTATACTTGCCTACTTCGGCCTACAGCCCGCCATTGCTGCCGCTGAAAGCCATTCGGTAACCGTACTAGCCCATGGAAAAGCCGACAAAGACGAATTGGTGCTGCCCAACCGGGGCAGGGTGCAGCTGTTGTATGGCGATGCCAAAGTAACCGAACAGGTAAATAACGAAGGGGAAGCCACCTTCAAGCAAATACCGGCACGCTTCTTTGAGGAGGATGCTTTCGTCGAGCTCCACTTCGCCGATCCTGAAGGCGAGCCGTACCGCGCTGTGCGGCCGGATTCTCAGTACCGGTTGAAGCCCGGGGCCTATATTGCCCTTGAAGTAGCCCTGCTCGGCATGAATACCCTTTACGGCATCGTCAAAGACTTTTCTACCGGCCAACCCGTAGAAGGGGCTACTGTCCGCCTGTTCGGGCAATCGGTGGAGAGCAACGCCTTTGGAGAGTTCTTCTTTGACATCCCCGAATCAAAACAAACGCCCTACGTAACCCTGCGCGCCTACAAAGAAGGCTACCAGCCCTGGGAGCTGTCTAAGGTGCCAACCACCACGGAAAAAGAAGTCGTTATTGGCCTCAAGCCCCAAACTTCAGCGCAATGAAATGGATATTGCCCCTATGGTTGCTCTGCCCTGGATGGTTAGCTGCTCAGCAAATTACGCTAAGCGGGCAGGCGAGTATGCACAACAGCCGCTATCAAACCGGCAAGATACAGTATGTAGAGAATGCCTTTGTCAGCGCCCCCTTCGCCGGGTCGGATGATACCGACCAAGCCGGGCGGTTCGACCTTGTCTTCACTGGGATGGAGGCGGGGACTGTCGTCCAGGTGCAGGTTGATAAAGCAGGCCTTGAGGTTGTCAACGGCTATGACCTGCAGCAGGTGGTCATCGGCCGCCGCCCCCTGTTGCAGGTATTCCTTGCGCCAAAGGGGCAGCTCGCTCAGGCGCAGACCGACCTTTACAACATCAGCAAGGAGGCCCTTTACGCAGAAAAGGATGCCCTTATCGAACGCCTGCTGGGGAGCGAAAAAGAAAGCCAGGCAGCGATTCAGGCACTGGAAGAACGGCTGGGCGTTGCTATTGGCAGCCCAGCGGAAGCTATAGAGCTGTTGGAAAACCGCTTAGCGCAGCTTTCCAGGCAATTGCCACAGTTTGCCCAGCAATTGGCACGGCAGAACCTCGACTTTGCTTCCGCCCGATATATTAACGCTTTTGAGCATTTCCAGGCGGGCCGGGTCGAACAAGCCATTGCCGCCCTGGAACCGGAGGCGCTCGATGAGGAATACCGGGCTGCTGCCGCTGCGGTTGCTGCCGCTGAGGCGGATATTCAGGCCCTGGAACACGCCATGGCCAAACGAAGGCAGGAAATTGAACAGGTGGCCCGCAGCTACGCCCTCAAAGCAGAGGCGCATCAATTGCTTTTCCAATACCCTGCCGCTGCCGCTGCCTATGCCAAAGCATTGGAGATCGCCAAAACTGCTCTGCCTACTGACACCTGGCGCATCACTTATTACCAGCGGATGTTAGCCTGGGCTTACCGGGGCGCGGGGCAATATCAGGAGGCCATTGCCATCCAGCAAGAGGAATTGAATTGGCTGGAAAGGGCGGGGGACACCACAAGCCTTTCCTACGCCACCGCCCTGCTATCGCTGGCAGAGCTGTATCTGGAAGCCGGGCAGGCGGAGCCAGCGCAACGCGTGCTCGAGCGCGAACAGGCACTCTTACAGCGCATAGACAATGTAGATTCTACCCGGCTCGCCAAATCGTGGGCCAGCCAGGCCGGCCTTCATATGAAGTTGGGCCAGTATGATAAAGCCATCGTGCAATTGGGCAAGGCCTTGCCACTGCTTTCGCGCCATCTGCCCGCTGACGACCCCGATGTCCTCGCTGCCCACAGCAATAGGGCAGCGGCATTATTGCAGGCCGGTGAGCATCAGCGGGCACAGCAGGTGCAAGAGGAAGTCATCGCGCGCTCAACGGAAGCACTGGGGGCGCATGCCCCTCAGCTCGCAACTGCCTACCGGGTGTTGGCGCTTATTCTGCAAGGACAAAACCAATTTGCGGAAGCGCTGGAAGCCCATCACAAAGCCTTGGCGATAAGCCGGAAGAGCTTAGGGGAGTGGCACCCTTCTGTGCCGCTGACGCGCTACAATATGGCTTCCCTCTTTATGGAGGCGGGAAGCTACGACAGTTGTGCTGCGGCATTAGCGCTCGCTGAGGAGGGGTTCCGTAAAGTGCTTCCCAGGGAGCACCCTCACTGGGCGCAGCTTTACAACCTGAAGGGCATGCTTGCCCAATCCAGGGAAGGAGACTATACAGCAGCCGTAGGGCTTTTCCAACAGGCGATTGACATGGGCAAGGCGGTGTGGCCAGAAGATCATCCGACCCTAGGCGTATTCTACAACAACCTGGGGGCAGCCTATCGGGATGCCGGGCGCTATAAGAAGGCCCTTGAGCCTACGCAACGCGGATTAGAAATCAGCCGGCAGCGCCTGCCCGCCGGGCACCCTCAGGTCGGCAATGCCTACAACAGCCTCGCTAATGTATACCTGAATACCGGGGATTACAACCAAGCGCTGCAAGCCATCCGGGAAGCCCTGATTATCTTTGAAACAGGCCCCGCAAACTATCCAGCTGAGCGGGCTATTGCCTACAATACGCTTGCTACGGTGCACTACCATCTAGGAAACCAGCCGGCAGCGGTGGAGGCTCAACAGCGTGCGATGGAGTTATTGAAGGGCGAATTGCCGGAAGGCCATCCCCAGCTTGTCTATTGTTACCACAACAGCTCTGTTTTGCTCAGAATGCAAGCGGAATGGGATATCGCCCTGCAATACGCTCAGCGGGCGGCGGAAATGGCCGGGGCGAGCTTTCCGCCTCACCATGCCCTGCAAGGAGAGATAAGCGCCAATTTGGAAACCATCTACGCCAGCCTTGCTGAAGAAGCTGAAGCGGATTCGGCCTATACGGAGGCCTTATCCTATTACCGGCAAGCGTTGAATTACAGCCCGGACAGCGCTATTTACCTGAGCCGGATGGCGCTGGCCCATTACTATGCAGAACAGCATAATCTAGCGGTGCCTATGATGGAAAAGGCCTGGCAGCTGGCTTCGGAAGCCGGTACCGGCTATGCCGAAATGCTGCCCGGCATGGAGGCTGCCCTCGCTACCCTCTACGAGGCAAGGGGCCTTAGCCGGTTGTACAAACAGCAGCCGGATGAAGCTTTGGAAGATTTTCAGCGCGCTCTCCCCATTACCAACGATAGCGCCAGTGTATACAATCATGCCGGGATAGCCTATTTTATGCTGGAAGCGTACAGCGATGCCATTGACCGGCAAAATCGGGCCTGCCAAATTTGGAGGCGGTGGCTTCGTGAAGGCACGGGCGAAGCGGCAGCTCTTATCGCTAATCTGGAAACCGCTCGTTCCAACTTCGCAGCTTATCACCAGGAGCAAGGGCAAGCCCTGCGGGCGGGCGAGCATTACCCTGCCGCCATCGAAGCGTTTGAACGGTCCCTGTCGTACGGGGGCGACAGTGCCTCCGTGTACAGTTATATTGGGCTGTGCCACAGCAGTTTAGGAGCATATGAGCTTGCGCTTGGTGCCCATGAGGCCAGCTATCAGCTCGACAGCACCCGTAAGGTCATCTATTTCAATAATACCGGAATAGCTTATGCTAAACTTGGGGACCTTCAGCTAGCTAAGGCCAGGTTTGAGGCCCTCGAGCGCCTCATCCCCGAAGCAGGTCTGCCTTATCGGGATTGGGCGCTCTATTACGCCCTCGCCGGGGAGCCCGGGATGGCAATGGCGTCTTTGGAAAAAGCAGCTGCGCTCGGTTATGACAATTGGGCATGGATAGAACAAGAGGCGGCGCTTGCAGCAATCCGCGCATTGCCTGCTTACAAAGCCCTCCGCTTAAAGTATCGCCCCGTTTCGGAAGATTAGCCCTTCAAAATGGTTCGTCCACCGCTGAGCACCGCGCCTTCTAAGCCCGGGCAGTGACCTATACTGTCTGTTTGCGGATTAATGCCCGGGCGGCTATCTTTTCAGCAAACGAAATAGAAATGGAGAGCCGCCGTGATTTTTTAAGAAAAGGAGCCTTGCTGGGGAGTGCGATCAGCCTCAGTGTGCCAGCTTATGCGCAAAAGCCAGGCTTGGCCTACCATAGCGCAAAAATCCAAATTGAAAAGCCGGAAGGGCGTTCTCATCATCAACCGCTGGAAACCGCCCGGGTACTGCTTTCCGGGAGCGCCGAAACGGTAGTGGTCCGGGATGGCGCAGGCCAAGCTTACCACGAGCAGCCTTTCGAAAAAGCACTATCTTTTATCGTTGGCGGCGCGCTGGGGATGCAATCGGTCGCAGTCCTGGATGCAGCGGGGCAGGTGCTCGACCGTGCCTTTTTCCCGGTGGATACGCACACCCAGTTGCAGGAAAGCAGCGGGCAGTACAAAGCACTGTACGATCTTCTCTATGCCACCCTCTTCGGCAGCACGCAGTACAGTAGCGGCAAAGTGGTCCGCTACAACGGGCAATTTTACCGCTACTACTCCAGCTGGTTTCAGGACCATGTCTTCGTCGCTGAAGGCATGAAATATTTCCTCCCTGACCTGAAAACCGGCATCGACCTCTACGCCGACGGGCAAAGAGCCGACGGGCTGATTTGGGACAATTACAAGCATCCCTATCCCGAAAAACAAAGCTTTTGGGAATACCGCTTTGATTACGGCGGCTTTACCTATCGCCCTGAGGACCCGCTTTCAAGTGCTATTTTTGTGCGCATACCGGTAGAGAATATCGGGGAGCACACCTTTTTGGAGGGGCTTTACTACGCCTGGAAAGCTACCGGCGACGACCAATGGATGGCCAGCCGCCTGGACAACGCCATCCGGGCGGTGCGCTTCGCAACTTCTTCGCCCTTGTATTGGAATGAGGAACACGGGCTCCTGAAACGGGCTTTCTCCATTGACCGCTGGGATTTTCAGTCGGATTACGATGCCAAAATCACGGGCAAGGATTTTATGGGCACTGACCTCAATAAAACCCGCTTTGGCATCATGTATGGCGACAGCATCTGCCTGGCGAATGGCTGTAAATGGCTGGCGGAGATGCTGCGGGTAGCCGAGCGTATACCGGAAGCGGAGGAGATGGAGCAGCTATCGGCAAAACTGTGGCAGCGCATCAACGATTTGGCTTGGAATGGCGACTTCTACACCCATTGGGTACCCGTTGAAAACCAACAGGAAATAGACTTTGGAGTAGATACGGATGCCCAGGTGACGCTTTCCAATGCGATGGCGCTACTGCGTGGCCTGCCGCACGATAAAGCGGTTGCCATTATCCGGACCTATCAGCGGCTGAGGGAAGAGATGCCCCCCAGCGCTCCCGGAGAGTGGTACCTTTGCTATCCCCCCTTTCCAGAAGGCTGGCACACCCCGCAGTGGGAGTATATGAATGGAGGTGTCAGCCCTATTGTAGCGGGAGATTTGGCGCTAGGGGCTTTTCAACACGGCTTCGAACACTACGGGCTGGATATTTTGGAGCGGCTCAGAGATTTAGCCCAAAAGGAGGGGGGTAAACTGGATGGCTGTTACAAGGGGGCAATACCAGCACCCCCAAAGCGGAATTTCACAACAGTCAGCCTGGAGCAAGTAGCGAATACCGCACTTGAAGCCAAGCCTTACCCTAATACTCAGCGTTGGCCGGGCGGTGCCGTAGCTGATTTTCGTGCCTTGCCGACCGGGCGGCAGATCTTCCATGGCGTACCCTTCCATATTTTGGGCCCAGAAGAACAGCAGGGGCGCAGCTGCCTGGTGGTCAGCGCCCAGGATGGCTTCGGCGAGCGGGTGGAGATCCCTTTAGCGCAGCAAGCCCGGTCTCTTTACTTCCTGCACACTTCGGATGCCAAGGACCTGGCGGGGACGCTTTATCTGCACTACACGGACGGAAGTACCCAAGCCAAGTATATCCGTGCAGGGCAGGAAGTTGCCCATTACTGGTACCCTAAATTGGAACCTAGCCAAAAGGGCATCCCTTCCACACTAATTGCTTGGCGGGGCCCTTCTGTCGGCATTGAGGATGTAGGGCTGTACGCTTTTGGCATGGACAATCCGGAACCTGGTAAAACGATAGCCAAATTGGTGCTCTACAACCCTATGCCCTCGCGCTGGGCCATTATGGGGCTGACGGTTAGCGATGGCGCGCACCATTTTCCACCGCCATTGGGGTCCACCATACCCACCCACTGGGCTGCTGCTCATGTCCTCAAAGCCTTTATAGAAGGGTTGGGGGGAGTCCAAAGCACAGGAAAAGCTTTCGAGCATGTGCGGCTACAGCCACAGTGGGCGCTTACCGATGCCCGGGAAGTAGAGCTGACAGCTAAATACGAAGCTTCGGGTGGTTATCTGAGCTACCGCTACCGGCAGGAAGGGGAGGGGCGCTATGCCCTGCATTTTACAACCAACGGGCAACGTACCGAAGTACGGCTTAGGTTGCCCGACGGGAAAGCAGCCCAACAAGTGCTCTGCAATAGTGAAAAAACAGATTTTACGGTCGAAAAGATAGAGGAGAGCCGGTATGTGGCCTTTCCTGTGGATGGAGTAGGCCCTCATAGGGTCGACCTCTCCGTGGATTGAGTTGAAGGGGGTAACTTGTAAAAAAGGTTTGCACGCCAAGCATGGCACGCAAACCTCTAGTGCGACTAGTCCGAAATAGCACAGCGTATTTCACGCTTGGGGCCTTGGTTTTCCCGGGTTTCTACGGTTAGTCATTTCTGAAACACTCCACTAGTGGATTTAGCCGCAAATGCTTGACCATTTAAAGTGCAGCAATAGCAGTGGCTACAGGGGTAAAGAAACTAGTGCGACTAGTCCGAAATAGCACAGCGTATTTCACGCTTGGGCGCCCTGGTTTTACTGGGTTTCTTCGGTTAGTCATTTCTGAAACACTCCACTAGCAGTTAATTCGGTCTAGTCACACTGGTTTTATCTTTAGTGAAAGGGATCGTGCGGCTCAATTGATAGTGATGTTCTTGGTGGTGTCTTTTTCTTCTACCTCAGCGCGCACGGGCACATCAATCGTAAGCATGCCATTTTGGTAGGCCGCATCGATTTTATCTTCCTTGACGGTTTCGGGTAGGGTGAAACTACGGCTGAACCTGGAATAGTTGTGTTCCCGCCGGGTATAGGTGCCATCGTTTTCCGTCTCGTGGCGTTCCGCTTCAATATGCAGCACTCCATTTTGTACCTTGATATCAAAATCAGATTTATCAAAGCCGGGGGCTGCCATTTCGATCACATAACCCTTTCCATTGGTATCGCGGATGTTTATGGATGGTAAGGTGAAACCCTCGTCATCGATTGGCTTGCCGAGATAGCGGCGGGCATTGCGGTTCAGATACTGGTCGAGATAGCGGGTTTCATCGTTGGGCTGCAGCCCTCTAAAGTTTCCAAAGGTTCGCATAATATTTGGTTTTCTTTATATAATCTGTCTATGTAACTGATAACCAATATTTTGTGTTCGAAGGCTCTTGTGTTATCTGGATAGCACAGCACTACGCCTGGCCATTTTGCATTGCCATCAGCATCAAACAAACGCAAAGTGAGGCGCTGAATATTCTCCATTGCCTGGACCCTTATACGGGCGGTTCAAGGGTTCGTTCCAGGCTGGGTAAATTGTCATTTAGTAGGCTTATAAGCCCGGCTAGGAGAGGATTTGGGTTTAGTCATAAAGCCTAAGGCTAGACAAGTTAAGGGTTAATGCCAGGAGCCCAACCCGCTGCTTTTGGAGAATTGTCATTCCCCGTACCTAATCGCTCTTGCGTAATCCATTAATTTGTGCCACATTGTTGAGAAAACCCCGAAATATGAAAAAAACGCTCTTGCTTTGTTGCTTCTTGGCCTATTTTACGTCATTGGCTTTCGCCCAGCAGAACGCTGCCCTTACCTGGTCTTATCTCCCGCCTATTGATTCGTTTGGCAAAGCAGGGATGATCACCACGGACATTAATAACGATGGAAAAGCTGAGCTCATTTACACGAGTAACGACAGTTCCCATACGGTGTTAAGGATGATGCAGGCTCGTGAAGGGCTCCCAGGTATTTACTTTCGCTGTAATGCGCCGTTATTGTATACCCGTCCACATTATATCGGCCTGATTTCAAACAGTCAGGGTATAGCTACAGAGCTTTGTCTTTCGGCAGCTGATGGAGCTGTCTATACTTTCTCTGCCGAAACACTTACTCCGGCAGATACGCTTTACCCGGGAATGGAGATCCATAAATTCTTACAGGTCAATCTTGGTGTTACGCACCGTATAGTAGCCCTTTCGGACGGCATTCTTTACCTGCTGAATGAGAACTGGCAGGTACTGGCTACTTTCGACGAAATCGAGGTAACAGATATAGCCGTAGGTGATGTAGACCTGGATGGTGTACCGGAGCTTGTGACAGGAGGGGAAGAAGGCTTTGTCCTGGATGCCTCTACTTTAGAAGGTGAAAATGGCTTGGAAGGTGGCTTTGGGGATCAGGTGCGCATTCAGGAACAAATACCAGGCAGCCCGGCTCTGATTATTGGTTACAGCAGGGCTGAATCTGGGGTACGGGCTTACGATGGCAATAACCTAAATTTACTTTGGGAAGTCAATCAGGGGCATGCGGCGGCCCATACGTTGGTGTTTGGAGATATCAATGGTGATGGTCAGCAGGATCTGATGGTCGGCAACAGCAGTCAGGGGATCAGGGCTTATGATATGGCCAACCAAAATATGATTAAGCACTGGAGCGTAAATTTCAGCACTTCTTTTGAAGGAGCGGCGGCAGATTTTAACGGAGATGGCGTTGTCACCATGGTTATTGGCAACCACCAAAGCTCTCCCAACCGTATAAGGCAACTGGCAGCCTATGACTTTGACAACTCCGAAGAGATTTGGGAAAGCGAGGAGCATGGCGAAAATACTGCTTTCGGACTGGCAGATACCAACGGAGACGGATACTCCGAAAAGTTAATTAGTGGAATCGTAACATCAATGTATGATTACCCGACCGTTTCAGTACTTCTGGATGGTCAGACTGGAGCGCTATTGGATCACCATTCGTTAGGAAGTTTGATTAGCCCTAGCTATGATGTGGCAGGGCTGGAGCAGGACGGGTTTACGTACTTTGCCACTGCCCAGGGTTTGGATGTTTCCCTTGAACAAGTAAACGAGGCCGGGCTGAATACCCTTCCTGGTCTTGGCATCAATTCAGTTGAATGGGTGACTTGGTTGCTTCCCCAACCAGGATATTCAAAAACTCAGTTTTTAGCTTGTTATAATGACTGTCATATCTTCCCTTTTGAGGAAGGGCTATTGACTTACGTATCCCAGAATCAGGTTCCCAGACTGGTTCTAGCGCAATTTGGGAGACAACCCGGTTACTTTGACAATTCCGGGCGTCCTCAGCTTTTCCAGTACACAGGAGACAGCGTGTTGATTGTTAATCTGGACAGCATAGATGTAGCTAGGCGGTTCAGTTTAATTGGCGGCCCGATTGATCCAGGGCTCTCAGTTGGGGATGTCAACGCAGATGGAGTATTGGAAGCAGTTTATAAATCCGAGGCAGGGGAGGGGGTGTTCTTCAATCTGACAACCGGCGATACGGTGGCTTTCCCTCTGGGAAATTGGAGCGAAGTGAAGTTTGAAGCGCTGAGGCTTGCGAACATAGATGAGGACCCAGAGCTGGAAATCGGGGTGCTCACGGAATCACGATTTCTATTATTTGATCACGATTTCACGCTTTTGTACGAAAGCCAGCCTCTTAGCCGTCCCGGGAACCCGTACCTGCAAGTGCTCAAATTGACCTCCGGAGACTTTGATCTTAACGGGCATATGGATTTTCTGTGTACAACCATAGCTGGTGTATTTCAATTCGAGGCAAATACGGCCTATACTGACTGGGAGTTACCTACTGTAACGCAATACACCCCATTGCAGAGTACTTACCGGCCCCCAACCGATACCGTAGTGGCTATTTTCTTTAGTGAAGATATTTTAGAGGGCAGCCTTGAAGGAAATATTGAGGTGATGGATGTCAATGAGGATTTGGTATCATTTGACCTTGAGTACGGCAGCTTAAACCGCCGGTTATTATTAAGCCCACAGGATGAATGGCCGGCAGACACCGTATATATCCGGCTTAGCCCGCAGATAACCGATTTGAACGGCAACCCGCTAGACGGAAACTTTAACACCCTTCCGGATGGCCAAAGTGATGCGTTTCTGATTTGCCTGCCCCTTGGATCGGGCAAAGACGAACAGGGGCCACAGCTGCTACAGGGTGCACTAGAAGCAGATACGATCCCTCAGTTTCAACCGCTCACCTGTGTGGGCATACTATCGGATTCCTCCGAAATGGCTACTTCCGAGATGGCTTACGCCGAATATTTCATTGATGCAGACACCATTGTGCCCGGTGATGGCACCCCTTTCTTGCCATTGGATGGGCACTGGGACCTGGTCGCAGAACCCTTTTCGATTACCCGGCTGACCAACTCCTTGGACACAGGGCTGCATTCCATTACTCTTCTGGCAAAAGATAGCCGGGGCAATTGGGGTAACCCTGAAACCTTTACGTTTTTGATTAGGCCCTCTGACCATTACCAATGGCCTTCTCTGTTTAATAACAAGCTAAATACCTCAGCGGCCTCACAGTCGGAAACTCAACCACCACTGCGGCCGCGCTTTGTGATTGACCTTCCGGTTGACTTCTTCCAAACGAACGTCTTGCTATCCAACGTGGTTATCGCAGATACTTTATTGGTGTTAGGGTATTATCCATCCTTTGGTGAACCGGCAGTCCTTGAAGCCCGTAGCCTGCTAAATGGCCAGGTTGCCTGGTCAAGCGAGGAGGCAGTCCCTGGATTGCCCTATCCGCTTCAGCTCGGGCATGACCGAGTGTATTACTTCCTGGACGGGCATTTGAAATCAAAAAGCCTGAGGACTGGAGAAAGCCTGTGGGAGGCCCCATCTTACAACAATTACGCCCTATTTGAAGACCGGATCATACACCATGCAGAGGGCAGTGCGTTAAGCATGCAAGCTACAAACGCCTTCAACGGCGAAGCCATTTGGTCCGTTGATGTACCTCCGAATAGCCTGCCTCGTTCTACTGCTTTCCCCGCCTTTTACCAGGATACTATGTATAGCTTGTTCAAAGCGTTTAAAGTAATCAGCCCTGAAACTGGAGCTGTTCATTATGTCAATACTAATTTAGAAAGTGGCATTAACGCCCCTTTGGTCATTGATACCCTGCACCACCAAGCCTTTGTGTCGTATCTATTTTCCGTTCAGGCCTTCGGTCTTGAAAGTTATTCTGTGAACTGGGTCGTTGAATCTGAGGGGCTGGAAATCTTCAAAGGCAACCCTTTATACCATGCTGGAAGTTTGTTCCTGAAAACGACACTGGGTATACAATCCCGAGACCCTGAAACCGGGGAGTTGCTTTGGGCATATGATTGGCCACAGTACACGGATACTGATTATCCAATGGTGGCCAATGATAGTACACTTTTTGTCAGCAGTGATGGCCTGACCTATGCCTTCGACATAGATTCGGGCGAATTACGGCAACGCATTGACGCTGCGGGGGCGCTTTCACTTTCGGACAGCCTGCTAATTATTGGAGATTTGAAAAATGGGCGGCTCATAGCTTTAGAAACGGGCATAACTGAGTATACACCATTGACAGCCAGTATTGAAATACTGAATTTTCCGGGATGCGCAATCGGCTTTGGAGGGAAGGCCGGTGTAGAGGCCAGCGGAGGTACGGGGCATTATACTTATAGCTGGAGTCATTCTGATTATCAAAGAGGTCCCATAGCTGATGGGTTGCTTGGAGGGCACTACAGCGTCACGGTCACCGACTTGTTAATGGACACGGCCGTGCTGGAGGTGACCATTCCTTCCCTTCCTCCGATTAGTACTTCCTTCGAAATTACCCATTGCGAGGAAGGGCAAGCGAACGGAGCTATTGAAGCCCAGGCTAGTAACGGGCATCCACCTTACATTTATGATTGGGCAAGGGCATGGCTGCCGGATACCTCTTATATTTCTGGCCTTAGCCCGGGTACTTATGGCCTTACAGTCACTGATCAAATGGATTGCTACAACTTTTATCAGGTCGTTGTTGACGTCGTGTCCTCTGCCACAGTTTTAGTACCGAATAAGGCAGGCAACTGGTACCCCTCGCCGGCAACATCCTGGATTGCCGGGCAATTTGCCGAAAGTTACCAGGAAGCGGAGGTCCGGGTATGGAATCATCTTGGGCAAATCTGCAAAAGAGCGTGGTTCCGTAGCGGAGCGCAATTGAGGCTAGACCTTTCTGGCTGCCCTTCTGGGGTGTATTGGGTGGAAACTATACTAGATCGAAGGCGCCATGTTCAGAAAATTGTGAAAGCAATGCGCTAAGCGGGCTGCGCTACGCCAAAATACAAAAAGGCCACCTCAAACGAGATGGCCTTTTAAAGTCGGGGCGGCAGGATTCGAATACCGCCTGCCGCGGCACAAGCGCTGCGGCCCTCCCGCTTCGAGCGGGATGCGCTAAGCGGGCTGCGCTACGCCAAAACACAAAAAGGCCACCTCAAACGAGGTAGCCTTTCTTAAGTCGGGGCGGCAGGATTCGAACCTGCGGCCCCCTGCTCCCAAAGCAGGTGCGCTAACCGGACTGCGCCACGCCCCGAATATGATTGACTGCGGTGACGGGGGGATTCGAACCCCCGATACCCCGTTAAGAGTATGCCAGTTTAGCAAACTGGTGGTTTCAGCCACTCACCCACGTCACCGGGTTGATCTGAAGTTAACCCCGCACATTTGCAGGATTTTTAGAGGGCTCAGAAAAGATGGCTGTACGTGTTTTTCTGAGCGATTGCAAAGGTAAGAACGGCGATTAAAAAATCAAACTTCCCAGTGCTTTTTTTATACTGAATCTTATAGTTGGTTGATTAACAGTTGGTATAACCCTGAAATTCTTCACAGCGTTCCAGGGTTATACCTTTTATTGATCGTGCAGGCTTAGTTTTATCTTTTTTTCGAGTTCAGCCACGGTATCTTTAAAGATCATATCGGTTTCCATGAGGTCGGAGACAGTCCTGCAGGAGTAGATGACCGTACTGTGGTCCCGGCCGCCGAAGTTAGCGCCAATCGCTTTAAGAGATTTATCAGTGAGGTTCTTGGCCAGATACATCGACAACTGCCGGGCGATAACAACTTGCCGCTTACGGGTTTTGCCCTGTAGTTTTTCCACAGGCAGGCTAAAGTGCTCGGCGACCAAATTTTGAATGTAGTCCACCGTAATCTCTTTATTGATTTGGCGGACGAAGTTGCGGATCACGCGTTTGGCCAATTCCATATCGATCTCCTGCCGGTTGAGCGAAGATTGGGCAATGAGGGACACCAATACGCCCTCCAGTTCCCGGATGTTGTTTTGGATATTGTAGCAGATGAATTCCGTTACATTAGCGGGCAGTTCTACGCCCTCCCGGTTCATTTTAGCTTCGAGGATAGCCATGCGGGTTTCCAGGTCAGGAGCTTGCAAATCCGCTGAAAGCCCCCATTTGAAGCGGGAGATCAGCCGTTCTTCCATGCCGTCGAGGTCCTTTGGCGCCCGGTCAGAGGTCAGCACAATCTGCTTGCCATTTTGATGGAGCTGGTTGAAAATGTGGAAAAAGATCTCCTGGGTTTTCTGTTTATTGGCAAGGAACTGGATGTCGTCCACAATCAATACATCAATCAGCTGGTAGAAATTGACAAAATCGTTGACCGCATTATTCTTGATCGACTGTATGATCTGGTTGGTGAATTTCTCGCTGGAGACGTACAGTACGATTTTAGCAGGGAAGCGTTTCAATACTTCATTGCCGATCGCGTGCGCCAGGTGTGTTTTGCCAAGCCCCACATCTCCAAATATGACCAATGGGTTGAAGGAAGTCGCGCCCGGCTTCTTGGCGATAGCCACCCCGGCAGAACGCGCCAGCCGGTTGCAGTCGCCTTCAATGTAGTTGTCGAACAGGTAATTAGGATTGAGCTGGGGGTCTACTTTGATCTTGCGGATACCCGGGATCACAAAGGGGTTTTGAATGTTCTCCGTATCCAGCATGCCAGGAGCAAATGCCCCTTTCTTGCCGCCATTGCGGGAAGCCGATATTCCGGTTTGTCCGTTGGCCGTCCTTGAAGCCATAGGCTGCCCTGCCGCAGCGCCTTTCGTGAGAATCTGATATTCCAGCCGCCCATTGCTGCCAAGCTCCCGGCGGATGGTCGTTTTCAGCAGTTTTACGTAGTGCTCCTCTAGCCACTCGTAAAAGAACTTGTTTGGGACCTGAATGGTCAAAGCGTTATCCTCAAGGCGCACTGGCTTGATCGGGTCAAACCAGGTCTTGAAGCTCTGCTGATTCACATTCTTGCGAATGGTCTGCAAACAGTTACCCCAGACTGTAGCATGATCTTTTGTCATTCTGCAGGTTTAAATACATTAATAAATTGGGCTTTTAAGCCTAGAGTATCAGCAAGTTAAGTTTTAAAAAATGCAGGGTGGAGACTTTGGCATTGCCTAAATCCTGGTCGCATTTTAACCGTAGTTTTGATCTGTGCCCTTAACTATCGGAGGAATACAAAGTTGGCAAAAAAAAGCCGGTTTTAAAACTGATGTTGAAAAGTTTTGGCGCCCAATTTGCCGGCCTCTTCCGGCTGCTCCTTAGTTAACAAGGGGTAAAGCCGGATAAAAAAACCGAGCGCCCGCTGAAAGGCTTTCCACAGGCTGGGGCAAAAATGTGGATAACAAGGTGTTTGTTGTTAATTACTCTGATAAACAGCTGATTTGCAATAATTTAAATTATTTGCGTATCCCTTGTAAATGTTAAGCTAATGTAAAATAGAAAAAGAAATAGCCGTTTTTGCCTACATTTCAGGGACTAAAGAAATCACCTTATGAAGCGTTCGAGCATCGCGGTTTTTATCGCCATCGCTGCATTGGCAGCAGCGGGTGGATGGTATTACTTTTCAAGCCCAGCTGCTGCCGTCCAGGACCAGGAACTCCGCTATGAAGTCGCCCGGCAGCCTTTTGTCATTCAGGTGACAGCCACCGGGGAACTGGCCGCTAAGAAGTCCGTCAAAATCAGGGCACCGCAGGGTATGCGCGCCGCTGGTATCTATGAAACGACTTTGTCCGACCTTGTGCCTGAAGGCAATGTAGTGGAAGCGGGCGACTATGTGGCTTCACTCGACCGCACAGAGCTGGCAGGCAAGATGAGCGATGTGCAGACCGAACTGGAAAAAATACGCACCCAGCTTGAGCAAGCCCGGATCGATACAGCCATTGAGCTGCGGGGCATCCGCGACGAACTGGCCAATCTGGAGTTTGCTAAACAGGAAAAGCTTTTGGCTGTAGAGCAGAGCAAATACGAGCCCCGGTCGGTTATCCAACAGGCTGAACTCGACCTGGAGCGCACGGAGCGGGACTTCCGCCAATTGCTAAAAAAGTACGAGCTTAAGCAGCAGCAAGCCATCGCCAAGATCCAGGAAATAGATGCCCTGCTGCGGCAGAACCAGCGGCAGCTCCAAGTCTACAACGAGCTGTCTGAGCAGTTTACCATCCACGCGCCAGAGCCCGGCATGGTTATCTACGCCCGCACTTGGCGGGGCAAGAAAGAACCGGGCTCCCGGATCAGCGCCTGGGACCCTATCGTCGCTGAGCTGCCTGACCTGAGTGATATGATTTCCCAGACCTACGTGAACGAAGTCGATATCAGCAAGGTCCAAGAGGGGCAGGATGTCAAAATCGAAGTCGATGCCTTTCCCGACCGGGCTTACACGGGCAAGGTGATCAAAGTCGCCAATATCGGCGAGCAGCTGAGTGGTTACGACGCCAAGGTCTTTGAAGTCATTGTACAGGTCAATGAAGTGGACTCCATACTGCGCCCTGCCATGACCACCAGCAACGCTATCATCACGGGCATTTATGAAGACATCCTGGCCATCCCCCTGGAGGGGCTGCAATCAGACAGCCTTACTTTTGTCTACAAAGACAGCGGGTCCGGAGTGGTCCGGCAGGAAATCGTCACCAGCCTGGCCAGTTCGGATGAGATCATGGTCGAATACGGTTTGTCAGCGGGGGATGTCATTTTTCTTGTCCCGCCACCGGGGGCAGAAGAGGCGCCCTTTGTTCCGCTTGACCCCGCCACCAAAGCAAAAATCCGGAAACGGCTGATGGAAGAAGAAGCGGAACGGCAAGCTGAAGCCCTGCGGCAAAAAGAGTCCGTCAAAGACATCGAGCCTCCCACTAGTGATCAGGGCGGAGGCGGTGGATTCATTATTTTTCAGTAACCCCCTGTACGCTATCCATGCAACGACTATTCTTCAATTTTCTGCTGGCCCTGGAGGGGGTCAATGCAAATAAGCTGCGCTCTTTCCTGACCGCCCTGGGGATCATCTTTGGGGTAGGGGCGGTTATTGCTATGCTTGCCATCGGCAGTGGAGCCAAGCAGTCTATCCTCGATCAGATGAAGCTTATCGGCACCAATAATATTGTGATTGAATCGATTGTGCCGGAGCCCGGGGGTGGAGAAGGGGAGGCCGCTGAGGGGGAAGAAGAAAAACGGGCCTATTCCCCCGGGCTTAGCCTGTCAGATGTAGCGGCTATTCAAAAGGTTGTCCCGACCGCAGACCGCCTCAGCCCTGAAGTTATCCTGCCAGTCAGTGTGGTGCGGGCGGGCCGGCAGGAAAAGGGGCGTTGCATAGGCGTCGAGAATACCTTCTTCGAGCTCAATGGGCTATCGCTTGGCAAAGGGCACTTTTTCCGGCCCTTGCATACGACCCGGGGCGCTGCGGTCTGCATTATCGGCAAAGAGGTCCAAAAGCGCTTCTTTAGCGACGAAGACCCCATCGGCAAACCGATCAAGTGCGGTAAAACCTGGTTAGAGGTCATCGGTGTTTTAGAACGGCGCAACGCTTCTGAGGAGAGCCTCTCCCGCCTCGGCATACGGGATTACAACGCTGATATCTACGTGCCGGTCAATACGGCTTTGCTCCGCTTCCGGGACCGGGCGCGCATTACCCGCGACGACCTGGGCGAGGATGATGATGAAAAAGTCAAGAACTACCATCAGTTGGACCGCCTGGTTGTCCGGGTGGATGATTCTCAAAAACTCCGCGCCAGCGCTGATGTCATTGCCCGCCTGCTTAACCGCCGCCACCTTCAGGTACCCGATGTGTCGATCGAAATCCCGGAGCTGCTGCTGGAGCAGGAACAGGAAACCCAAGATACTTTCAACCTAGTGCTTGCCGTCATAGCCGGCATCTCCCTGCTGGTCGGCGGCATCGGCATTATGAACATCATGCTGGCTTCTGTGCTGGAGCGGATTAAGGAGATTGGCGTGCGCCGTTCTCTGGGGGCTACTCAATTCGATATTATCCTGCAGTTTTTGTTTGAAGCTGTATTCATCAGTTTAATAGGCGGGCTGATCGGCGTCATCCTGGGCGTAGGGGCCGCTAAAACTATTGCCGCTTATGCTGATATCCCAACTATTGTGTCTGCCTGGAGCATACTGCTTTCCTTTGGCGTGGCGGCTTCCATCGGCTTGGTATTTGGCATTTTTCCAGCCCGGAAGGCTGCCCGGCAGGACCCCATCAAGGCGTTGCGCTCCGACTAGCGTTTATTAACCAATCACAATTATCACCCGATGAAGCGACTATTGCTGCTCCTGATTTTCACCCCGGCTTTTAACGCTGCTGCCCTGGCCCAGCCTGATACCTTGCGCATGGGGCTGCAGGAGGTGGTCAGAATGGCGCAGGCCGGTGCGCCCGATGTGCAGATAGCCAAAACTGCCGTTGAGAATGGCTTTTGGCGCTACCAATCTTTTCTGGCTGACTACCGGCCGCAGATCAACTTTGGGGCTACCTTGCCTAACCTCAACCGCTCTATTCAAACCATCACTCTGCCGGATGGCTCGGATGCCTTCATCGACCGGGCGCTGATGAGCAACCTGGCCAACCTGAGCCTGGAGCAGGATGTCGCCCTGACCGGCGGGTCGATTTTTGCGCAGACTGGCCTGGAGCGCATTGATATCTTCGAGACCGACACTAACCCGGGCTCTACTTCTTATTTGAGCACGCCCTTTGCGATTGGTTTCCAGCAGCCTTTGTTCCAGTACAATGCCCTGAAATGGGCAAAGCGCATACAGCCCCTGGTGTACGAAGAGGCACAGCGTGAATTTTCTGAAGACATGGAAAATGTAGCCTATAGCGCTGCCCTGCTCTTCTTCGACGTGCTGGTGGCCCAGCTTAACCTGGAAGCGGCCCGCCGGGACAAAAGGGATGCCGATACCCTACTGGTGATTTCCCGGGGGCGTTATGAGGTAGGGCGGATTGCAGAGACGGAACTGCTGCAGATCGAGCTTAGCGCTATGAACGCCGATGCCGCCCTGGCAGCCAGCCAGCTGGATTTGCAAACCAGCACGGAGGCCCTGCGCAACTTCCTGGGCCTGCAAAACGCCGTCTATTTTGAACCTGCCACCCCAGATGAAATCCCGGTATTCGACATCGATGCCGATCAGGCGCTGGACCTCGCCCGCCGCAACCGCAGCGAATCGGTAGCCTTTGAGCGGCAGCTGCAGGAAGCCGAGCAGGAGGTGGCCCGCGCAAAAGGCACTACCGGGCCATCCGCCGATATCAATGGCTACTTCGCCCTTTCCCAAACCGCCAATAGGTTTGACGACGCCTACGTGGACCCGCTCGACCAGGAACGGCTGAATATCCGGCTGAATGTGCCTATTGCTGATTGGGGCAAGGCCAAATCAAGAATAGAAATTGCCCGTTCCAACCAGGAGCTGACGCAGCTGCAGGTGCAGCAAAACCGAGTTGATTTTGAGCAGGAAATCCTGATCAAAGTGCAGCAATTCAGCCTGCTGCGCAATCAGGTGGACCTTGCCCTGCGCGCCTACGATGTGGCCCGCCGGCAATTGGAAATCACGAGGCAGCGGTACCGCATTGGCAAGATTGCAATTGCGGACTTGAATATCTCCATCAGTCAGGAGGCGAGTGCCAGGGCCGCTTACGTGAGTGCCCTGCGCGACTTTTGGCTGGCCTACTATGACCTGCGCCGCCTGACACTTTATGACTTCGAGAACCAGCAAAGCCTTAAGCGGAGCCGGGAATAGCGGATTGCGATGAACTTTGCATTAAGGGCCAGTTAACCCTCAAGCTTCGCCAGCAGCCAGTCCCGGTTATTCAAGGGCGTAGTCCCTTCAATTCTGGCCCTTAGCTTAGGGTAAGACTCTGGCAAGTAGCGCAGCAGTGCCCACAAAAGCTGGAGGAAGTTGGCGTAAGGCGTTTTTACTTTTGTCGAGATCGAGCGGTTGCGGCCAATGCAGTAGTTGATGGCATAGTAGAGTAGGGGGCGGGCGATCTCTGGGCTCAGCTGGGTGCTCCATTCTGTGAATAAGGCAACATACTCAGAGAAAGTTTCCTGATGCTGGCCAGGTGCCTGCAGCATACGGTACAGGTACAGGTAGAGCTGGTGCAGCGGCTTGCCGCTCAGGTCTTGATTGGATAAGTGAACCGCTACCGGCTCCACCAGGGTTGCTTCGAAAGGCTGGCCAATCAGCCGTTGGCGGTTAAGCATTTCACAAGCGTACTGCAGCTTTTGGAGGGTGTAGAATTCGTCTAGGGCATCATTCGCCTTTAGCAGGAAGGGCGTAGTCTGCCGGGTATTCTTGCGTCTGAACTGTTGTTCAGCCAGGTCCAGCAACTGCCAGCCCCTCAGGAGACGGGTATGGCTATGCGGTGCTTGCTCCAGCGCCCGGCTGGCTTTTCGGTCCGCCTGCCGGTAGTGCTTGTCGAGCTGAAGGCGGGCCAGTTCTTCTGCTTTCAGCTGTTCGGCAAGGGCGGTATCCTCTTGCAGCCGTTTCCAAACCAACCAGTCGCCCGCCGATTGCCCACCTGGTACTTACTGGCTGCAAGTATGGGCCGAAGGCGGGCGCATTAATGAACAACTAATTCTCATTCGATAATCTAAAATCATCCGGCTTATGCGATCTATTTTTATTTCTTTACTGGCCCTGTGTTGCCTGACCAGCCTGCAGGCCACTGAACTCTCCGTTAGCGGGCGGGTCCTCTTTGGGCAATCCGCCCAGCCCTTCCCGGATTACGAGGTGAACTTGTCGCTCATTACCATTGATCAATTCTTCTCCACTGTGACGGATGAGAATGGCATGTTTGTCTTTGAATTTGAACACGATTTTGGGGATGATATTCAACTCCCGGGCACCATCAGCGTAGTCGACTTCTGCACCGGTGAAGTGCAATTCGAAGTCGTGATGTTCCTGGAAAATTTCCCGTCGTCAACTGATGTCGAGTTGATCCTATGCAGCGATATCGACCCGCCGCCCCCGCCTCAGCACTGCGAAGCCTTTTTTTCCTACGAGCAAATCAGCGCCAACCCTTTTGAAATGCAGTTTTATGACCTTTCCAGTACTTCTGAGCCGGTAGAATCCTGGTTTTGGGAGTTCGGGGATGGCAATACAAGCACTGAAGCAGCCCCCCTGCACACCTATGCAGCCCCCGGGGCTTACGAGGCAACGCTGACCATTACGGCTGACACCTGCGAAGCGGCGTTTACCAGTACGGTTTACGTTGATACCCAGGTCCCCTGCGGCTGCGACTGGAATGTGTTTGAGCCTGTTTGTATTGAAGTCGCCCCCGGTGTGGTAGAGCTTTTCGAAACCTTGTGCTACGCCGAGCGCGCGGGTTATTCCGCCGGAGATATAGTCAACTGTGCTGACAATGGCTTTGAATTTTGCGAAGCCTTTTTTGTTTACGAGCAAGGCACGGACAGCCTGTCCTACCTTTTTTATGATAATTCCTTTACCTACGGCGACAGCATTATCGCTTACGAATGGCTGTTCCCGGATGGCAGCACTTCCGACCTCGAAAACCCCAGCTTCACGTTTGCGGCTGTCGGCAACTACGAAGTAGCGCTCACCATAACGACCGCAGGTGGCTGTACAGTCACCTTTAGTCAAACACTAGAGGTAGGAGGGGGCAATGGTGGCCCCTGCAACTGCGATGATGTCTTCGAACCCGTATGTGTCATTAATGAGAATGGCGTCATCATTACGCTGCCCAGTGCCTGCGTAGCCCTCTGCTCCGGCTACGGGCCCAATGAAATATTCGAAGACTGCGCCTTTGACGATTGCGGGTGCCCAATGGTCTTCGAGCCCGTTTGTGTGGAATTGATCCCCGGCATTACCTTCGAATTCCCAAATGCCTGCGTCGCGGAATGGGAGGGGTATACGGTTGATGAATTCACCGATTGTGACGATGAGGGCTGTATCTGCCCCGGGATATTCGACCCGGTATGCGTTGTCGAAGATGGAGATACGCTCACCTTTGAAAACGCTTGCTATGCGGAGTGCGAGGGTTACGGCCCGGACGAGTTTATCGACTGCGGCGTTGAGGCGCCTTGTGGATGCGACCTTGATATCCTGGACCCCGTCTGTATCGCCACGCCTTCCGGCCAGATTCTCACCTTTCAGAACCCTTGCCTGGCGGAATGCGAGGGGTATGACGCCTCCGTTTACTTCAGCTGCGATGAGCCTGGCGACTGCGGCTGTTACCAGGTTTACGACCCGGTATGTGTAACGCTTCCGAATGGCATCGAGCTCGTCTTCCAGAATGACTGCTATGCCGAATGCGAGAGCTACAGCCCGGATCAGTACGCCCCCTGCGATGGTGGCGGAGCTGGGTTCTGCGAAGCTATCTTCGAAGTATTGGAAACGGATGTGCCCGGGCAGGTGCAATTCCTGGATTCCTCTTTCGCGCCCAATAGCGAAATCACCAACTGGTTCTGGGATTTTGGGGATGGCACTACAAGCACAGCCCAAAACCCGGTGCATACTTACGCAGTTACCGGCATGGTAGAGGCAACGCTGGCCATCATCACGGCCAATGGCTGCACTGGTACCGCAGTACAGCCGGTCTTTATCGGCAGTAATGGTGGTGCCGGCAACGGCCCTGCCTGCCAGGCTATGTTTTCCTTTGAGCAGGGCACAGACGATTTGCTATCCTTCACCTTTACAGACATGTCTATGGGCGGGGATGTGGACTCCTGGTTCTGGAGCTTCGGTGATGGCGTTAGCAGCACCGCTCAAGATCCGGAGCACACCTACGCGGAGCCCGGGCTTTACTTCGTTACCCTCACCATTACGAGCGGAGACTGCAGCAGCAGTATGAGCATGATCATCTTTACTGATTTCGACATCCTCTACGACGAAGACTGCCTGGCGCTTTTTGTGCCCCTCAAGACGGATAGCCTGGCCTATGCCTTCCTGAACTTGTCTTCCAATTTCGACGCTGTTTTCGAGTGGGACTTCGGCGATGGCAACACCAGCACCGAGCCCCTGCCGGTACATACTTACGCTGAGCCCGGCAACTACGAAGTGACCCTGACGCTCACAGCTGATAACGGGTGCCAAAGTACCTTTACTGCTACGATCAACCCTACTTTGAACGGATTCACCGGGCGGCCTTCTTTCTTCATGGCCAGCAGCACAACTGCAGAGCGGCGGGAGATCGGCGAGGTATCGGTTTACCCCAATCCAGCCAGCAGCAAGGCTACACTCGACCTTAACTTGCTGAAGGGCGGCGCCTACCAGCTGCGCTTGCTGAATCTGAATGGCCAAGCGCTGTGGCAGAAGGCTTACGACTGGAGTGCTGGCCGGCAACAGCTTGACTTGAACTTGTCTGGGCTGCCCGCTGGATTGCTAATATTGCAAGTACAGGGCGAAGCAGGCGTTCAAACCCTGCGCCTTCTTAAGCAATAACCCGACTAATTAAGTACCCCTAATTGCCTGCACGCCCCCAACGTGCAGGCTTTTTTTTATCTTCGCCCACCGAAAATAAAACCAAATCCATGAAAAATATTGCAGTAATTGGTGCCGGCACAATGGGCAACGGCATCGCCCACGTCTTTGCTATGAATGGCTACGCCGTCAACCTGATCGATATTTCGGCAGAAGCGCTGGACAATGCCATGGGCACCATCACTAAAAACCTCGACCGTATGCTTAAAAAAGAACGCATTACGGAAGATGGGAAGCAGCAAGCCCTTAATAACCTGAGTACCCACACGGATATGGATGCCGGCGTGAAAAATGCCGACTTGGTTATAGAGGCTGCCACAGAGAACGTAGAGCTCAAACTGCGCATTTTCAAAGGCCTGGATGCAGCAGCGCCCGCCTCGGCCATTTTGGCTACCAACACCTCTTCTATTTCTATTACCAAAATTGCGGCAGCTACTCAGCGCCCCAGGCAAGTCATTGGCATGCACTTTATGAACCCCGTGCCGGTCATGAAGCTGGTAGAGGTCATCCGCGGCTACGCCACCTCAGATGAGACCACCGACACCGTCATGGACTTGTCCCGCAAGCTCGGCAAAGTACCCGTAGAGGTTAATGACTATCCTGGCTTTGTCGCCAACCGGATTTTGATGCCGATGATCAACGAAGCCATTATCTCCCTGCACGAAGGCGTGGCCGGCGTGGAGGAAATCGATACGGTCATGAAGCTCGGCATGGCGCATCCAATGGGGCCGCTGCAACTGGCTGACTTTATCGGTTTGGATGTCTGCCTGTCCATCCTAAATGTCCTGTTTGAAGGCTTCGGGAACCCAAAGTACGCCCCTTGCCCGCTGCTGGTGAATATGGTCACTGCCGGCAAACTGGGTGCGAAGTCGGGCGAAGGCTTTTACACCTACGGTCACGGCACTAAAGAACTGATCGTGGCGGACGCATTCAAAAAATAACAATCAATTTGTTTTATGATCTTGTTTTTGAACATTTTTTGTTTTAATTTTGCCCAACACTTCGATTTTGAAACAAAAGGAGACAAGACATGGAAAGCAAAAGTACCTCCACGACTTCATCCCTGTCTCTGCAAACGATGCTAGACGCCCTGAACCGGAATTGGTTCAATGGCGTGCTGCTGGGGCTTGGGATATACATTCTGTTTTTTAAAGACATTAGCGTACAGTTTAACCTGAATAGCATTGAGGCGCCGGCAGTGGCGGCAGCCCGCGCCTTGCCACCTACGCAAGGGGCGGTACATGCCCGTCCAGCCAGGCACTCGCCCAAGCAGCCGGCAGCGGCGGAGCAGCGCAACGTGTCCCAAATCCAGTGGGATACCCGCGAGCCTGACGATTTCCCCAACCTGACTTTCGTGCTGAATGACAACTACGCTGAGCGCCACCACGTGCGCCCGGAAGTAGCAGAAGCCGTCAATGCTAAAGTAACGGCTTACCTGGATAAGTATAAGATGCTGGCTATTAAAGAGATGGAAGCCTTTGGCGTACCCGCCAGCATTACCCTTGCTCAGGGCTTGCTGGAGTCTAATGCAGGTGAAAGCGACCTGGCCCGGGAGTCTAATAACCACTTTGGCATCAAATGCAAGCGCCAATGCCGGGGCTGCACCTGCCGCAATTACTCGGATGATGACCTCTACGATATGTTCCGGGTGTTTGATAGCGCTGCGGAGAGCTTCCGGGTACACTCGGAATTGCTCAACGGAGCCCGTTACAAGAAATTGCACCAACTCCGTATCACCGATTATAAAGGCTGGGCGCGCGGTCTGAAAAAGGCAGGCTACGCAACGGATAAAGCTTATGCCAACAAGCTTATCCGCATCATTGAGCACCTGGACTTGACGCGCTTCGACCAACTCGGGGCCTAAGACCGAAATATTTGACAGCCTTTTCACGCTTGAGCGCTTACTGATGATGGACGTTAACTGTTGAGCATCTACGGCTCAATCCACTAGTGGAGTGTTTCAGAAATGACTAACCGAAGAAACCCAGTAAAACCAGGGCGCCCAAGCGTGAAATACGCTGTGCTATTTCGGACTAGTCGCACTAGTGCGCCGGTATAAACCTTTCTAATGTTCCTATCAGCTACTGCAGGTGCGGTGGCCCAATCCGGCAGGCGCTAAAAAAAGCTCTTTACAGGGCATGGGGGAAAACGGCCTCATGCCCTCCGCTTATGTTGAAATTTGACCCCGCCTGGACCAAAAATATTTTGCTGGAATATATGCGCTTACTTCCGGCAATCCTTATCTTTCCCGGGTCAACAAGGCAAGAAAAACCAACAACCTACCATTCGGAATGTTACCTACGCTCAAAAAAGTAGCCCAGTCTATCCACTGGTTTAACGAACGTGTCGGCCGGGTTGCTTCCTGGTTGACCACCCTGCTAATGCTGCTCGTCTGCTTCGATGTAGTCGTCCGCTATCTGTTCAGTGAGACTCAAGCCTGGATAATGGAATTGGAGTGGCATCTATTTGGGCTCATTTTCCTTTTGGGCGCCGGCTATGCCTTTCGGCACGACCGCCACGTAAGGGTCGACCTCTTCTATGCCAAGTTTAGCAAACGCGACCAAGCCTTGGTTAACCTCATCGGCGGCGTGCTGTTCCTGCTGCCTTGGACACTCGTCCTGATTGTTGTCTCCTTCGAATACGCCAATATTTCTTTCCGGATAGGAGAGGGGTCGCCCGATCCTGGCGGCTTGCCTGCCCGCTACATCATTAAATACGCGATTACCATTGGGCTCAGCCTGTTGATGCTGCAAGGGCTAGCAAGCATTATCGATAGCTGGTTGGTCCTGAAGGGCGAGGAGCCCACTGCCCCTGCCAACGAAAATCAGTGATTATGGCTGTACTTGCAATTCTTCTTTTTCTAAGCATATTCCTGCTCATCCTGTACGGGTACCCGGTTGCCTTTACCTTGGGTGGGATTTCCATGCTGTACGCCATTTGCTTTCTGGATATGAACAGTTTCATCGCCTTGTCGCCCCGGATAATGGGGGTAGTGAGCAACTATGTGCTGATGGCCGTGCCCCTATTTATCTATATGGGGATTATGCTGGAAAAATCGGGCCTTGCAGAAAGCCTGCTAGAAACGATGGCGATGTTGTTTGGAAAAGTGCGGGGTGGCTTAGCCATTAGTGTGGTAGTCGTTGGGGCGCTACTTGCGGCTTCCACGGGTATTGTAGGGGCAACGGTGATCACCATGGGGCTGATCAGCTTGCCTACAATGCTCAAACGGGGCTACCGCACGGAACTGGCAACCGGGACCATCGCTGCATCCGGCACACTTGGGCAGATTATCCCGCCCTCCGTAGTGTTGGTCCTCCTAGGCAGCGTACTTAATGTATCCGTTGGGCAGTTGTTTGCTGCAGCCTTATTGCCGGGCCTGCTGTTGGTTGTCGTGTACATCGCCTACATCGCTGTAGTCTCGTGGCTCCGGCCTGGGTTTGCCCCCAGCATGCCCAAGGCGGAAATTGATGCCTTTTGGGCTGCCGATGCGGGGCGTAAGATTGTACAAGCTTTTGTATTGCCGATGCTGCTAATCGTAGCCGTGCTGGGCTCTATATTTTTGGGCATTGCTTCCCCCACGGAAGCCGCAGCTGTAGGAGCGATGGGGGCCACCCTGCTGACTATCAGCCAGGGGAAATTCAGCATCAGGGTTTTGAAGTCTGTCATGCGGGAAACCACCCATCTAACAAGTATGGTCTTCATTATTTTGCTAGGCGCTACGGTCTTCTCTTTTGTGTTCAGGGAGATGGGCGGGGATACCTACCTCGTCCGGCTCATTGAGGAGGCCAACCTGTCGCCCATGGCATTCTTAGCGCTGGTGATGGTGGTTGTATTTGTTGCGGGCTTCTTCATTGACTTTATTGAAATCGTCTTCATCATCGTGCCCGTCGTAGCGCCGATTTTCGTACGCATGGATGTCGATTTGATCTGGGTGGGCGTACTGCTGGGGCTGAACCTGCAGACCTCCTTTTTGTCCCCCCCATTCGGGTTTTCTTTATTTTACCTCAAAGGCGTAGCGCCCCCCGGCGTCACTACGCAGCACCTTTACCGGGGGATTTTGCCGTTTGTGGTGATTCAGCTGATTTTTCTAAGCACTGTGGTCTTCTTCCCTGAGGTGGTGTACTTTTTGATTGATTAAGTAGAGGCGAAAAACGGTGAAGACTTTTTGATAGATAGCCTACCCCAAACGAATCCCCGAACCAACCTGAATCCGGTTATAATAAGCCTTCTCCGTAATCGCCGCATAATCCGCCGCCTTTTGCTGGAAGCTGCGGTAGGATTCATACACCTTTTTGCTTCTTGGGTCCCGGGTTATGATTTCGTCAATCGCCTCCGCGGTGTAGGTGTGCATTTGGCGGATGACTTCATCCGGGAAGCGCCGCAGGTTGATGCCTTTTTCCAGGAATTTGGCGAGGGCAGCGGCATTATTGGCTTCCATTTGGCTGAGAATCCATCCGGAAAGTTCACCGGCTACGGTTTTGATGATGCCCTTTAGGTCGGTGGGTAGTTGTTCCATTTGCTCCTTGTTGACGAAGAACTCCAGCATAGTACCAGGCTCGTGCCAGCCGGGGCTATAGTAGTATTCGGCGATTTCGTGGAAGCCCATCAGGGTATCGTGGAAGGGGCCCAGCCATTCCGTGGCATCGATGACCCCGCGTTCCAGCCCGGTATATATCTCACCACCTGCCATGAGTACCGGTGCGCCGCCCGCCCGTTGCAGCACCTTCCCGCCCAGGCCGGGGATACGCATTTTGAGCCCTTTCAGGTCTTCAACGCTATTGATCTCCTTATTGAACCAACCGCCCATCTGCACGCCGGTATTGCCGCCCGGCATGGGGATAAGGTTGAAATCGGCGTACAGTTCCTTCCAAAGCTCCAGCCCGCCGCTGACCATCCACGCATTGAGCTGTTGTGCGTTCATACCAAATGGGACGGAGGCAAAAAACTGCGCAGCTTCTGCTTTGCCCGCCCAGTAGTAGGCGGCTCCGCATCCAAGCTCCGCACCGCCTTCCCGTACCGTATCGAAGGCTTCCAGCGCCGGCACCAGCTCATTGCCGCCGTACACCCGGATGTCCATACGCCCACCGGATAACTGCTTTACACGGTTTGCAAAAAGCTCGCAGGCTTCACCCAGGATCGGGAACTTAGGGGGCCAGGTGGTGACCATCTTCCAGCGGTATTTTTTGGCGGTGATGACGTTGGGGCTGCCATCACTCTCTTCCTGCGCATGGCTGACGCCGCCCAGCCCTTTGATCACGAAAGGGAGAGAAATGGTACCAAGGGCTAAGCCTTTGAAAAAAGTTTTACGGTTGAGCTTCATAGCGTGCCAGGATTAAAATGTGATTCGGTGATAAATCTGTTCCAGGGGGATGCGGTGGTCAAGCCTGTGGATAATCAGTTCGTCAGCTGCTGTTGCAAGAGGGGTCATCAGCCATTGGTCGTTGGGGGCACGTTCAAAGGATTCTACGGCCAGCTGATGTTGGGCGATGAAGATACATTGCTCCACGCTCGGTATGCGTTGATACTGGAAAAACTTTTCGGTCCGGTCATACTGTGTGGTACCTTGGGAAAGGATTTCAATGATCACGCAAGGGAATTCAATAATCAGAGGGTCCTGATCTTCAGGATTGCAGGTGAGTACGATATCCGGATAGACATACCGCTTTTTAGACTGGATTTGAGTCATGACGTTTTCATCAAACCATTCACAGCCTTTGCTTTCCAATATTTGCTGAGGGATTTGAGCGATAAGGTTCCGCTTGATGCGGTTGTGGTTCTTGGTAGTAGCCTCCAATTCAATGAGCGTCCCATCCCAAAAGTCAAAACGCTGCCCTTCACCTCGCTGTGAAGCCAGGTATTCTTCGAAACTGACGGGCTGCAATCGGCTTGCCAGGCTCATGAGCAAAAATTTTTAACAAGATAGTGGAAATTTCAGAACCTTGCCAGGGGGTGCCAGGCGGGGCGGTTACACAGTTGAGGCGGAGGTCGATGTGTAGCCCACGGGGTGGCTGCAGGGTGGCGACAGCTTACTTTCGCCGCTTTGGGTGCCAAAGCAAAACCGCTCATCCTCAACCCTTTTCTATTTTTTTTGTTTTAAATTTACTTTAAATAAAACAATTCCATGCCAAAGCCATCCGCAAACTACAATCAGGGTAGGGGAGCACAGATCAACCCTGCCAACCGTTTTCACGAGCATGACTATGGCCTGGAGCCTCTGCAGCCGGATGCCAGGACGCAGTACATTCCCGTGTACCCCAAGACGATCCTCAACCGGGTCGAAAGCCCGGACATAGGCATGGGCTGGTCCATGAACCCTTACCAGGGTTGCGAACATGGCTGTGTCTACTGCTACGCCCGAAATACGCACAATTACTGGGGCTACAGCGCTGGCTTGGATTTCGAACAGAAAGTGCTGTACAAAAAGGATGCCCCCAAAATACTCGATCGCGAACTGCAAAAAAAGAGCTGGAAGCCGGAGCCGATTATGCTGTCGGGCAATACGGACTGCTACCAGCCCGCAGAGCAAACCCTGGGCATCACCCGCGCCATCTTGCAAGTGCTTTGGAGGCACCGACATCCAGTCGGCATTATTACTAAAAACAGCCTGGTACTGCGGGATTTAGACCTGCTGGAGCCCCTGGCAGAAAACCGGCTGCTACGGGTCTCGGTTTCCCTGACGACCCTGGAAGAGCCACTCCGCCGGATGCTTGAACCCCGGACGGCATCCGTAAAAGCCCGGCTGCGCACCATCGAAGTGCTGGCCCAAAAGGGGATACCGGTCAATGTCATGCTGGCCCCGATCATCCCCGGGCTTAACGACCACGAAATATTGGAGATGGCCAAACGGGTGAGCGCGCTCGGGGCTGTTTCTATTGCCTACACCATGGTCCGGCTGAACGGTGATGTAGCCGCTATATTCGAAGACTGGCTCCGGAAAAGCTACCCAGACCGGGCGGACCGCGTTCTAAACCGGATAAAGGAAGTGCACGGTGGCCAGCTCAACGACAGCCGGTTCGGCACTCGTATGCGGGGAGAAGGGCAGGTCGCAGAAATGGTCCGGCAACAGTTTCAGCTAGCCCGGCAACGCTTTTTTGTCGGCCGCTCAAAACCGGAGTACAACCTCGAGTTATTCGAGCGCCGGAGAAACCCGCAAATGCGCCTCTTCTAAACCTGGTATAGCTTGGAGCGTTAAAGGAGAGTGGGAAAAATGATTCCGGGATATTTGCAGGTCCCCTTACAATGGAATAGTATTGCCCCCGTCACCATAAAGCCACAAGCCCTATGCCAGAAAGCCAATTGATCGAAGCTGCCGAAGCTTTCATTTACCAGCACTTAGCCGATGAGCTACCGCCCCGTTATGTATTTCACGATTTCAACCATGCCAAAGAATGCGCAGAAGTCGCCCTGGAGCTGACTGGAGATACAGGCCTTCCGGAAGAAAAGCGCAATGCTTTAGCCCTTGCCGCATGGTTTCACGATACCGGGTATACGGCAGGGGAACAGGAGCACGAAAAGAGAAGTGCTGAACTGGCTCGGCGCTTCCTGAAGGAGCAGGAAGCGGGGGCTGTTGACCCAGAGCTGGTGGAAGACTTGATCCTGAGCACCCGGCAGGGGGAGAAGCCTAAGACGAAACTGCAGCAGTGGCTGCACGATGCGCATTATTCGTTTTTGGGGCGCAAGCGCTTCGAGCGGCGGGGGCAACTGCTCCGGCTGGAGCGGGAAGCCCTCGAACAGAAGACGTTCACCACCCACGAATGGGAACGCCATCTGCTGGAACTGCAGCTGGATACCAAGTTCTTAACCCCGGAAGCCCACGATGCTTTCGCCAGCCGAAAAAACAAAAACATCGCTGCCCAGCGCGATAAAATACGCAAAGCCCGCAAGACGACCATCCGCAAGAAAACAGGAAAAGATTTTGGCCGGGGTGTGGATACCGTCTATCGCGTCACGCTGCGCAACCACATCAACTTAAGCTCCATCGCGGATGGGAAGGCTAATATGATCATCAGCATCAATACCCTCGTCCTCTCCATCCTGATCACGGCGGGGTCGGCCAGTTTTTCCCTATCGCCCAGCAGTATTCAGGAAAATCTTGAGTATATACTCCCTGTGCTCATCCTCATGCTGACTTCGCTGTCGGCGATCACTTTTGCGGTTTTCTCGGCCATTCCCAAGGTATCCGGACAGGAGTTTACGGATGAGGATGTGCGCAACCACAATGTCAGCTTGCTGTATTTTGGCAATTTCCTGAGCTTGCCAAAAAAAGAATTTGTCACCTATCTGCGGGACTTGAAAGAAGACCAGGAGGTGCTGTACGACGACCTTTCCCGCGATCTTTACAACCTGGGGCTGGTGCTGCGCAAAAAGTACCGGTTGCTGACTTACGCCTACCGTACCTTTGTAGGCGGGCTGGTCCTGAGCTTCCTCGTCTTTTTATTCACCCTTTTGCTCAAATAAAAATGCCCCGGCCCGCCTGTAGTAGCGAACCGGAGCATAGCCTATGGACTAAAGGTTTGTTCGTCTATTGCTTGGTAAAACGCTGCGTAGCCAAAGCTTTATCGGAGCGGTACCGCAGGAAGTACATGCCGTTAATCAGGTTGCTGATATTCAACTCCACATTTTGCGCACCGGCCTCCAGCTTTTGCTGGTGATGGATTTGCCCGTTGAGGTCTACGATTTCGAGCGTAGCGCCTGCTGTGCTGCTGCGTGGTGCTTCTTCCAGCGACTGAACAGCAACCCGCAGTACATCGTCTGCCGGGTTGGGCCAGCTAAGCAGGGTAACGGTAGATGTGCCTCCTGGCCCGTTGAAGCCCTGCGTCCGCGTTACCGTAACGAAATTGGAAGACAGGCTGAAACAGTCGCTGCTAAGCGCTACGTCTGCTGCATTATCACCAGCCTCAGCAATGATGTTGCCCGTATAGGCCAATCCCCAAACCCGGCATTCGCCAGGGGCAGCATCTTCAAAATCTACCTGGTCGCCCGCAGGCAGGCTTAAGATCACATTGTCGCCATCGGTCACCACATAGGTGAAAAGCGAATTGCTGACGCCCATGCTGTCGAAGGCAATCACATCCGGGATGGTATCTCCAACGGTTACTTCAATCTCCGTTTCGCCGTCCTCCGTCATGACCATGCCGCCATTGGGTTCTTCCCGGTAGACAGTAATGAAGTTTTCGGATAAGCTAAAGCACCCATCTGAAAGGGCTACTGCGCCTGCATCGTCTCCAAGTTCCGCAATGAGGCTACCATTGTAAGCCAGTCCCCATATTCGGTAAACACCGGTGTCGGCATCGGTCAGGTCGACGGCATTTTCATCGGGTACACCCAGGATGATGTTTTGGTCATCGGTCAGGACAAAGGTGAAGTTTTGCCCGGTGGAGCCCGTCGTATTGGCAATGATAATATCGCTGAGGGTATCCCCGGGGCAAGTGTACACTTCCGTTTCACCCTGATTGGTGGCGACCATGCCGCCGCTCACTTCTTCGCGCAAGACGGTGATGAAGTTATCGGAAAGGTCGAAGCAATCATCGGTCAGGGGTACAGCAGAAGCCGTATCGCCTACTATGGCGGTGATGTTGCCGGTATAGGCCAATCCCCAAACCCGGCAGATGCCCCCGTCGGCATCTTCAAAATTGGCCATATCCATTGCAGGTACGTCCAGGATAACGTTGGCCTCATCGGTGATGACGTAGGTGAACAGGCTGTTGCTAACGCCAGTGCTGTCAAACTCAATAATGTCATCAATGCCATCGCCTACACATACACTGACGGTGTCTTCGCCCATTTCGGTGCTAACAGTGCCGCCTTCCGGGACCTCCCGGTAAACAGTGATAAAGTTGTCGGAGAGATCGAAGCAATCATCGGTCAGAGCAACCGCCGAGGCCGTGTCGCCAAGCATAGCGGTGATGTTGCCGGTGTAAGCCAGGCCCCAAACGCGGCAGATACCTGTGCCCGCATCTTCGAAGTCGGCCATATCCATGCTTGGTACGCCTAGAATGACGTTGGCCTCATCGGTGATGACGTAGGTGAACAGGCTATTGCTGACACCCATACTGTCAAAATGGATGATATCCGGAATGCTGTCGCCGGGGCAGGTGTAGACTTCGGTGGTGCCGTCTTCCGTGCTGACGGTTCCGCCCTCCGGGGTTTCCCGGTAAACGGTAATGAAGTTGTCCGACAAGTCGAAGCAGGCATCGGTCAGGGCAACGGCCGAGGCGGTATCGCCCAGCATAGCCGTGATGTTGCCAGAGTAGGCCAATCCCCAAATTCGGCAAGTACCCGGGTCTGCACCGTCGAGGTCCGCCATATCCATGGCTGGCAAGCCGAGGATGACGTTGGCATCGTCCGTAATAACATAAGTGAAGGAGGGCCCGCTGACGCCCATACTGTCAAACCGGATGATATCCGGAATGCTGTCCCCTGGGCAGGTATAAACTTCAGTCATCCCATCTTCTGTAGTGACGGTGCCGCCTTCAACGCTATCCCGGAAGACCGTAATGAAGTTATCGGAAAGGTCAAAGCACTCATCTGTAAGGGGTACAGCAGAAGCCGTATCACCTGCCATGGCAGTAATATTGCCCGTATAAGCCAGGCCCCAAACGCGGCAGGTTCCGGTGGCGGCATCTTCGAAGTCGGCCATATCCATGCCCGGTACCCCCAAAATGACGTTGGCGTCGTCGGTAATGACGTAGGTGAACAGGCTATTGCTAACGCCAGCGCTGTCAAAACGGATGATGTCAGCTACGCCGTCGCCTACGCATACACTGACGGTGTCTTCGCCCATCTCGGTGCTGACAGTGCCCCCTTCCGGAACTTCACGGTAAACGGTAATAAAGTTATCGGAGAGGTCGAAACAGTCATCGGTCAGGGCAACGGCAGAAGCCGTATCGCCTGCCATGGCGGTGATATTACCAGTGTAGGCCAAGCCCCAAACACGGCAGGTGCCGGTGCCGGCATCTTCAAAGTCGTCCATATCCATGCCCGGCACACCCAAAATGACATTAGCATCGTCCGTAATGACGTAAGTAAACAAGCTGTTGCTGACACCGGCGCTGTCAAACCGGACGATATCTGGTATACTGTCACCGGGGCAGGTATAGACTTCAGTAGCGCCGCCCTCGGTGCTGACGGTGCCCCCTTCCGGCGTCTCGCGGTATACCGTAATGAAGTTGTCCGAAAGGTCGAAGCATTCGTCAGTAAGCGGAACAGCGGAAGCCGTATCGCCCAGCATAGCGGTGATATTACCGGTATATGCTAGCCCCCAAACGCGGCAGGTGCCGGTGCCGGCATCGTCAAAATCAGCCATATCGGTACCGGGCAGGCCCAGAATCACATTGGCATCATCGGTGATCACATAGGTAAACGCAGCGCCCACGACGCCGGAGCTATCAAACTGCACGATATCCGGAATGCTGTCGCCGGGGCAGGTGTAAACTTCGGTAGCGCCGTCTTCGGTGCTCACGGTGCCGCCTTCGGGCTGCCCACGCTCTACGGTGACAAAATTATCGGACAGATCAAAGCAGCCGTCGGACAGCGCAATCAGGGAAGCGGTATCACCCACCATCGCCAGGACATCGCCGCTGTAGGCCAGGCCCCAAACGCGGCAGGTCCCCGTGCCGGCACCCTCAAAATCGACGATGTCGCCAGTAGGCAGGCTAAGAATAACGTTGAACTCATCCGTTACGACGTAAGTAAAGTTAGGGCCGGTCACGCCCATGCTATCAAACGCAATGGAATCCGCAACGCCATCGCCTACGCAAACGAAGAGCTCGGTAGCCCCGTCGGCTGTCATCACGGTACCGCCATCCGACTCATCCCGGTTAATAGTCACAAAGTTGTCGGAAAGGTCAAAACAGTCATCGGTGAGGGGCACAGCTGAAGCCGTATCGCCCACCATTGCGGTAACATTACCGGTATAGGCCAGCCCCCACAGGCGGTAGTCGCCGGACATGATATCAGAGAAGTCAACGACATCCCCGGCGGGCACAGCGATGATCACATTGTTGGTGTCAGTCAATACGTAGGTATAAAGGCTGTTGCTGGTGCCTGTACTGTCAAACTGCACCATATTTATTTCGCTGCCTACACAGACATCGATTTCCGTCTCTCCATCTTCCGTCATGACCATGCCTCCTTCCGGCTGCTCCCGGTATACCGTTACAAAATTTTCGGAAAGGTCAAAGCAGACATCGGCCAGAGGCGTAGTGGCGGCATTATCGCCAACCATGGCGGTGATGTTCCCAACGTAGGCTAGGCCCCAGACGCGGCAGGTACCCGGATCGGCATCTTCAAAGTCAACCATATCGCCACCGGGCAGGGCAAGAATGTTGTTTTGGTCATCCGTTACAACATAGGTGAATTCGACCCCAGCGGATACGCCGGCGCTGTCGAACTGTACCAGGTCGGCCATGCCATCGCCAGGGCAGGTAAAGACCTCGGTCTGGCCGTCTTCGGTGGAAACTGTGCCCCCCTCGATGCCATCGCCGGTCACGCTGATGAAGTTATCGGTAAGGGTAAAGCAGCCATTGGCCAGTGTAGCGCCCGTGAAGGTATCTCCGACGCTTGCCGAGATGCTGCCTATAAAGTTGAAGGCATATACCCGAAGGTTGCTGCTCGCGAATGCAGCGAAGTCGATTTCATTCTCAGTGTCGATGTAAACGATCGTGTCGTTTTCGTCTACTACAACATAGGCAAAGGGCAGAGCGGAAATACTGGTGCCAAATTGAATAGTGGAGGTAGGCACGTCCTGGCATAAATCAATAGTGTCGCTACCCAGGTCGGTCTCGATTTCAGTGCCGCCGAGACAGGGGAATTGGGCACTGAGGTTTAGGCTGAATGCCATACATAGAGCAAAGAATAATAGGTGCTTGTACATCATAGTGTAAGTTGATTTTTGGTAAATGGGTGGGACAAGAAGACATTGCCTGCTTGCCTATATCCCGCAGAACCTTTTGCAACTTAAAATGTTCGTTGGCAAAAGAAAAATAGCACCTAATTTATGTATGAAAACCAGCCTTGGATTGGAATAAAAAGCTAAAATGCCCGCATCGATATAAATAGATTTTAACGGTTTATATTTAATGCCCTGATGCTGATGTACTTAAGGAGAAAACTGGCTTTTTTGCCAAAATGTCGCGGCTAAGTCAGTTTGCAACCTTCCACTTTTTTTGCCTGGGGGCCGCCTCCGCAACGACGAAGTAATAAACCACGCCTATGCTAAGCAGGAGGTAGGCGGTCAGCAGGTAAGGGGCCCAGACGAAGAGGCGGTCCAGCCCAAACCAGCCGCCTTGCATCCATATTATGCCAAGCCCAACCAGGGATTTTACCAATTCTATGCCCCACGCATGCCGGCTTTTATCCATGAGCGTGGTAAAGCTGAAAATATAAAGCACCAGAAAACCGCCGTAAAGCAAAGCCCCCTGTGCGCCGATAGCCGCGAGGTTGTTGAACAGGTGCATCATCAAGAGGAAAACCACTGCAAACTGCACCCACGACCACCATTGGAGAGGAGCCGACAGCTTAGGGTCGTATTTTTCGTAGGCATAGGGGTCCTGAATGCCCTCCAGCGGGTACTTTTCCTTTACGTCTGCGGGGCGCCACCCGGTGGGTTTAAACCAAATCGCGAACTTCGCTTTCCAGTCTTTGGTCCGCCAGGCATCCTTGATGAGCTGCCACAGGTGCATAAAATTGATCAGGATAGGGTTCCAGGTGCGGACCGGGCGGGTAACGCCGTAAACGGGCGGCACCTCGTCCAGCTCTTCCTGAAACGTACCAAAGAGCTTATCCCATACGATAAATATCTGGGAAAGGTTCTTATCCAGGTATTCCTTGTTAATGGCGTGGTGCACCCGGTGGTGGGAGGGCGTCACGATGACATGCTCCAGCACGCCCATCTTGCCAATGAGGCGGGTGTGGTACCAATACTGGGCGAACAAGTGCAGGGGCGCTACCACCGCTACCACTTCGCCCGGTACGCCGAGCAGGGCAATAGGCACCAGGAAAAAAACAGTAATCGCCATAAAACCGGAAATGGACTGCCGCAGGGCACAGCCCAGGTTGAATTCTTCGCTGCTGTGGTGGATAATGTGCCGGTTCCAAAAGTAATTGACGCTATGCGAGAGCCGGTGGACCCAGTAGCCCGCAAAATCGAGGCCGATGAAAGCCAGGGTGTAGACCAGCCAGGTGGATTTGATTTCAAACAAGCCGATTTGCCCAACCAGCCAATCGTAGGAGACGACCACGACGGTAAGGCCTAGGACATCCTTGATCACATTCGTCAGCCCGGAACTCAGGCTGGATAAGGTGTCCATACTGCGGATGACTTTTTCGCCCTTCCACCAGGCGATGGCCGCTTCGAGCAGTAATAAGGCCATAAAGAAAGGGATAGCGTAATTAAGTACGGTGGCGTAGGATTCCATAGCAATGCTATTTTGCGAAATTTCGCTGTAATTTACAAAAATACGGAATCCTGAAAAGAAAAGTGCCAGCAAATAGTCATTCCTATCCGCTGGGCACTGTGTAGGCTTGGGATTATAACTTAATGAATTTTAGGAGTTTAGATGCTGATTGGGTCTGTAGGCGACAAAAGTAGGTGCCGGCGGGCAATGCGCGGGTATCTATCGTTTGTTGCCCGGCCAATCTCCGCCCACTGGCCCATACCATTTGCCCCGAGGCGTTGTGGATGCGGACCTCATATTCCTGCCGGGGCCAGGAAACCGTTAGGTCGCCCGCAACCGGGTTCGGAAATAGGGTAGGGGGGGATGCTGCCGCGCCCACGGGCGCACCGGCATGCACCTGCTGTATGGAGGGGGATGCCCAGGGGGTGCTGCCGGAAGCGAGGCTGCTGACGGGCACACCGGCCGGGAAATCGCCGTCGCAGAAGCGGTTGATGGATGCCCGGAACAAACCTGAGCTGCCGGGTTGAGCTGCAAACCCAGGCTTAAGCACCACCGTTTCTTCGGCTACAAATTGGGCGATAGCGGCATTGCTGACGATATAGTCTTGGGCGGTCAGGCTTTCCAAAGCTGCTTCGTGGGTAAATCCGCTCACCACCGTTGCACAGCAAAGGTTGAGGATGTTCTGGCTGACCAGGATATCGTTGGCTACAGTAAAGGGCCCGGACAAGATGTTGTGCATCCGGCCTTCCTGATCATTAGTAAAGGCACCACGGCAATCAAAGGGCGCATAGCTCATCGTGTTGGTCACATCGGGATTGTAGCTGTCGCCATTGGCATCCGTATCCGTACCTGTGTAGATGCAGGAGGCGTCGACGTTTCCGCTCAGCAGGGGGTCTGCCGGCGTATCGCAAAGCTTATCGCCCGCGCCGCTGCAGTTGCTGCCATCCACCAGTTCATCGCCAAAGGCGGTCTCATGAGTATGGTAAAGCCCCAGGCAGTGGCCCATCTCGTGGGCAAGGTGGGGCGTGTTGAACCGGCCTGCATAGATTGTGGTGTACGTATTGGGGATGGCGTAAGCGGTGCCCCGGAAGAAGGTGTAATCAGGCAATACGTTAATGGTGATAACATCATTCAGTGGCGGATAGGCCGCAATAAGGTCATCCGCAGTGTCTCCGTCAAAACCATCCGCAGGGCTCGCAAAATCAGAGTCATTGATGCTGTAGATGCCCATTAGCGCAAAGCAAATATCGTGGGGCGCATAGTAAGCTTCCAAGCGGTCGATTTCATCGAGGACTTCCTGCCGGGTAGGGCCGCCGGTGCCATTATCTTCGTTGATGACCCGGACGGCAATTTTTACGGTAAAGGAAAGGTTGATATTGCTCCTGGCCATAGGCGGATGCCGCTCCAGGTAATCAGGCGAAGCGGGCGTGAGGCAGCCTGGCTCTTGGCCATGGAGGGCAGCGGCTGACCAAAGCACCACTATAAAAAGAATAATTCGTCTCATAATTGTTAAGTTGTGGCGGTTAGGAAAACAGTAGGCAAGCACGGCGCGAAGGCTATTTTTCGAGCGCCTCAATCCGTGCCTCAAGCGCATGCAGCTGTTGTTGCAGCGCCTGCTTTTCGGCATCCGCCTGAATGGCGTAGAGGGTCAGCTCTTCCACTTTTTCCACCAGGAGGCGCTGCGTAGCGCCCAGGCTGAAGGCGCCTTCCTGCTCAATATCGCTGGCGGAAGGGAAGCCTGGTAAATGCCGGTGGGCATCAATAAATGCAGCTACTCGTCCCAGCGGCATGAGGTCGTACCCCTCTGCGAAGACATAGTCAGGCCAATTTGCGGCCAGCTTCACGACCACTTCCTCGGCAATAGCGCTGCCGCCTACATAGAGGCTGTGGCTGCCGGGCGTATCGGTGGTGCCTACCGCTAGTTGGTTGTCGATCATACCTGAGGAAGCAGAAACCTGACCGGTGATATTGGCATCGTTGGTCACGGTCAGTTCCCCGCCAATCTGCGTGGTGCTGCCTACTTTCAGTTGATTGCCAACCACGGCGTTATTGGTGACCCCGAGGTTCTGGCCAATCCAGGTGTCGCGCCCAACTTCAAGGTCACGCCCAACTTCAGCATTGGTGCCAACGCCTAATTCGTACTGCACTTTGGCATTTTGCCTCACTTCCAGATCGCTATCGATGGCAGCCGTGCCGCTGATCAGAGTATGGCCGGCAACTTCCAGCAAGAAGCCGGAGGCTGGGGCATCGGTGCCTATGCCGACCTTTGTGCCATCGTCCCAAAGCTGACTGTCTCCGAGCCCGTTTTCTGTGGTGAATTTAGCGATGCGGTTGGGCGTCCCGGAGATGTCTTCCCCGGTAAGCAGTTTGAACCAATTGGCACCTGCCCAGTCCGCCGCTTCGGGCATCCAACGGCGGTGGAAGATGCCGTCTTCGGCAAAGAACAGCTGGTGGTCGTAGCTGCTGCCGCCGGGCGCGAGGGTGAGCAGGCCGCCTTCCGCTGCTGCGCTTCCGCTGGGGGTAGCAAAGGCTGCGTTGGCGTGCCGCTCCAGGTACATTTCATCGGTATAGGTATCCGGAGCGCTGTCCAGGGAGCCATTAATATCGACGTGCAGCCGCCCGTAGAAATCGCCGGTTGTATGTGTATTGCCAACGGTATGAAGCGCAAACCCAGGGGTTGTAGTGCCGATACCGACTTTGCCGTCGGCGGTAATCGACATACGCGGCAGCAGCTGCGGATAGCCGGTTTGAAAGCGGAGGTCAGCCGCGAAGCCATCGAGCTGTACGGGGCCGGAAACGTAAGCGCGCATTTCAGCGCCGGTGTAATAATCGCCGCCCGGCACCCAGCCTTGCAGCTGAACTGCACCCAGGCTGTCGTCGTCTACAACGGGGAGTTTGCCAATGCCAAGCTGGAAGCCATTGTTTTTGGCGGCAAAAAGCGTAGGGTCATCGCCTACGATCTGTGCATTCAAAAGGGTAGTGGTGCTCCCTGCAGCAAACAGGATAGCCAGGATGATTAGTTTTCTCATGGTTTTTTAGTATTTTTGGTCTATATTCTGTCCTTTATCACCGCTCTCAAAGAAGTGTTACGAAATCAGTCGAATTTTTTGTTCAAATTACCTTTAGACTCAAAGAACTTGTACCGATCACCGAAGGGCATATAAAAAATACGCGATCTAAATCCGGGATGATCCCGGCAGAGCAAGCCCTATTTAAAATCAACCCCATGTTAAAGAAGTACATTACCCTTTTGCTTTTAGCTTTTGCTGGCTTTGGATTAAATGCACAATGCCCTCCGGGCGATGTCATCCTTAGCTCCCAGGTGGAGGTAGATGCCTTTGTGGCTGACTATCCTGACTGTACGGAAATAGCGGGAAGTATGCTAATTGGCAGCCTTTTTGACACCACTGATATTATCGACATTTCTGGACTTAGTAGTCTCACCACCATCGGCGGAGACCTCCTTATTTTAAAAAACCCTGTCTTAACAAGTTTGTCGGGATTGAACCAGCTCACATCTATCGGCGGAGACCTATCTATTCGCTTCAACGCTGTCCTAACAAGTTTGATGGGGTTGGAGCAGCTCACTTCCATCAGCGGAAGCCTTTTTTTTCTCTCCAATGATGCCTTAACAAGTTTGACGGGATTGGACCAACTTACCTTCATCGGCGGAAGCCTTGGGTTTCACAACAACGCTGTCTTAACAAGTTTACCAGGATTGGGCCAGCTCACCTCCATTGGCGGAGATCTAACTATCAACTTCAGCACTATCTTAACGAGTTTAACAGAATTGGAGCAGCTCACCTCCATCGGCGGAGACCTTTGGATTAGCTCGAACGATGGTTTAACAAGCTTGACGGGATTGGGTAACCTCACTTCCATCGGCGGATACCTTTTGATTAGCTCGAACGATGGCTTAACAAGTTTGACAGGATTGGAACAACTTACCTTCATCAGCGGAAATCTTTGGATACGCAACAACGCTGTTTTAACGAGTTTAACTAGCTTAGAGAGCCTTGATGCCACTACGATTGCTGATCTCACAATTGAAGATAACCCACAGTTGTCTACCTGTGCAATAGAGAGTATTTGTGATTACCTGGGCGTAGAGGCGAATACGGCCAATATAAGTGGCAACGCCACGGGCTGTGCCACACGAGAGGAAGTGGAAACGGCGTGTATGGTCTCTGCCACCGACATATCCCAAACCAATATCAAGCTGTTCCCAAACCCTACCAATGGGATGCTGCAGCTGCGCAATAGTACAGCCAAAGAAGTGGTGGTATACACTGCGCAGGGGCAGCGCATCGCTCGCTACGACAGCCCCGGGCAGGAACTGGACCTGAGCGCTTTGCCCGCCGGGATGTATTATCTGCACCTTATTACAGTGGATGCTGAGTATGCAGCGAGGGTGGTGAAGCAATAGCCCTTTCCCTGGAATCACTCTTTTTCCCTGAAGTCCAAATAAATACTGCCATTTAGAAAGAAATGAGGCCGGTCCCGGTTGGCAAAAAACTCATTGGCGTAGCTCTGCGGGCCCAGGTTTTCCGGTTGCTTGAATTTTGTGCCGATGGGGCTTATCGCGTGAAGGACGGAAATATTCTTCCCGGGGAATTTCCCATCTGTATGGGTATTGTAGGCGCCCTCCGGTTCGTCGGGAGAGAAGAGGTGGAGGAATAAATTGTTTGAGGCGATCATCAAAGTAAAAGGTTGCGCTTTGGTTTGAATTTCCGCCCAGTAAACTTCATCGTGGTAGCCTTTGAATTCGGGGTAGTCCCAGGTTTCTCCGGTCACCGTATTGTTGTAGGCTTTTTCCCAGAGGCCAAATTGCAGGCCTTTCCTGCGGTTTTTCCAAACGCGGTAAGGGCCTCTGCCCAGATACTTTACGCCGGTTACCTGATCTTCGGGGTAATCAAAGCTTATCCCAAGGAAGTCGTAGGTGCCGTTTCCGGGAAGATAGGCGTAGTCGATTTGGAGGATACCGCTGCCCAGCATTCTGTAAACCACCTTTCTTAAAACGCCTTCAAATTCAGCCTCAATGACATAGTCGTTGCCATCGGAATAGTGCTTGATGGACTTGAAAGTGGAGGCACCGATTATAGTGTCCGGTAATGGGCCTCCCGAGAAAGGAAAACCGCCTCTTTCGTTGGTCACGGTCTCGATCAGACCGCTTGCCAGCCCAATGCTAATTTCCACTCCAGCAGCAGAGGCAAGAATGTTGCCATTGTCTTCTTTTGCGATTGCTTTATTGGTGGCAGTAGGGGGGAGGAGGTTTTCAATGATTTGCGCTTCCGTTTGCAATGCCCAGGACCAGGTGAAGATTTCCCTGCCGTGCGGGTCGGTTGCAGTGAGCCGCAATCCCTGGTATTGCCGCCAGTTTTCAGGAAGATCCAATTCCAATTTGCCCCATTCCCAGGGTTGGATGTTTCCTGCTGTGACTTCCTTCTCCTGCCGGATAATTGGAGCGGTATTCGGGGCACCTGCCGTGGGAAAATCCACCAACTGCCACTTGAATTGACATTGGTTTAGATTGGTATAATGGAACCGGTTATGGACAGGGATTACCCCATCAAACGAAGCCGGTAGGTGTTGAAGATCAAGGTATACCGGTGACCAGATCTCTTTAATTGCGAAGAAACTGGCTTCCTTTTCCCGGTAGGGGCCAACGATGCCGTCCGGTGCGTTGCTGCCCTGACAGTCGAGTTCGCCATCCCGGTCCGAGCGTTGCACACATTCGTCTACCAGTGCCCAGAGAAAGCCGCCTGCAGAAAGGGGATGGCCTACCATAGCTTTCCAAAAATCATCCAGCCCGGCCCCGTGCCCGCCATCGTACAATCCGTGGAGGAACTCGGTGGGAAAGAAAACGTCGTCTCCATGGAATAAGCCATCGGCACAGCAGCCAAAGCTTTTGTAATGCTGCGTATCGGTGTTCCGGAATTTCGCCCAGGGATGGATTACTGGCCTTTTTTGCGGGTCATAAAGATGGAAATCATCATCGAGGGCGAAGTTATTGCCTCCTTCATTGCCATTGTCCCAAATCACGATAGAAGGATGGTTGACATCCCTTGTGACCAATTCCCTTACGAGCTGACGGCCCACTACGGTGTCATAGGCCGTTTGCCAGCCGGCCAGCTCATTCAGCACAAATAAACCGAGTGAATCGCAGACCTCCAGAAAGTGTTTGTCCGGTGGGTAGTGCGCCATTCTTACGGCGTTCATATTCATGTCCTTGATCAGGTTGACATCGTCCACACTAATCTGGTAGCTGGTTGTCCTGCCGGATGCGGGCCAGAAACTATGGCGGTTTACGCCCTTGAATTTGACTTTTTGCCCGTTTACATAAAATCCATCGTGGGGGCGGAGCTCTACCGTTCTAAAGCCGAATTTTTCATTAACCGTGTGCAGGGGGTTGCCATTTGCCATCAGGCTGAACTTCACCTGATACCGGTTAGGGAACTCCGGCGACCATGTTTTTACGCCACTAAGTTTTTGGGAAACCACGATCATATCCATGCCTTTCTCAATAGGAGAGGAGAAGGGGGTTCCTACCGGGTTGCCATCCATATCCATTACCTGTACTTCCACGGCATCCGCTTTACGGGGATTATTCAGGTAAACATTAGCCGTGAATGAGCCGTCCGCTTTGGCATCAATGGCTGTCCAATTGATGTGCGCCTGAGGTTTAGCCTCCAGGTAGACCGGCCGGTAGATGCCGCCAAAAATCCAGTAATCCGCTTCCCGTTCGGCAGTATTGACAGAAGGGTTGTCCGACCAGTTTTTCACCACAACTTCCAGGTCGTTTTCAGCCCCATACTTCACCAAGCCCGAAATATCATATTTGAACCGATAAAAACTGCCCTGATGCGTAGGGCCAGCAGATTTGCCATTGATGAACACTTTGGTATCCGTCATAACCCCCTCAAAAACAATATTTACGGATTTACCTTTCCAGGAGGCAGGGGTGGTAAATTTGTGCCGGTAAGTTCCGGTTTCGTTAGATTCCGGCTGCTTACCACGGCCATAGTTGTACACTCCGAACCCCTCTGTTTCCCAGTTAGAAGGCACAGGGATTGTGGTCCATTTCCCACTGTTCATGCCGCGGTCGATGTGGAAGTCCCATTCAATCGTATGGTCTTTAGCTACACCCGAAAGGTACTGTTTTTCAGTGAGTTGCGCCATAGTTTTAAATGCGCATCCTAAGATGAAACAGGTGAAAAAGAAAAGTGGCAGGAGGGTAGTATTGGGTCTCATTATCAGTTGATGTTGGTATGGTTTAGGAGGGAAATCTGGCAATTTTGGCCCATAAGCGGCCTGCGGAAAGCAGATTCGCCCTAAATAAATAACGCTGACGGATGGGTTATGTAACCTATAGGTTAAGTCCACAATGTTTTTGATGAGGCTAGAATAAAGCAAATCAGGGTAGGAGTAAACAAATTGTTTGTATCGTGTTAGCGAAAAAACAGCTGTATTTTAAGCGTGTTTTTAGTCCAGGCAAGTCATGCTAATTGAGCTTGGAATTCACGCGAAATAGCTCAGTTTCGGATTTTTTGGCGCAAATTGACATTTCAGGCGCTGGAACAGGCTGCAGACATTCCTGTAAGTAAATTTTAGCAGGATCGTTTACAGGCGAATCATTCAGTTCAGGAAACTGATGCCCAGCTTCGCAGCTTGACTGCAAAGTACTGTAGACGGCTTCAAACCGCTATTTCCCGCATATTTTTTACCCTATAATTTATATTATGTTAAGTAAAGAATTCGGGATACAATCCTCTCTTGATCTAGAAGCCTACTCTTCACCAATTTTTTTATCTTTTGGCTCCATATTCAAAACAAAACCATCGTACCATGCAAGACCGGCGAAAATTTTTGAAGCAATCCACTAAGGCAGCCGTAGCCGCTGCCCTATTCCCCTACTATGGCTGCGGAAACAGCGAAGCCAATGGAGCAAAAGCATCAGAAGCGGAAAAGGCTGAATCCGTTAATCCCGCCCATGGGCTTGATAAATTCGGCATTCAGCTATGGACCCTGCGGGACATTATTGCCGATGACCCTAAGGGGGTCTTGAAAGCGCTCTCTGAATTCGGCTATAAGCAAATTGAGAGCTACGAGGGCGATATGGGCATTTTCTGGGGCATGTCCAACACTGAATATAAAGCTTATCTGAATGAGCTCGGCATGGATGCTATCGCTTCACATTGCAATATCAACGAAAACTTCGAAGAGAAAGCGCAGCAAGCCGGGGAAATCGGCATGTCGTATCTGGTTTGCCCTTACGTTGGGCTGAAGGAATCGATGGACGACTACAAGAAAATTGCCGATCAGTTTAACGAGTGCGGAGCCATCTGCAAAAAGTATGGCTTGCGCTTTGCCTACCACAATCACGACTACTCTTTTCAGGAATTAGAAGGGCAAGTCATTCAGGATTACCTGATGGAGAATACCGACCCCGCAACGGTAGACTACGAAATGGATATCTACTGGGTGGTCACCGGCGGCGCCGACCCTATCGAGTATCTGGAAAAATACCCGGGCCGCTTCAAGCTTTCCCATGTCAAAGACCGCATGAAGGATGTGCCTGCCGATGAGCGGGCTGCTTCCTGTGTGCTGGGCAACGGCGTTATTGACCACCCGAAGATCCTGGATGTGGCGGAACAGCAAGGCATGGCCTACTTCATCGTAGAGCAGGAGCGCTACGACGAGTGCGCGCCGATTGACTGTGCCAAAGCGGATGCAGATTACCTGAAGGGAATCAAGATTTAGGTTTATGCCGCATAAGGATACAGCAGCGGGCGGCACCGGGCGCCGCCCGCTTCGGGTTTTGCAGTTTGGGGGCGGCAATTTCCTGCGTGCTTTCGTAGGCGATCTCGTTCAGGCACTCAACGAACAGACTGCTTTCAATAGCGGCATCGTCTTGGTCAAGCCGACGGCGGGCGGAGACTATGCCGCCCTCCGCGAACAAGGCGGCGCTTACCACTTGCTGATAGAAGGCATTGAGTCCGGCCGGCCAGTACGGCAGCTCAAGCGCATAAGCGGCATACAGGAGATCGTACACCCCTATCGGGACTGGGCGGCCTACCTGCGCACCGCTACCCTGCCGGCAATGCGGTTTGTCGTTTCTAATACCACCGAAGCAGGAATTGCTTTTGAGGAGGAAGCCTTGCCAGAAGGCCAGCCGGCCCATTCCTTTCCGGGCAAACTTACGCAGTGGCTCTACCATCGGTATAAGCACTTTGCGGGCGCTGCTGAAAGCGGGTGCATTTTTCTGCCTTGCGAACTCATACCCGCTAACGGGGCCGCGCTGCGGGCGTGTATACTCCGCTACGCCCAGCATTGGCACCTGGAGGATGCATTTCAGGAATGGATAGCGCACCACAATATCTTTTGTAATACCCTGGTAGACCGCATTGTACCGGGCAAGCCGGAGCAGCCGGCGCCAATCTGGGCGGAAATTGGCATGGAGGACCAGCAACTGGTTATGGCTGAGCCCTATTTGCTGTGGGCCATCGAGGCTCCGGAAGAAGTGAAAGCGGCCCTCCCCTTTGGCCAAATCGGCCTGAATGTAGTATTTACGGACGATCTGCAACGCTATCGGACGCTCAAGGTCCGGATTTTGAATGGCGCCCATACCGCTATGGTGCCGGTAGGCCTTTATCAGAGGATTTCCACAGTACGGGAATTTGTTGAGCATCCCCAATGGGGGCAGTGGCTGCGCTCCCTCTTAGCCGAGGAGGTCGCCCCTACCCTGCCCTATCCGGCTGCGGAAACAGAAGCCTACACGCAGACGGTGCTGGACCGGTTTTCCAACCCTGCCATACATCATAAGCTATCGGATATTGCGTTGAACAGCGTTTCCAAATTCCAGGTGCGGGTGCTGCCCTCCTTGTTGAAATACCATCAGCAAACCGGAACGGTGCCAACCCGTATGGCTTTGTCGATGGCTGCCCTGATCTGGCTGTACCGGGGCACCTTTCCTGGCCTGCCCAAGGATGATCCGGCCATCACCACCTGGTTCCGGCAACTTTGGAATACGGGCGACCACTTAGAAATTACCCGCAAGGTGTTGTCTAACAAAGACTTGTGGGGTAAATCAGACTTGAGTTTCCTGACTTCAGCCGTCGCCGGCCAACTGAAGCGGATCAGCCAAGGTGCTGATATACGCCAAAAATAAAGTCACTGGGGTGTTGCTGTAGATACCGGTCTTCTGCCTCAAATAGATCGTCCAGTGCCCTTTGAGCTTCGGCATCCGGCTGTACAAAATGATGGGCAATATCTTTGAGTGCGAGCATCAGTAGGTTGCCGCCGTATGGCTTTTCTTCCAAGGCTTTGAAGTACCGGTGCAGGGCAGGTAGAATGGCTTCGGAGTCTACACATTCGGAGGGGTCCGCCAGGATCATCCGCCACAGGCCCGGGCCCTGTACCTTACGCTTTACTGCCCCGGTTTTAAAGCGCAGCCGGTACTTCAGCGGAATAAGCTGCAGCGCTTCGTTGATGGCAGCAATTTGATGCCCGGGGTACTGTAGGCGGTTGGGGCCCACGTATTCGTTGATCACGATAAGCCCTCCGGGGCGGAGCGCGGGCTGTACTTTCTGGGTTAGCATTTGCTCAATCTCGGCAAAGTGGTGCAAAGAGGCGTGGAAGAATACGACATCGTAAGCCTGGCTTGGAAAATCCGTACGGTAAAGGTCAGCTTCCCGGAAAACCATATTGTCCAAGCCCAATTGCGCTGCTTTTTGGGCTGCCTCGCCAAGCAGCCTGCCAGCAATATCCACACAGGTAATTTCTTTAAAGTGCTGGCTTTGTGCCAGTTTCAGCTCGTGGCTGCAAATCCCGGATCCCAGCGACAGCATCCGTAGGCCGGTTTGGCCAGTAAGGTACTTTTCTGCAAAGTAGGGTTCGTACTCCAGGTCGGGGTTTCCGGTAATCAAACGGTTCCACCGCCTCCTGACCGCCGGGATAATCCACCAATTCGCGGCTTCCAGGCTAACCTCGTCAAAGGCGCTTCGGGTCCGTTCGCGGGCGTTCCAGGATAATTTGGACGCCAGGAAAGGCAAGCCCCGTTGGCGCATTTTGGCGTAAGCCTCCACAAAATCATCTATGGTCAGGTAAGGCATCAGGCAGTGGCAACTTTAGCTTTCAGGTTCTCTACGCATTTGCGGAAGCTATCAAAGAAGTGATCGGGCCCAAGCACATCAGGCAACAGCTGCACCCGGGCGAAACTCTCCTTGATCAGGGCATTAGCCCCCGTGATATACACTTCAATCCCCCGCTTCTGCCAGTCTGTAATAACGTCCTCCAGGGTCACCATCCCACTTTGGTCCATGAAGGGCACCCGCTCCATGCGGATGATGACGGCAGTCACATCTTTAATCTGATGGCAGTGCTCCCGGTAGCGGTTGGCAAAGCCAAAGAACATGGGGCCATCAAAGGATTGTACATACACTTGCTCTGCCAGTGCTTCCGGCAGCGCCTGGCTTTCGCCCATGAAGTCTTGCAGGCTCCGGGATTCCTGTGTGGAAGTCAGGTAGCGGCTCATTTTATTGATGAAAAAGATGGCAGAGGCTACAAAACCAATGGCTACCGCGTTGAGCAGATTATCGAATAAGGTGACAAGCAGCACGATCAGCCAGGTTGCCGCATCGGATTTCGGGATACGAAAGAACATTTTTATCCCCTTTGAATCGATAATGCTCGCCCCGACGGTCACCAATATGCCCCCAAGGACACTCATGGGGATATACCGTACGTATTCGGCAGTTGTCACCACGATTAGCAGCAGAATCACGCCCTTGAGCATACCCGAGCGTTTGGTTAGTGCGCCTGCGTTGATGTTGGTAACCGTGCCCATGGTTGCGCCCGCACCGGGCAAGCCGCCGAAGATAGCGGTTATAAAATTGCCAACACCCTGCCCGATAATGGTCCAGCGGCTGTTGTGTTTCGTTTTGGTGATGTTGTCGGCAACCACCGAGGTGAGCAGGGAATCGATGACGCCCAGCCCGCCCAGCATGATGGCTGGTGTAATGATGTACTGCAAATCGCTAAGCTGCAACTCAAAAAGACGGTTAACCTGAAGTGCCGGCAGCTCCCGGGGGATATCTCCAATCACCGGTACGTCAAGTTGAAAAAAGACGGCAATCAGAGTGCAGGTAACCAAAGAGACCAGAATGGAGGGTATGCGCCTTGTAATCCGGGGGAACAAATACACGATGGCAAAGGAAAGCACGCCCAAGCCCATAGCCGCCCGGTTTACCGTTTCGATTTCGCCCAGGCTGGTTAGTATAGTCAGGAAGCCACCCGGGTTATCCAGGCCCAGAATTGGAAAGACCTGGGCCGCGATGATGATTATGCCGATGCCCGCCATAAAGCCGGAAAGGACTGGATAGGGCATAAACTTGACGAACCTCCCGAAGTCGAAAATGCCAAAGAGCAGCTCCAGCACCGCAGCCAGCATAAAAGTTGCTATGATCAAAGGCATGGCATTAGACAAGTCGCCACCCGACTGGCTGAGCCCCATGGTCACAACTGTAGCGGCAACAACCGTCATTGGACCGGTAGGGTCAGAAATCAAAGTATGCGTACCGCCGAAAATACCAGCCGCTATAGCCAGAAAAATAGCCGTGTATAAGCCAGCTTCCGGGCCCAGGCCGGATTGCACGCCAAAAGCTAGCGCCATGGGCAACGCAATGATGGCGGACAGGAAAGCACCAGTGAGGTCTCCCTTCAGAACAAAAGAAGGCTTGCTTTTGCGAAATAAAGGTCTAAAGGGCATGGACAATGATTGTGGGGAGGCGTCCTTTTAGGTGGCCTTCCCGAAGATCTGCAAATAGGGTCCGTGGCCCAAATATACGATCCCGGTTTAAGCCGTCAAAACCGCTTGCCTACGCCCAGCCCAATGGAGAAAGTTGTAAAGGCGTCTTCTCTCGCATCGTAAAAGAAAGTTGGGTAAAGGTCCCAGTGGTGGCTGAGCTCTACTTCGTATTCCAGGCCAAGCCTAAATAAAAAGAAGGTCTGATTTCGGTCTATTTCTACGCCCGGGCCTACCTGGAATACCAGGCCTTTCCAGGGCCGGATCAGCACATCCAGGGAGGAAACCAGCGGGAACTCCCGCTCCAGCAACTCCCGGTGGTTTTGCTCGATGATAAAAGTTTCCAGTTCCAGGTCATTGTGCAAGCCGATGCCCCAACTGGGGTTCAGCCAGTATTCCAAATCCAGACCGTAGGAAGGTATGGCTACCCGGGTATTCTCGGCAGCAGCCGGGATAAAGGTATGGCTGATAAATGCGGCTGCCCGGAAATGAGGGAAAAAGGGGTTGCCAGCTTTAGAATGAGGGCCAGTATCGCCGTGGTGCTGAGCTTGTGCAGCAACAAAGCCCAGGAGGATTAAGAAGGTATATGCAAATTTCATCACGTATCCATTTCTGGCAAAAGAAATAGATGCTGTGCTGAATTTTAGTGAATCACATCACAAAATCAGGTTATATTTTGACCCGCTCTTTGATATAATCGTAAAGTACGGGAAGCCGTTGCTTGAGCAACCGCTGAGCTTTTGCCGACCGCCCGATGAGGATGGCAAGGATAATTGATGTTAGCATGGGATGGGATGTCAATTGGTCTATTCATGGAAACAATGTTTAAACGCTCCTACCCTGCTAATTGTTGCTTCTACCAGCCAATCAATAGTTTTAAAGCGATAATCAGGGTCATTACAATGACGAAGTAGCGGAAAGCGCGCTCGGGGATACGGCGGACAATGAGGATGCCAACGAAGACGCCCGCAATGATAGCCGGCAGGGCAAGCAGATCACTGCGGAAACTTTCCCAGGTAATCGTGCCCCAAACCCAAATGTGAAAAGGGGCTTTGAAGAGATTGATGATCATAAAAAACCAGGCTGTAGTGCCAATGAAACTGTTCTTGGGGATGCGAGTCGCCAGCAGGTAAACGGCCATGATAGGCCCGGCGGCGTTCCCGATCATCGTGGTGAAACCGCCTAAGCCGCCAAACGCGGACGCTACGTAAGGGTTTTGAGCCATCACCTCTGAAAACCGGGTCCGCTCCTGCAAAATGAGCAACACCAGGCTGGCAATAATGATGACCGCTATCATATCTGTAAATACCTCATCTGCGACGGCGTAGCCCACGCCAATGGCGACCAGGACGCCCAATGCAGCAGCAGGCAGTAACCGCCTGATGTACTTCCACTCCGCGTGCCGGTTGTAATAACTGACCGCAAAGACATCTGCCATGGACAACAGCGGCAGCACCAGCCCCACTGAGGGCTTGCCGCCGAAAGCGCCAGCCATCATCGGGACAACAAACATGCCAAGCCCTTTGACGCCCGCCTTAGCCATGCCGATCAGGAAAGCTGCTGTAAAAAGGATCATCCATTGATCAGAAGAATACTGTTGCCAGATGGTTTCGAACATATTGCTTAAAATAATCAAGCCGGTTCTTCATCTCCTGAGGAACCGGCTTGGCAAGTGGTAAGCTTAATTGCTTAATGCAGACCTACGCGTTGATGTAAAGCACCTCTTTAGCTGCTTTTACGATTTTATCAGCATTAGGTAGCCATTCATCTACCAAGGTGGGCGCATAGGGCAGCGAGGTGTCAGCTGAATTGACCCGCGTCACTGGTGCGTCGAGGTAATCAAAAGCGTACTTTTGAATTTCGTACGCGATTTCCGCGGAAACTCCGGCGAATGGCCAGCTTTCGTCAATCACTACCAAGCGGTTGGTCTTCTTTACCGACTCTACGATGGCAGCGTGGTCGAGCGGCCGGATCGTGCGCAAGTCAATTACCTCAGCGGAAATGCCCTCCCCTTCCAGTGCCTCAGCAGCATCAAGGGTCGGGAGGATCATCTTATTGAAAGAAACCAAGGTAATGTCGCTGCCTTCGCGGCGCACCCTTGCCTTGCCGATCGGGATGAGGTACTCTTCCTCCGGCACTTCGCCTTCGTAGCCATACATCATTTCTGACTCCATCATACAAATTGGATCGTCATCACGGATAGCCGACTTGAGCAGGCCTTTGGAGTCAGCGGGGTCGATGCAGGAGATGACCTTAAGGCCCGGCACATTGGCCATCCAGCTCTCGAAAGTTTGGGAGTGCTGCTGCGCCAGCTGCCCGGCACTGCCCGATGGGCCACGGAAAACAATGGGGCATTTGAACTGACCAGCAGACTGAGAAAGCGTCTTGGCGGCGTTGTTCACGATTTGGTCGAACGCCAGAACGGCAAAATTCCAAGTCATGAATTCAACGATAGGGCGAAGCCCGTTCATGGCTGCCCCAACACCAATGCCCGCAAAGCCAAGTTCAGCGATAGGCGTGTCGATCACCCGCTTGGGGCCGAATTCATCCAACATGCCTTTGCTGACTTTGTAAGCGCCGTTGTATTCTGCTACTTCCTCACCCATGAGGAATACATGCTCGTCGCGGCGCATCTCTTCAGACATCGCTTCATTGAGTGCATCTCGTAGTGCCAGTTTCTTTGCCATTTTCGTTTTTATTGAGTGATATTTAGATCGCCGGCAAGGGGCCCCGGTAAGCCTTTGCCCGCAAAACAGCTGCAAAAATAGTTAATCTCATCAAACTGCAAAAAGGGCGGCAGCTTGATGTTTATTTTTGCTGATAACAATCCGGGCTCAACCTTGTTCTCCAAAAAATCGTTTGAAGTATCTAACCCAAGACTGGAAAAGTCTCATTTGCGGTTGGAAATTGTTATTTTTGCCAGTGGTAGGATAATAGGTAAGTTACCTTTGCCGTTTCTTCCACGTTCCCATGAAATGAATACTAAATCCGAAAAAACAAGAAGCCATGAAAAAGAGCATCAAAAATACAGCTTTTGCCTTGTTCGCGATTGCTGCGTTTTCTTCCTGCAACCGGGGGTACGGCTGCCCCAATAATTTTTCCTTGAACGATGCGCTCGCTACAGTTGTTGATACGGTCATTACCGTGATCAACTACCTGTAATACATGAGCAAAATCAATTGGCTGCCCCTTCAGCAAATCAGCCAGCTCGACGAAATTGTCGAACACTCCAAGAATGTCCCCTGCCTGATTTTTAAGCACAGCACGCGTTGTTCCATCAGCGCTCTGGCTCAAAACCGCCTGGAAAAGGGCTGGGGCATTCAGGATGGCGCTATGCTGCCCTACTTTCTGGACCTTGTTGCCCACCGCGATTTATCTAATCTGATTGCTGAGCAATTTGGTGTCCGGCACGAATCCCCTCAGGTGCTGCTGATCAAGGACGGGCAGTGCACCTATGAAGCCTCCCACCTCGCAATTAGCCCCGGTGCACTCGAAGGGCAACTGTAGCCCCGGTGCACTTTGCAATGCAACCACCTTGGCCTTCGAACAGACCGGAAACGATGACGCATGGAAGAAACTTCAATATTCAAAACGCAGGATGGCTCAGATTCTATCTATTCAGAGCGGTTTGGCGTACCTTACCATTCCAAATACGGCGCTATACAGGAATCCCGGCATGTATTTCTGCAGTCCGGGCTGTACCCCCGGTTGACAGCGCTCTCTGAAGTAGCTGTGCTGGAAGCGGGGCTGGGCACAGGGCTGAATGCTTTGCTGAGCAGCCTGGAGGCCACCGCCCAACGCAAAAATATCCACTACGTCGCCCTGGAGGCTTACCCGATTGCGCTGGAGCAGGCCCTTACCCTCAACTATGCTGAGCACCTGGGCGCATCGGCAAAGGAAACTCTGGAAGCGATCCACGCGCTGGATTGGGGCATCCCCCACCAACTTTCTCCTTATTTCACTTTCGAAAAACGCCGGATATCATTCGATGCCCTGAACGAGGAAGCTGCATTTGATGTGGTGTACTTCGATGCTTTTGCGCCTAATGCGCAGCCGGAGCTGTGGGGAGAGGAAGTGTTGGGCAGGATGTACCGGGCGTTGAAGGAAAATGGGATTTTTGTGACCTACTGCGCCAAGGGGGCGGTGAAGAGATGCCTGAAGGAGCTAGGCTTTGAAATTGAGGCGCTGCAGGGGCCGCCCGGAAAAAGAGAAATGACAAGAGGCGTGAAAGTACGGTCTCACTCCTCCCCTTCCTCTTCCTGACTTGCGGTTTTTCTTGCCCGTTTGGGCTTGATGATATTGATTTTGCCCTCGTCCCCGTACAGTTCTTTGGATTTTTTATTGTAAGCTAGTGCTGCTTCCTCTGCGGTGTCAAACATGCCAATGTGCACCGATTTACGGTTGATGGAAATAACTGCGCGGTAGCGGTTGTTCTCTTGGTAAACCCCCGTATAGCCGACCTTGCTGCTCGTCTTGCGGTTCCGGCTGGCCACCGAACGCGACCGGTACTGTATATTAGTGATACGGCAATCGAGCTTATTGCCGTTTTTGCTGCCTACAAGGTTATCGGTTTCCGTTTTTTCGTGCGCCAGGAATTTTTCGGCGATCAGCTTGTGCAGGTAGATGGTCTCTGTTTTGTACTTCCCATCGGCCTTTTTCCAGGTCTTTTGGAAGACCGCGCAGCCGCTGGAATGCCTTCTGAGGTTCTCAATAAATTTTACCCTGACCAGGTAGGGGTCCGTCGTCAGGTACTCATAACCTTTGTCGTCCAACAAAACGGTATCATCTGAGTTTTTCAGTTTGACTTTGTAAAGCAAAACGGGTGGTTTTTTGGAAATCTACTCACACTTCGTTTTAACCGAAACGAAAGCGTGCAAATTTAATTCTAAATGTAAGGGGATTTACTTAAATATATTGGCAGATAAGTTCTTACCCCTAAAATAAATGAAAATTAAAAAAATCAAAAGCTTGGCTTCAAGATTTTCCCCGATGCACTCAGATATCTTTACTTTTGCCCAAAATTCCCATCCGGTTACATGAATACTGCAGATGAACACTTCATGCAGCGATGTTTCGACTTGGCGCTTTTAGGGGCAGGGTATACTGCCCCTAATCCGATGGTGGGAGCCGTGGTTGTGCACCGTGGAAGAATCATTGGCGAAGGCTACCACCGTGCCTACGGCCAGGCGCACGCCGAGGTAAATGCCGTTCAGAGCATTGCTCCCCAAGACCGGCATTTGCTTCCGGAATCCACACTTTATGTCTCCCTTGAGCCCTGCAACATCCACCGCAACACGCCCCCCTGCACCCTTCTGATCCTGAACGAAGGCATCCGCCGGGTGGTTGTTTCTTGTTTGGACCGCACGCCGGGGGTAAACGGCAGCGGCCTGGAACGGCTGCGCAACGCTGGTGTCGAAGTCAAAGCTGGCGTACTGGAAGAACAAGGCCGTCGGCTTAGCGCTATGCGCAACCGCTTTGTTACGGGGCAGCGGCCTTACCTACTTCTAAAATATGCCCAGTCTGCCAATGGTATTTTTTCCCCTCATGACAACCGGCAGCTGTGGTTGACCCATAACCGGACTCAGCGCCTGGTGCATAAATGGCGCGGTGTCTGCCCCGCCATCATGGTCGGAGCCAATACGGCCCTCGCGGATAACCCACAGCTGACCAATCGCCACTACTATGGCCCCTCCCCTCTTCGGGTCGTTTACGACCGGGAAGGTAACCTGCCCAACAGCCTGAAGCTCTTTTCGGATGGCCACCCTACCCTGCTTTTCCTCGGGCAGCCTGCCCAGGGCGGTTATGGCTCTGGGGTCTCGGTGGAGCAAGTCCCCCAACGGGCAGACCCCATTACATACATGCTCCAGCGCCTGGCCGCCCTGCAAATCAGCACCCTCATGGTAGAAGGGGGGCTTCACACCCTCAATACGTTATTGGAACGCGGGCTATGGGACGAAGCCCGCGTGCTGACCGCTGCAAAACACGTGCCGCCCGGGCGCCCTGCCCCGCAGCTGCCCCACCCGCCAGCTGCTTCCTGCAGCCTGCAGGGCGACCGGATTGACGTGTTTTTTCGTTAAACTTCCTTTAAAGGCTAGCGAGAGCGACATAAGTCAGTTCCATATTTTGTTTGTTTGTTGTTAATTTTGACGAATAGCCGAAGCGCCAAACAGCCCCAACTTCCCCAAAAGCCGCCGGACATTAAACCAAAAAACAGCATGGATAAGTACATCATTGTTTTTGTTGCGAGTTTTGCGCTCCTGAGTTTTACCCTCCCCTTTGCTGCCGGGCCCGGTCAGAAAGGGGTTGGCTGGATGACCTGGGAAGAAGCTGCGGTTATGATGGAAAGCCAAGACAAAAAAGTCCTGCTCAATGTATATACGGACTGGTGCGGCTGGTGCAAGCGGATGGATACCACGACTTTTAATGCTGCGCCGATTGCAGCCTATATCAACAACAGTTTCTATCCGGTACGCTTCAATGCGGAGCGCCAAAAAGCCATTGAATACCAGGGCCAGATTTATCAATTTGTCGAAAAAGGCAAAAGAGGTTACCACCAGTTTGCCGCCGAGATGCTCAAAGGGAGGATGAGTTTTCCATCTGTGGTTTTCCTGGACGAAAAAGGTAATGTCATACAATCCATCGTTGGCTACAAAAGCCCGGAGGAATTCGAGCAAATCCTGACCTATTTTGCTGAAGATTACTACAAAGAGACCCCTTGGTCTGCCTTTAAGCGAAACTATGCCCCCCGGCTGATCAATAAAGACTAGCTTGCAGTCTACCGCCGCTTTTTCACGCCAAGTACACCCAGCAGGCCCCTGGTCAGCTCCCGGGCGAATGTGCGCCCGATTTGCCGGGTTGTCGGGCTGTTAAGTATTTTTTCGAAAAGGCTTTCCTGTGCCGCCTTGCGCGTAGAAGCCTTTGCCGCTTTCTCTTTTTGCTCTTTTAGTACTTCCTGCTGGTCCTCCGATTGAGCGGCTTTAATCTTTTGTGTGAGTATCTCGTGGGCGGATGACCGGTCAATTTCTTCATTGTACCGGGCTGCAATCCTGGATGATGCAATGATCTGGTCGATTTCCTGATCGGTCAGGACATCCATCCTCGACTGCGGGGCTCTCAACATCGTGTGGGCTAATGGCGTCGGGATCCCCTTCTCGTTCAGCGCAGTGACCAAAGCCTCTCCAATACCGAGTTGCGTAACGATATCCGCCACATCGTAGTAATCCGACTCCGGGTAGTTTTGCGCCGCCAGCTTGATCGCCTTGCGGTCTTTGGCGGTGAATGCCCGAAGGGCGTGTTGTATCTTCAGCCCGAGCTGCCCGAGTACGTCATCGGGGATATCCGCCGGGTTTTGGGTAACAAAAAATAAGCCCACGCCTTTGGAGCGGATCAACTTGACAATGACTTCGATCTGGTCCAGCAATGCATCGGAGGCTTCTTCAAACACCAAATGGGCCTCGTCAATAAACAGTACTAGTTTGGGGCGGTCCAGGTCGCCCTCTTCCGGGAAGGTGGCGTAGATTTCTGCCAATATCTGAAGCATAAAGGTGGAAAACAGCTTAGGCCGGTCCTGTATGTCCGTCAGGCGGATGACGGAAACCATCCCTTTGCCGTTTTCATCTACCCGGCACAGGTCGTTCACATCAAAAGAGCGCTCTCCAAAGAAGCGGTCTGCCCCTTGCTGCTCCAGCTCCACGATGCGGCGCATAATGGCGCCTACCGACGCAGAAGAGATCCGCCCGTACAGCCCTTCCATTTCTTCTTTGCCTTCGTTAATGGCGTACTGCAGCACTTTCTTGAAGTCCTCCAGATCAACCAACGGCAGCTGATGGTCGTCGCAGTATTTGAAAAGCACTGCGGTGATGCCGCTCTGGGTATCGTTGAGGTCCAGTATTTTAGAAAACAAGACCGGGCCAAACTCATGGACGGTAGCCCGCAGGCGCAAACCTTTTTCTTCGGAAAGGGAAAGAAACTCCACTGGGCTGCTCCCGGCTTCGAAGGGGAATCCGATCTGCTCGTGCCGCTCGTCAATCTTGGGGTGGCCTTTGCTGGGGACTGCGATGCCGCTAAGGTCACCTTTAATGTCCATCAGCAGAGCAGGCACCCCTTCCGCTGAAAGCTGCTCGGCGATAATCTGTAACGTTTTGGTCTTGCCCGAGCCCGTAGCCCCGGCAATCAGGCCATGGCGGTTCAGGGTTTCAAGGGGTACCCGGACTAAAGTATTGGTCAGGCAAGTGCCCTCCAACATAGCGCCGCCCAAAGTGATGCTTGGGCCCTCAAAGGTATACCCTTCCTCAATGACTTGCTTAAATGCTGCTCGTTTTGACATGCTTATTGGTTATTTAACTCGCTCTTTGTATTCGGCTTCGTTGAAGGCCCAAAGACTGGTATCCACTTCTGCTTCCAGGGCCGCCTCTATATCAGCAGGCATAAAGCCTTTGAAGAAATCCAGCCCGGTCTGCGCTTCTATCTCATCCACTGATACGGCAAATTTAGGCAAAGGCGCATTAGAAACAGTATTTGGAAGCACAAAACCGATGGCACGAAGCTCGGGCGGTTCTATATCGAGGATGACTTTAAAAAAGCCCCCCGGGATCGTCACTTCGTTTTCGCCCAGTGTCCCTTTGGGCGCCATTTGCAGCAGCGGGCCGGTTACGATGTAGAGCACTCCGGCTTCTATCGCCCAGTGGCGGGCCAATGCTTCCAGCTCTCTCCATATCCCGCTGTTGAAAAGATGATGTTGGGGAGAAATATTGCTCATTAAAAAAGTTGCCTCTACCGCCTCTTCCTGATAAGCCCGGTCGGCTGCCGGCACAAGCTGCCCAGGTATGTACACAGTATCTTGGTAGTCTTCTGGCAGCGCGGAGCCCAAAGGCACCTGAGGGTCTTCACGGTAGGCAGCCGGAGCCGGGGCCGGTGGCGGTTCGAGATGCGCGGCGGATAAGCGGTAAGCCACCCATTCGGCTTGTTCGTGCGGCTCGGCGTAGGAAAGGGCGAAAGCCGCCTTTTGAATAACAGTACCGGTACCGCCGTCCGGCAAGTAATAGTAAGGCTCTGAAGCGGGCAGGCTGCCGAACTGGCCGCCCAAAAACAACTGGGCTAAAAAGAACAGGCCGCCAATCAGCGCGCTGAATAGCCCTACTTTGACCACCATACCTGTGCTCCCTTTGCCGCCCCGCTGATGGTTGATCCTAAATTTTGCCATTCTTAGGATTTTTAATTCAAAAGTAGTAGTTTCATAGTGCAAAAGCCGACATTCTGACAAAAATGTACAGATGCCTCTTATCGAAATACTGAAGCGTTCCAGCGACCCGGTGGCTACATTCAATAAGGATTTACAAATAATCCATTGGAATCATAGTATCGAAAAACACACCGGCATCAGTGCTGCCGAAGCTGCCGGCCGTTTTCTCTACCAACTGCTGCCCGATTTGGAAAAACACCTCGACAGCCTGATTCGGGAGCGCATTCTTGAAGAACAGATTCCTGTAGAGTATTTACACGACTTGAATTTGAAAACCAAAACGGGGTCTGCCATGCACGCAACAGCGGCATTATTCCCGTACCGCTACGTCAGCGAAAACTCGGACCATACGATTTCGGGGGGCGTGATCCTGCTTTACCCCTATTCAAAGACGGCTCTCCTGCCACCTAAGCTCTCCAAGCTCTTAGTATCAGTGCCCCATTACTCCAGCGAGGCTATCATCATCACGGAGGCTGCGCCCATAGACCCGCCAGAAGGCCCGGCAATCGTCTACGTCAACCGAGCGTTTACCGAAATGACTGGATACCGGGAAATAGACGTGCTGGGCAAAACGCCGAGGATACTGCAGGGCCCTAAAACGGATGAAAAGACGATGAAGCAGGTCAAAGCAGCCCTTCAGCACAAGGAGCCCATCCAGGCAGAAATCCTGAATTATCGAAAGGATGGCACCACTTATTGGGTAGAGATCAATATAGTGCCGGTCAAGAATGAAGCCGGGTGGTATACACATTTCATTTCGGTGCAAAGAGATATCACCGGCGAGGTACGTGCTAAAAGATTGCTGGAAAGCACTGTAAAGGAAAGGACCAAACGCCTTCGGGAGGCGGTGGAGGATTTGGAAGCTTTTGCCTACAGCGCTTCCCACGATCTAAAGCAACCGCTGCGCAGCGTGACGACCCACCTCGGCTTACTCAATAAAAAAGCTGGAGGAACACTGAGCCCCGAGCACCAAGAGTATATCGACAAAGCCGTGCAAGGGGCACACTCTATGTACCGCTTGCTAGAAGGCATACTGCATTATTCCCGCTATACCAAAACAGATGGGGTTCATCAGGAAGAAGTAGACACACAAGTGCTTTGCAGCCGCAAAATCAACGAATTGAAAGCCATGTACCCCGACTGCAATTTTCAGGTTCATTGGCCGGCCCAGCCCTTGCCTAAAGTGATGGGGTATGCCATTCAGCTTGAGCAGGTTTTCCAGAACTTACTTGCCAACGCAATTAATTACACCGATAAAGCTAAGGTTTCCATTCACTTGGATTGCGTGGAATCGAGCACCGCCTACCGTTTTTCCGTCAGCGATAACGGGCCCGGCATCCCGAACGAAGAACGAAAGAAAATATTCCAGCTTTTTAGCCGCAACCACCACCACACCGAAGGCACAGGGCTGGGCCTCGCTATTTGCAAGCGCATTTTACAGCGCCACGGCGGCCATATCGGGTTGGAGCCTTACCGGGAAGGAGAGGGCGCAACCTTTTTCTTTACGATTCCAAAGCCTGGAGCAGGTGCGTTACCGCCTTCGCCGGCTGAATAAGCGGACCAGTTTCCTGCGGCTGTTTGGTAGAGGTGCCCGTTGCCTTCAGAATGTCGTATACGTCCGCAGCGGTCAGCTCCGGGCGCAGGCTTTTGAGTAAGCCGATGAGCCCGGAAACGTAGGGAGTAGCCATAGAAGTCCCGTTGTAAGTGTCATAACGGTCGCCCGGTATGGTAGAGTAAATGCCCACTCCGGGCGCAGCCAGCCCCATCTTCAGGTCTGTTACGTAATTGGAAAAAGCTGCGCGGTTAAGAGTGCTGTCGATAGCACTTACGCTGATGACTCCTGAAACAGCAGCCGGCACATAGTTGCGGGCATTGCGGTTGGCATTGCCCGCAGCCGCTACTACAATAGCCCCTTTGCCCTGCGCATACTCCACAGCTTTGCGGTAGGCCCGCTCTTTGGATTGGCTCGACAGGCCGCCCAGGGACATGGAGATTACCGCTGCGCCGGCATCGGCCGCTTTGACCATACCGTTGATGATACTCCTCTGCGTGCCCATGCCGGCGGCATTCAGCACCTTGATGCTGCTCACTTTGACATAGCTTTTCTCCCCTACAGAGAAGGAGGCAATGCCTACCCCATTGTTGGAAACGGCTGCAGCGATGCCTGCACAGTGGGTACCGTGCCCCCTTGGGTCATTGTCATCCGATGCATTCAGAGAGTAGTAATTGCCAGAAAGGTCTTCGTGTTTGGCATCTACGCCGGTATCCAGGATGACGATGAGGGCGGTGGTAACCGGTGGGGCCTTTTGAGCATTGAGCAATGGGTAAAGCTTATGGACATTCATAGCTTCGAAGCCCCAGAGCCGGCTGACCTCCGGGTCATTCACGCCAAACCTGCGCTGTACTTTGCCAGCGGGAGTAGCTGGCAGAGGTTGTAAGCTGATGCGTTCATTTGGCTCCACCCAGTCGACTTCCGGTATCGCCTGAAGGTCTCTGAGAATAGCTTCCAGGTCGCTCAGGTGGCTTTCCGGGATATTAATGGTGTAGTAATCGTCCAATTCTGTGGAAGCCGGGTCGCCGACCTGAAAAGCTGGAGCAAATGTCAGATCGTACTTGAAAGCCGGCGTCGCCATAACTTCCGGAGTGCTGCCTTCGGCCAGTTCAACCAGCAATTCTCCATCCGGGTCGTAGCTATACTGCGGGGCAGCAGCGGGCGACAAGCTGCCGCTCATTTGGCTGGGGACAAACCATAGCAGCAAGGCCCCGGCAGCCACCGATGCGCCAATGAACCAGCTACGCTTATGGACAGCGGCTTGAAAGAGCCCGCCTAAAAGCGCCAGTACCGAAAGGTCGCGGAACAGAACCCATAATTTTGTGCCAAACCGGGCTTCGGCAAGCAGCACTACGCCCAGGTAAGCAAAGAAGAGCAGGAAAAACAGCCTTTGCAGCCCCCGCTCCCGCTCTTCGTCCGAGCGGTACAGAAACCAGAGCGCAAGGCTGGCAATCGTGGCAATATATAAAATCGGGTATAACATCTTTTCGGCTATTGAGTCACAATCAAAACGAATGACCTAAGCTACCTATTTTCCATAAAGCACGCAAAAGAATCCGACGAAAGGGGATGAAGGGCCTATGCAGAGGCGGAGCTGTCCAATTTTAGGCCGTGCTCCGCCCGCTCCGCCACCGGAATCCACTAAAACTCTTAGATTTTACCCCCTGCTTGCCTACCTTTGCCGCCAACGCAAACCTGACCTGCTTATGACGCACACCCGGTACCACGATGTTGTTCTGTTGTTGCTTCGGCTTACATTTGGATTGAGCATGCTGCTTGGCCACGGCTGGCCCAAGCTTCAAAAATTGCTGGAGGGCGGAGAAATTAAGTTTTTGGATTTCCTCGGCCTGGGCCCGGAATTCTCGCTTGCCCTCGCCGTCTTTGCTGAAGCCGGCTGCGCGATTCTATTGGCCGCCGGCTGGTTTACGCGCTGGGCAGCGGTGCCTCTGATATTTACCATGCTGGTTGCTATTTTTAAAGTGCACTGGGGTGGCCCTTTCCGAGATTACGAACAAGCCCTGCTTTACCTCGTTCCTTATGTTTGTGTGCTTATTGCGGGCCCGGGTTGGTATTCGATTGACGCACAATGGAGAAAACAAGCCTGATGATATTACGAAAGATTATTTTAATTACCCTCATTGCCCTGCTATGGAGTTGTGGCGGCGGATCTGGCCAAGCACCAGGTGACTACCAAATCCTGAAAGGGGAAACCATGGGCACCTACTACCGGGTGACTTTCGACAATCCCAGCCTGGAGGAGATGAAGCCTAAGATAGACTCCATTCTCCAGCAGCTTAACCTGGAGGTTTCCACTTATATCCCCCAATCGACGATTTCACGCTTCAATCGCGCGGATAGCGTATTTAATCTGTCGACTCATCCTACCGATGGCTCCGTGGGCAACTATGAAAACCAGCATTTCCTGAACAACTACCGTAAAGCGGTAGAAGTGCACGCCCAAAGCAAAGGTTACTTTGACCCGACGGTCATGCCCTTAGTTAACTACTGGGGCTTTGGCTACGAGGAAAAAAAGAAATTGGAGGCCGTAGATAGCGCCCTCGTTGACTCCCTGCTCCAATTTGTCGGCATGGAGCAGGTATCATTAAGAGTGTACGAGAATACCTCCGTGCTTTACAAATCGGCTCCTGGCGTAAAGTTGGATTTCAGCGCAATTGCCAAGGGCTATGGCGTGGACCTGGTTGGGCAACTGCTAGAAGACAATGGTGTAGAGCATTACTTGGTAGACATAGGCGGAGAGTCGCTTGCCCGGGGCCAAAGCCCAAGGGGAGATACCTGGAAACTAGGCATTAATGTGCCGGAAGAAGGCGCAGGGATGTCTGAAATACAAACAGCCGTGCCCCTGAAAGACCAGGCGCTGGCCACTTCCGGCAATTACCGGAATTACTACGAAGTAAACGGCCGGAAATACAGCCATACGATCAATGCAGCCACTGGCTACCCGGAACGCAATACCTTGCTGAGTGCTTCCGTTTTTGCTTCAGATTGCATGACAGCTGATGCTTACGCTACTGCTTTCATGGCCATGGGGGTAGAAAAAGCCCGGGCACTGGCAGAATCCCTGCCCGCTGTGGAAGCTTACTTTATTTACGGCTTGCCGGATGGCGGCATGGCAGTGTCCTACACAGAAGGGCTGAATGCGATTTTTAAACCAACGAACTGATACGCGCCAACGACAGGGCGCAAAACCAATTCCATTTATGGATTTTAACCTAGACCGAGATTTAGTGTTTTTTGACCTGGAAGCGACTGGGCTAAGTGTGGTCCGTGACCGTATATTGCAGATTGCAATGGTCAAATTTTTGAAAGGAGGCGGCACGCCGGAAGAGATGACCATGCTTATCAATCCCGGGGTGCCCATCAGCGAGGAGGCCATGGAGGTGCACGGGATTACGCCTAAGGATGTAGCCAACAAACCCACTTTCCAGCAGGTAGCCCAGGAAATATACGACTTTATCGGCACGGCTGACCTGGCGGGCTATAATTCCAACCGTTTTGATATTCCCATGCTTATGGAGGAATTTGACCGGGTTGGCATGGAGTTTAATGTGGACCATCGCCGGACGATTGACGTGCAGCGCATCTTTTACAAGATGGAGCCACGCACCCTCAAGGCTGCCCTGCGGTTCTACTGCGATAAAGAAATGGAAAACGCCCACGATGCCCTCGCCGATGTCTATGCTACTATTGATGTATTCAAAGGGCAGCTGGAGCGTTACAAGGGCGTCGACTTTGAGGATGAGGATGGCAACATCACGCCTACGCCGGTCACCAACGATATGCAAGTTATCCACGACTTCACGAATGACTTGCGCTATGTGGATGCCACGCAAAAAATGAAATATGCCCCCGATGGCACAATCGTTTTCAGCTTTGGCAAGTACAATGGCAAACCTGTGGCAGCTACGCTTTCCAAAGACAAACAGTATTACAACTGGATTCTCAACAAGGAATTCAGCTCCCAGGTCAAGCAGATTGTCAAAAAACTCGTCCGGGACTATGAGCGGCAGTAGCGGATGGTTTCTTGTGCTGGGGTTATTGGCCCTTACCTTCTCCGGCTGTTACGAACCACAGGAGGGCTGTCTGGACCTGGACGCCGTCAACTATGACTTTTCGGCAGACAATAACGCGCCGGACGATTGCCAATACCCGGAACTGCGCATACAGTTCCGGCATCGCTACAGCACGGCTGATACCATCTACACGTTCCGCCTAAACGATAGCGTATACTTAGATGAAAGCGGCAACCCCTTCACTGTGGAACGTTTCCAGTTCTTTATCTCTGAGACTGTTCTGGAAACTCAGTCCGGAGCACCGCTTACTGTAGAAGATGAGTTGGAAATTTTCCTGGAAAACCCAGGTGGCAACCTCGTTCTGGAAACAGTAGCGGACAACTTTGCGCTGGCCTCCGCCGGCAATTCAAGCACCATTTCGCTGGGGACGCTCCGCGCCTCGGGCAATTTATCAGCTGTCTCTTTTTTTGTGGGGGTAAACGGCCAGGCCAACTTTGCCATTGCCGATAGCATACCCCCTGCCCACCCCCTGGGCCTTACGGATAGCCTGCTCTACTTCAACCGGGACTCTGGCTACGTATTTCAGCTTATTCAGCTCTACCGCGACACCACCGTTGCTGATACCATCCCCGAAACCCTAAGAATCGGCACTTTCGCCAACCTGCAGCAGGTAGAATTCCCGGTAATGGACGAAAAAGTCCCGGGTTTCCATCTGAAGCTGGTGGTTGATATCGATTACCGGAAATGGCTATCTGGCATCAATGTGCAGGAGGACAGCCCGGAAGAATTGCAGGCTACTATTGTCGGCAATACAGCAGAAGCCTTTTCTTTGTCGGAAATTGTACTGGAGTAGCGTTGAAAAGCACAACTCGCCTGTGGCTGAGTTTGTTATTATTGCACTGTCAATATTTTAATTAAAAGAAAATTCTGAATTCAAGCCATGAAGAATATACTCCCATTGTTGATCCTTGCGCTGGTCTTCACTGCCCTGGGCTGCGGGGACGATGACGAAGGCGGGCCAGCAACCACAACCCTTGCTCTGCGCGCAACGAGTACCTACGGGGATGACCCTTTGGTCATGTTCGAACGGCAGTACGCTTACGAAGCGGGTATGCAACTTCAGATGCAATTGCTGCAGGTGTATTTGTCTAATTTGGTGCTTACTTACGAAGAAGATGGTCAAACCCGGGAAGAGCCCCTGGAGGGAATTGCCCTGGTCGATTTTGGCGATATCTTTACCGATGAGGATGCAGGAGCAGGCCTTGAAGTACTGTCTGCAGAGGTGCCTATTCGTAGCTATACTGGTCTTAAAATGGGGCTGGGTGTCGCACCGGAACTCAATGCTACCATACCTCCTGACTACGATTTGACGCACCCCCTCTCCCAAAACTACTGGGAAGATGCTTCGAGCTATATTTTTTTCAAGATAGAAGGCAATGCCGACCTTGATGGCAGCGGCAATTTTGAGGACAAACTGACTTTCCACATCGGAGGCGACAATAACTTTTCGGAAGTGTCCTTTTCCGGGGCGCTTGACCTGACCAAAGGCGAAACCAAAGAGTTGGTGCTCAACATCGACCTGCGGGATGTGCTGATTGATGAGAACGGTGACTTCTGGGATTTCCGGGAAGCACAATTTGCCCATTCGGCCACTTCGCCTGCGGCGGTTTTCATGGCTCAGAACTTCCCCAAAGCCCTTTCGCTTCAGATTGAACAATGAGAACGAGGTTTTGGCATATTAGCTTATGGATTAGTATTATTGGAATGGCTTGCTCCCCCGCTCCTGAGGAAGAAGGCGCTTATTTACAGCAGGAGCAGCCTGCGCACTTTGTACAGTTAGTCGAAGTGAAAGACAATCCGTATGACCCTGCAAAAGCAGCCCTTGGGATGCGCCTGTTTTTCGACCCGATCATGTCTCTGGATTCCAGCATTTCCTGCAGCAGCTGCCATTTGCCCCGCCTTTCGCTCACGGATGGAGAACCCATTGCGGTGGGGTTGAACGGCCGGCAGGGCACCCGTAATGCTCCTGCCCTGCTTAACCTCGCCTGGATAACGGAGGGGTTGTTTTGGGATGGCCGGTCGCCCACCCTCGAAGCCCAGGCGCTTTCCCCCGTTACCAACCCCGCTGAATTGGGCAGCAATTGGGCATTGGTGGAGCAACGCTTACGCGCCCACCCCAGCTACACGGTCCACTTTCAATCGGCTTTTGGCTTACAACAGAAAACGGAAATTGACCGAGGCCTGGTAGCCAAGGCGCTAGCGCAGTTTCAGCGCACCCTGGTCAGCAGTGAGAGCAAATACGACAGCGTAGTGCGCGGCATGGCCGCCTACACTGCTTTGGAAAGCCGCGGCAGGGCTATCTTTTTTGATGCTTCTGAAGCATTGCCAGACGGAGAATGCGGCCATTGCCACACCCCTCCCCTCTTTACAGACCAGACTTTTGTCAACAATGGTGTACAGGAACAAATAGCGCCCTATACTTACTCGGACCCCGGGCGGGGCAGCGTGACAGGGGTGAAGTACGACAATGGCCGATTTCGGGTACCCAGCCTCAGGAATGTAGCCCTTACGGCACCTTACATGCACGACGGCCGGTTTGCCACGCTTGAAGAAGTGATTGAGCACTACAACAGCGGTGGCCATGCAGGGCCTAATGTAGACCCGAAAATTAGAAAATTACACCTTTCTGACGAAGATAAGGCTGCATTAGTGGCTTTTCTGGGAACCCTTACGGATACCAGTTTTGTTCGTAACTTACCGGTACATAAAGACTATCTCCAATGAAGCAATCGCTTTTTTTCCTGCTCCTTACCGCTACACTCTTTTTCAGCGCCTGCGAAGATGACCCTGAAGGCGACCCCGGCAGCTGTGACAACTGCCCGGCAGAAACGCCGATCAATGCAGATTATGCCCCTACCGACTATTCATTCGATTACCTGCCTGAACGTTTTCCCAACCCCCTTATACCGCCGGATAACCCTATGACGGAAGAAGGGATTGCCCTGGGCCGGATGTTGTTTTATGACCCCATTCTGTCCCGAGACAGCACCATCTCCTGCGCCAGCTGCCATTTGCAGGGGCTCAGCTTTACGGATGGCGCTGCGGTTAGCACGGGCATTGACGGGCAAACGGGGGTGCGTTCCTCCATGCCTTTGGTCAACCTGGCATTCAACCCACGGGGCTTTTTCTGGGATGGGCGCTCTGCAACATTGGAAGAACAGGCGCTGATCCCCATTGAAGACCACCGCGAAATGGACGAATCCTGGGATCATGTGGAAGAAAAGCTGCGCACCCACCCCAACTACCCTCAGAAGTTCCGGGAGGCTTTCGGTATTGAGTACGCTAGCGAAATAGACCGGGAATTGGCCGTAAAGGCGATTGCGCAATTCGAGCGGACACTGGTTAGCTACAATTCTCGATTTGATAAAATCGTTTGGCAGCAGCAAGGCTGGCCTACCGAAGAGGAGCAGATGGGGCGTGACCTGTTTTTTGTAGAGCAGGCACTGCCGACACAAGAACATCCTGGCTGCTCCCATTGCCACGGCAGCGCTCTGTTTACAGAGAATAATTTCTTCAACAATGGCATCTCGGCTGTGGACGATCTGGAAAGCTTCCCTGACAAGGGGCAGGGCGAAGTCACGGGCAACATTTATGACAATGGGAAGTTTCGGGCTCCTACGCTCCGCAACATCGCTTTGACGGCGCCTTATATGCACGATGGGCGTTTCGCTACCTTGGAGGAAGTGCTGGATTCCTACGCTGAAGGTGGGCATGGCGTAGCCAATGAAGACCCCAATATTCAGCCGTTCAGCCTCACTGAAGAGGAAAAACAGGCGATGATTGCCTTTCTCAATATGTTAACGGATACCGTTTTTGTGAATGACCCTGCGTTTAGCAACCCGTTTGGAGAATAAAGGCCCATGAATGCGGAAGGAGTTGGGGACAGTACGGTAAACACATTCCGCACCTACGGCGCGGGGCAGCGGCAGCGGCTTGAGGTTACCCATATACAGCCCCTAGCGGGGTTTCGGGCATACTGATGATGGGGTAGCAAACCTACTCCATGCTTGCCAGCGTGCCCACAGCCCGCCTAAGCACCAAGCCCCTACTATCTTCGCCCTGCCCCGCTAGGGGCAATATATCGGTAACCACCGGGCACCCTCCCGGTGCCGCGCCGTCAGGTGCGCAATGTAGACTACTAAGTATCCATCCAAGGAAAAAAGAAGAAGTACTACGTGCCCCACCGCCCTTCACCTATATGCAACTGCTCTGAAAGCCTATCTTACCAGGCCCTGCATAGGTAAAACGGCCCATCAAGCAGCCCGCTCAATGCCTGGATTCCTGCTGCACCCGCCCTGCCCCGCTAGGGGCAATATGTCGGTAACCACCGGGCACCCTCCCGGTGCCGCGCCATCAGGTGCGGAATGTGGACTACTAAGTGTCCATCAGGGGGATAGAAAATAGTGGAACGGCCCTTAACAATATTTACCGTACTCAGCACGAGGTATAACAGCTACTTTACCTATAGTCTTCCCGCACCGGTTGGAACACATCAATCAGATAACAATCCGTAAGCGCTCTGGCCGAATGCGGCGTATGGCCAGGAATTACAACAGCATCGCCCGCTTTACAAACCCGCGTCTCCCCATCTACCGTCATCGATAGCTCGCCGGAGATCACATTGGTCACCTGCTGATGCGGGTGTTGGTGCTCCGGCAGCACACTCCCAGCTTTGGCATGCACATGCCCCACCGTTATTTGATCCGTATGTACAAGGCGGGCGTTAAAGCCCGGTACAAGCTCTTTTTCTCTGACATCTTCCTGCAGGCATATAAATTCACTTTTCATCTTCAATAACGGGGTTAGCGGGCGGTTTTTCGAAAAAGTAAAGCAAATCGCTGATCACCTCTTTGAGGTCCTTTCGGTCCACAATAAAATCCAGGAAACCATGCTCCAGCAAAAATTCAGAAGTCTGAAAGCCCTCCGGCAATTCCTTTTTGATCGTCTCTTTGATCACCCGCGGCCCGGCAAAGCCGATCAGCGCTTCCGGTTCTGCAAAATTGATATCGCCCAGCATAGCAAAGGAAGCCGTCACGCCCCCGGTAGTCGGGTCAGTCATCAGGCTAAAGTAAGGGACCTTAGCTTTGGCCAGCTGAGTCAGTTTAGCCGAAGTCTTAGCCATTTGCATGAGCGAAAACGCCGATTCCATCATACGGGCGCCACCGGATTTGGAAATCATGAGAAAGGGCATACGCTCCTCAATACAATAGTCAATAGCCATCGCGATCTTCTCGCCTACCACCGACCCCATGGAACCGCCAATAAATTTAAAGTCCATCGCAGCAATTACGAGAGGGCGGCGGTTGACTTTGCCTTTAGCTACTGCTACTGCATCGGTCAGCCCGGTTTTGTCCTTAGCTTCTTCCAACCGTTCTGTATAAGGCTTGAGGTCGGTAAAGTTGAGGAAATCTTTGGAGGCCAGGTCTTCGTACATCTCCTCGTATTGGCCGTCGAAGATAAGCCCGAAGTAATCGAAAGACCGAAGGCGGACGTGAAAGTTGCAGTGTGGGCATTTGAAGAAGTTGTCCTTCAGCTCCTTTACAGTAGAGGTTTCTTTGCAACGCCGGCATTTGTACCAAAGTCCTTCCGGGGTGTCTTTTTTGTTACGTGTGGCGGTCTGAATACCGTCTTTTAGTCGTTTAAACCAGCCCATTCAGTTGCTTTTAGTGGTGATTTAGTGGTTATGGCGTTTGGCACTACTTCAGAAGCAACGCTCAGGTTAATTGGGGAACAGCCATTGCGAAACCGGAAAATTAGTAATTCCTGAAAGTCGCAAAATCTTTGAAATCAGCTCTTTACAGCTTGGTTATTGCCGATCAGCTGCTTTTTCACTTCGTAAAAAGCCATTCAAAAATAAGGCGCAGCGGGGCGAAAATAAAAAAAACAACCTACTTATTTGTAGCAGTAGTGCTTAACGGTGTTGACGAAAGCTTTGACACCGTCGAGAGGCGTATCCGGATAGACACCGTGCCCCAGGTTAGCAATGTGCCCCCGGCCGAACTGTTCGAGCATCTGTTGCGTTGCTTGCTCGATGGTTTGAGGCGGGGCATACAACTGACAGGGGTCCAAATTGCCCTGCAGCACCTTTCCTGCCCCTATCCATTCGCGGGCTAAGGCCGGGGGGGTGTTCCAATCCAGGCCGATAGCCTGGCAATCCAGCCGGCTCAATTCGGGGTATGCAAACCAGGCGCCCTTGCAGAATACCGTCACGGGCACTTCCTGAATGGCGTCGCAGATCTGCCCGATGTACGGCAGGGCAAAAGCCCGGTACTGCTCAGGCGAAAGGATGCCCGCCCAGGAATCAAAAACCTGCACCAGCTGCGCCCCGTGTGCTACCTTTGCCTTTAGGTAAGCAATCAGTGTATCGGTAATTTTGCTCATCAGCTGATGAGCCAATTCGGGTGCGGTATACAATAGCCGCTTAGCTTTGGAGAAGGTTTTGCTGCCGCTGCCCTCCACCATATAAGCCATCAGGGTCCAGGGGGCGCCGGCAAAACCAATGAGGGGCACCCGGCCATCAAGCGCTTTTCGGGTGAGCGACACGGCGTCGTAGACATACCCCAGGGCCTCCGCAGCGGCAGGGCCACTCTGAAGGCGCTCTACATCCTGGGCGCTACTGATGACTTCGGGGAACCGGGGGCCTTTTTTTTCGACCATTTCGTAAGCCAGCCCCATCGCTTCCGGGATCACCAGAATATCAGAAAAAATGATTGCAGCATCCACGCCAAGTTCATCTACGGGCTGAATAGTGACCTCGGCGGCCAGCTCAGGCGTTTCCACCAACTCTTTGAAGCCAGATAATCGATTTCGGATAGCCCGGTACTGCGGCAGGATGCGGCCAGCCTGGCGCATCAGCCATACCGGCGGGCGCTCCACCCGCTCTCCCCGGGCGGTTCTCAAAAGAAGATCATTCTGTGTGCTCATGGCGGCAAACTTAGCCAAATTTTTATTTTGCTTAGTATAAAATGTCTAATTTGGGGGCTTCAAACCTAGGAGCTTACACAATTATGATGAAAAACTTACCGCTGCACTGGAAAATAATTATTGGCCTGATTGCCGGTATTATCTACTCTCTCGTTTCCAGTGCCCTGGGGTGGAATCAATTCACGCAAAACTGGATTGACCCCTTCGGCACCATTTTCATCCGCCTCCTGAAGTTTATTGCAGTACCGCTGGTCTTGTTTAGCATCATTGGCGGCGTGGCAGGCTTGCCCGACCCTTCCAAACTGGGTCGCATGGGCGCCAAAACCTTACTGGCCTATGTGGTAACTACGGTCGCTGCGGTTACCGTGGGGCTTGTTTTTGTTAACCTGTTTCAGCCAGGCGACTACATCGATGAAACGCAGCGGGTCAAAAACCGGCTCAAGTACGAACTATGGGCAGAGAGCACGCCCGGGGGGCGTATCCTGGATGAAGAGCGCTTCCTCTCCAAACCCGAATACGCCGAGTTGGTAGCCCAGGCGGAGCAAGCCATGCGCACGGAACAGAGCGATGCTTCGGTACAGGAAAGAATGGAGGCCGCTGAACAGTTTAAGGAGGCAGGGCCCCTGCAGTTTTTGGTGGACTTTGTGCCCGACAACATCTTCGCGGCTCTGACCGATAGCGGCCGAATGCTGCAAGTTATCTTTTTTGGGATTTTCTTCGGGGTCATGCTGCTGCTGATACCAGCGGAAAAAGCAGGCCCTGTACGCCAGATTATCGACGGCGTCAATGAGGTGTTCCTCAAGATGGTAGAAGTCGTTATGGAGGCAGCGCCTTTTTTTGTTTTTGCCCTCATGGCGGGGGTCATTTCCAAAATGGCGAGTACTCCGGCCGAGGTCATTGAAATTTTCAAAGGGCTGCTGAGCTATTCCGTAGTGGTTGCCCTGGGGCTCTTTTTCATGATCTTTGTATTCTATCCGCTTATTGCTGCTTTCTTTGTGCGGAAACTCAGCTACGGTGGGTTTTTCCGGCGCATCAGCCCAGCCCAGTTTTTGGCCTTCTCCACAAGTTCCAGCGCTGCCACCCTGCCGGTGACTATGGAATGCGTGCGCGACAACATTGGCGTATCTCAGAATGTGACCAACTTTGTTCTGCCCATTGGCGCCACCGTTAATATGGATGGCACCAGCCTCTACCAGGCAGTGGCCGTTGTCTTTCTGGCTCAGATGCACCTGGTCGATCTGACCCTAGGCCAACAGCTGACCATTGTGCTGACGGCTACCCTCGCTTCCATCGGATCTGCGGCCGTGCCCAGTGCTGGCCTGGTGATGATGATTGTCGTCCTCCAATCCGTGGGCCTCAACCCCGCCTGGATTGCGATTATTTTTCCGGTTGACCGCATCTTGGATATGTGCCGGACCGTTGTTAACGTTACTGGTGATGCAACCGTGTCCACGCTGATTGCCCAAACGGAGGGAGAACTTGAAGTAAAACGCCTCGAAGATTTAGAAACTGCATAAACCCAATTGAGAATGGCAGAACAACAATTGCTCGGCATCGGCTCTCGTGTCAAACACCCCGCCTACGGCGATGGGGTGATTATCCGGCTGCACAAGGTAGCCTACGATGTTTGCTTTATGGTGTATGGCGTTAAGCAAGTGGGCAAAGACTATGAGAAATGGGAAATCATTGAAGCCCTGCCGGCTGAATCGCCCGTTTCTTTTTCGGAGATGGAGCAATCCCTGATTAAGGTACTGCGCACCTATTCCGATATTTCGGAAACTGTCGAACTGGGGCACCGTTGGGAGGGAGGCGAGCTGGTGCTAGAGCCAGGAGAGGCCGCCAAGCCCAAGCGCATGCCCATTGAGAGCTTCTTCCACAAGATCGTAATGGTCAGGGACCGCTTGAGGGTCATGGAACAGCGCATCAACAGCAGCAACCTGACAGATGAAGAAAAGGTCGGCCTGCAGCAGTACATCACCCGCATTTACGGCAGCCTGACTTCTTTTAATGTATTATTTAGACATAAGGAGGACCACTTCAAAGGGTCGAAGTCCTGAGCAGGCCTGCAACAATTTGACAAAAACCACATTTGATCCCTGATGATGCATCTTTTTACAGCATTGACAGTATAACATAGTCATCCAGTAAACCTGAACAATAACCATGGTGAAAGCACTTCGGCTTTTCTCGTATTTCGTTTTGCTCTGCGGCATGTCTCAGTTTTCCGCCTGTATTGTCGTTGAGAACGAATTCTCTGCCTTGCCGCCCGGCCCCTGGCGCGGCGTACTCGAACTGGAGCCCAATATGGTCACCCCAAATCCACAAGGGGAACCCCTGCCCGAGAAAATGGAGCTGGAGTTTGAGGAGGTGACAAATGGGGAGCTGCCCTTCAATTTCGAAGTCATTTATAAAAATGAGACGGATTTCTACATTGAGCTGATTAATGGAGACGAACGGTTGCGAGTAGACAGTATAACCATTGGCCTGGACCGGGCGACGGCCAAAGATACCATTGTGATTGAGTTTCCGGTCTACGACTCCCGCATTGATGCCATTTTTGAAGAGGACATCATGGAAGGCGCGTGGACCGTCAACAACCGCGGGGAGCCCTACAGCATCCCTTTCAAAGCCTATCACGGCAAAAACCACCGCTTTACCACTCTGCGGAAAGAGCCGGTAATGGACTTGAGCGGCAGGTGGTCAGCTACCTTTGGCGTAGAAGAAGACGAGGACCCCTACCCTGCTGTCGCCGAACTTAATCAGGAGGGCAACGCACTGACCGGGACTTTCCTTACCGAAACCGGCGATTACCGCTACCTGCAAGGCAGCGTTCAGGCTGATAAGCTGTACCTCAGCTGTTTCGATGGGGCCCATGCCTTCCTCTTTGAAGCCCGGATCCGGCCCGATAGCACCTTGTTGGGCTCCTTTCGTTCGGGTAAGCACTTCCAAACGCTGTGGACGGCCAAACGGGATGCCGGAGCCCAACTGGCTGACCCCAATAGCCTGACTTACCTTAAACCGGGTTACGAGCGGCTCGAATTCAATTTCCCTACGCCGGATGGGGATTCCGTCTCCCTGGCCGCCCCCCGTTTTCAGGGCAAAGCCATTATTGTGCAGCTCTTGGGCACCTGGTGCCCCAATTGCCGGGACGAAACCTTGTTTCTCAGAGAATACCTGCGGGAGCACCCGGATCAGGATGTAGCAGTCATCGGCCTGGCTTTCGAAAAGTACCGCGACCCCGCCAAAGCCATGGAGGCTATACGGCGCTACCAAAATAATCTGGACCCGGGCTACGAAATCGCCCTGGCCGGCTATGCCGACAAGGCAGAGGCAGGCAACGCATTACCGATGCTCAACCGCGTAGCAGCTTTTCCAACCCTGATAGTTATTGGCAAGGAAGGGCAAGTCCAACGCATTCATACCGGCTTTCAGGGCCCTGCCACTTCGGCCTATGCGGATTTCAAGCAAGAATTTAATACATTTATAGCGAGCCTGCTACAGTAAAAAAAGACTATACCCAAAAATCAACTTCCAAACCATGAGTACGAACAGCATTGCACTGGCCTATTGCGCAGATAACGAAGCTACCGTAGCTGAGGTGCAACAAGACCTATCCGCCTCCCCCTATACCTTTCATCACTTCACCTGCAACCGCTCTACGAACAGCAACTTCCTGTCGGACCAATTGCTGGGGCAGTCCGACCCCATCTTATTGTTCATCAGCGACAACTTCCTGAAATCGGCCCAATGCATGAGCCGCGGGCTAAAGCTCTTGCAGGAAAGGAGGCACGACATTCTGCCCATTATCATCGATGGCATCACCGAGGACCCCGCCACTGGCCAAAAGAAAGCGGTGCAAACGGATTTTGAGCGGGTAAGCGATATTATCCAGTACATCAACTACTGGCAAGACCAGTATCTGGACCTCCGCCGCCAAAAGCGCCAGATGAGTGAGCTGGACGAAGATAATTTCAATACCCACCTCAAAGTCATGCGGGAAGTATCCAGTGAGGTGGGCGAATTCCTGCGCTTGCTGCGGAGCATGAATTACCTGCTGCTGCCGCAGTTCCAGGCCAATGCCTACCACCAGTTTTTCATATTCACCGAAGACGAAGGGACCTGGGGCAGCTTTAAGGCCACCTTTCAGACCCGGCAGCCGGTGGCACCCGATGCAGATGAGGGGCCGGCAGCCGATAAACCAGAAGAGGAAGAACGGCTCGATATTGCCGGCATCCCAAATATCGAAATGCTGAACCTGGACCAACGGGAGAGCAAGCAAACGGTTATGGAAGACAGCACCGATGATATGCCCGAAGAAGCCCCGGAATCACACGAAGAAGAAGACTTGGTAGAAGCCGATACGCCAGCCCCGCAACCGGAAACGGTCGTCGATTCAGATGCAGAGCCTGAAGAGGATTCGTCAGAGGAAACAGAACCCCCATTGCCGCAGGACGGGAGCGACCTTTACCAACAATCACAGGATCCGGTTACTCCGGAGGGCCATGCTTCAGAGCCGCCCGCCCGGGAGCCGGAAGAGCCGGCCCCGCAGGAGGAAAAGCCGGCTTACGCCGACCATGACCATATCGAGTATGCCCTGAGCCTGCTCAACAACGGTCAACAAGAGCAAGGGCTCAATTATATGGCTGAAGCGGTCTCGGACCAACCCGATAATGCGACCCTCCGCTACCACTATGCACTCATGCTGGCGCGGGAGCGCAAAGACTACCACTCCGCCCGGGAGGAGCTGCTCCCCGTTACGGAACTGGAGCCCGACAATACCGATGCGCTTTTCCTGCTGGGGGAACTTGAGGAACTGGAAGGCGACTTCAACGCTGCCCGAAAGCACTACCTGATGCTGATCGATATCGATGAGGGCTATCCCAATGTCTACTACCGGCTGGGGATGATCACCGCTGCTCATTTTCCGGAAGAGCGGCAGCAGGCAGCCAAGTACTTCAAAAAGGCTGCCAAACAGGACAAGAGCAACCACGATGCCCTCTACCAATACGCCCTGCTGCTGCACGAGGCGCTGGACAAGCCGGAAAAAGCGATCAAATACTTTAAAAAGACCCTCAAGGTCAACGCTTTCCACCCCTTTGCCTACTACGATATGGCGCTCGTTTACCACAAACTCGGCGCCTACCGGAAAGCTGCCGATGCCTACCAGAAAGCCATACAAATCAACCCGGAGCTGCAAACGGACGAAAACGACAAAGCCTTCGCTATTGCCGCCGAGCAAGCCGCCCGGCAGGAAGAAGCCGCAGCTCAGGCCCGGGCGGCCAAGCCAACCGTCAATCTGGGCGCCATCGAGGCGATGAAAAACAGTATCGTCGAACTGGAACAGCTGTTGCGGGAGAAGGAAGCGGAAGCCGAACGGCTGCAGCAGGAGCTGGATAAAAAGCCCGCTACGCCACCCCCACCCCCGCGGCCAAAGGTAGATCAAACCGTTTTGGTAACAGGTGCTACTTCCGGCATCGGCCAGGCTACCGCCCGGCTATTTGCCGAGAAGGGCTACCGGGTCATTCTGACCGGCCGCCGCCGGGAACGGCTCGACCTGTTCCGCACGCAGCTTGTAGAACAGTACCAGGCAGAAGTACAGACCCGAGCTTTCGATGTCCGCAGCGAACAAGAGTGCCGGGAAGCCTTGTCTACCCTGGAAGGGTCCTGGTCCGCCATTGATGTACTGGTTAATAACGCAGGAAAGGCGAAGGGGCTGGCTCCTATTCACCAAGGAGAGCTGCGCCATTGGGAAGAAATGATTGACACCAACCTAAAGGGGCTGCTCTACATGACGCGGCTGGTAGCACCGCACATGGTAGAGCGGGGCAGCGGTTATATCATCAACATCTGCTCCACCGCCGGCAAGGAAGTTTACCCTGATGGCAATGTCTATAACGCCACCAAGTACGGCGTAGACGCGCTTACCAAAGCAATGCGGATCGACCTGCACAAGCATGGCGTCCGAGTGGGCATGGTCAGCCCTGCCCATGTAGAAGAAACCGAATTTGCCCTGGTCCGTTTTGATGGCGACCGCGACCGGGCAAAGATTTACGAGGATTTTAAACCGCTCGCCAGCCATGATGTCGCCGAAGCCATTTACTTCATGGTTACCCAACCGGCGCATGTCAACATCCTGGATGTGGTCATGCAAGGCACTCAGCAAGCCAGCAGCATGATCATTGACCGCTCGGGCCGGGACCGGTACGAGGAAGAAGAATAACGGTAGATTGTAGTAGCTTGAGGATTGTATCAATCGGGATTAAGCCAATGCGGCTACCCGATTGATACAGCCAGGTCACTGTTTCAGAAAACGGGCCTGACGGACTTGGTGCCGGATTTTGACTTTTGCCACATACCACCCTTTCGGATAAACTGAAATGTCTAGTTGATGAATGACCTCCCCCTGTTGCTGCCCCTTATGGAGCGCCATCAGCTGGCCATTGGCATTGAGAATGGCAATTTCGTAAGCCCGCCCGGATTCAATATTGAAAAAGGACAAATTGATCCGTTCGCGGGCTGGGTTAGGGTACGTTTTCAGAAAGGATGGCGACTCAGCATTGCGTACCTGTACCACCGTGTCCTGAGGCTCCTGTTCAATGCCCAGTGAATCGAGCGGATAAGAAAGGATAGACCGCGCGAAAGTGCCTACCAGCAGCCGATTGTTGATGCTGTCGTACTCCAAATCATAAACAGGTACAAACGGGAGGTCAGCCCCCAGCCTTTCCCATCGCTCTCCTGCATCCATACTGCCATAAACGCCGCCATCTGTCCCCGCAAATAAAATAGAATCCTGATGCCCGGGCAGGATATACACATCGTTGACAGCCAGGGGAGGCAGGTCGCCGGAAATATCTTCCCAGGTCTGCCCGGCATCCATACTACGGTGCAGGTGGGGCACGAAGTCATTGTCTTTATATCCGGAATGAGCAGCGTAGGCATAGTCGGCGAAGGCAGGCGAAGGCTTTACACTGGTTACGTAGCGCTCCGGCAGGCCCGCGCTGATATTAACCCAATTTTCTCCGGCATCATCCGTGCGCCAGACGTTGGCATCCACCGTGCCGATGTAGAGGCGGCCTTCTAACAGGGGGGATTCTTGAACGCTGGTAATGGCATGGTAGCGCGGGTTCAACACCAGCCCGTCGGTGAGGTCTTCGCTGATGGGGTTCCACTGCGGGAGAACCCCAGCTGTGCTCTGATATACCCGGAAGGTGCCCGTGTACATGACATCCGGGTCGTGGGGGCTGATGATATAGGGCATGTCCCAATCCCGGCGGTCATCAGGGTCGATCCCCTCAGTGGCAGAAAACCAAGTTTGCCCATTATCGTTTGAAACGACAATATTGCCGCGCTGGGTCTCGGCGTACATCACCTCCGGCATATCTGGCCGAAAGGCAGGTTGAAAGCCATCACCCCCAAATATTCTCGGCCATTCAAACCCAAGGTCCGGCCCGCCGGAAGTGCCATTGTCCTGCGCGCCTCCGTATACCCAATCCGGGTTGTGGGGGTTCCAGGCGATGCGGTAGTACTGGCTCGTCGGGATACGCTCCATATCCTCCCAGTTCGTCGCCGAATAATCGGCGCGGTAAAGCCCGCCATCCGTAGCAAGCAGGATGTTAAGCTCGTTGTCAAAAACCAGGTCGTGCTTATCGGCGTGTACCCGGTATTCGAACCAGGGCGGGGCCGCCATTTCCCAATTGCTGCCCCCATCGGCAGACCGCCACAGATCCACGCCGAGCAGAAAAATATCATCGGCTGCGACCGGGCTGACACGCAATTTGCCGAAGTACCATCCAAATCCGCCCAGGGCATTGGTGGATAGCCCGTTGTTGCCCTCATTATCGGTAAGTAATGCCCAGGTGTTGCCTTGGTCCTCAGAACGGTAAATCCCCTGCAATTGGCTGTCGGTACCCACGTACATAGCGTACACGTTATCGGGGGCGGCGGGCGTAACGGCAAGGCCCACCCGGCCGGTGGGTTCCATCGGCAAGCTGCCGGTGAGCATTTCCCAGCTGGCCCCTCCGTCTGTAGAACGGTACACCTTAGCACCCGGCCCGGTAATCAGGCTCTCTGTATTGTTGCGGATGCGGTCCCAGCCACTTGCGTAAAGGACGTTGGGGTTAGTAGGATGGCGCACGAGGTCTATCGCCCCTGCCTGATTGCTAATGAGGAGGGTTTGAGCCCAGGTCTCGCCCCCGTCTGTGGAATGGTAAATACCGCGTTGGGTGTTGCGCTCGAATGGGATCCCCATCGCTGCCACGGTCAACTCATCCGGATTGCTGGGGTGCACCAAAATACGCGGCAGGATACGCTGCGCTTCCAATCCAAGTTTTTCCCAGGTCGCCCCGCCATCATCGCTGCGGTACAAGCCATCCCCAATACCGGGATGAGAGCTGATGTTGGGGTCGCCAGTGGCCACATAGACCCGCTCCGGGTTGCTGGGGTCTACTTCAATATCGCCAATCGCCAAAAAGGGCTGATCATCAAAAATAGGCGTCCAGGTTGCGCCATCGTCGTTTGTTTTCCAGGCACCGCCCCGGGAGTAGCCGATGTATATGGTGGCGTCATCCTCAGGGTGCAGTGCGATGGTGTTAATGCGTGCCCCAAGGTTGCCCGGCCCCCGGACGGCCCAGGGCAAGCCAAATCCGGTAAAGGACCCGGACCGCGTTTGCAGCCGGTTGCGGGCTGCCGAAAGGGCTTTTTCGTACCCTTTCAGATTGAAATGCTTGTCCGGATAAGCACGTTTGAGAAAAAAGTCTTCAGAGGGCTGATGCTTAGCATCGAAGGAGGCTGTTTCGGCTGTTTTTTCTGGCTCGCATGCCCAAATAATCAATAATAGGGCAGCAAATGATAAGGTCTTTGTCATACTTCAGGTTATTCTCTTGAGCAAGGTAATGGACTTGCAGGGCAAAGTAAAGACCGGCTAGTCAAAACCTGGAGTTATGGCGCAAACAAGACATTGACGCCCCATATCTTATGCAGAGGGAGGCATATCGTCAAAGAAAGAGCGGATCTCCTTGGATTCTTCGGGCTTCATACGCCCGCTGAGGATGAGCCGGACTTCCCGCCGGCGGGGGGCGCTATCGTAGCGCTGTTGCTCGATTTCAGTGAGCGCCAGCACCGGCGGCACCGGTATGGGGTGGTGTTCATCATCGAGGCCCACGAAGGTATAGTAAGCATGGTTGCAGCGCCTGGCCTCGCCCCCCTTGATATTATTGGCAAAAACCTCGACGTAGATTTCTACAGAGGACCGGAAGGCCCGGGTGACGGAAGCCTCCAGGGAGACGACATCCCCCACTTTGATCGGCTTTTGAAAAGAAACGTGGTCAACCGAAGCGGTCACAACATGGGCTTCGCAGTGCTTCCCTGCACAGATACCGGAGGCGATGTCCATCCACCGCAGCAGGTTGCCCCCCATAAGGTTGCCCATGGGGTTGGTATCGTTGGGCATCACCATTTCCGTCATGATGGTCCGGGATTCACTCACTCGTTTTGCTTTCAGCTCGCTCATAGGTTATCGGATCATCACGCCCTTCAGGTTAATAAAGGGGATCGTTGTGAAATTTTCTTCCTGTATGCTTCCCTTGACGAAGACGTACTTCTTGTCGTACATATGCCCATCGTGGGTGAAGCTGATCCAGTATTCATTGGTCAGGCTAAAGAGCTTGCGCTGAATGGGCTCTATTTTAACAACTTCCAGCGGGCCGATCTCTTCAAAGAAATGGCGCAGTACCGTCGTCTTCATCTTTTCGCCATCCAGCTCGCCGTAGCCACGGCTATTGACCAGCACATTGGATATGGGCTCTTCTTTGAGGTTGATCAGGTAACTGTCCCACAGCTCCTCCTCAAGGCCATTGGCCGGGCGGGGCGCAACAGCAATAGCAACATCTTCCACCTTTAAGTTGGGTATATCTTTCATCATGATTGGATCGGTCATGCCATTAAATGATTTCATTTTAAACTGGGGGTTATGGTGCCTTCGGGCGCATATTCGTACCCAAAAAGGTCTGCAAAGGCTAGTTTTAGCTTTGCTTTCACGGATTTAGGGTCTAATTGACGGCCTAGCTCTTGCTCCATTGAGGTGACAGCTTTATCCTCATCGGCTATGCCACAGGGCACAATATGGCTGAAGTGGCTAAGGTCCGTATTGACATTGAACGCAAACCCGTGCATAGTTACCCAACGCTTGAGGTGCACGCCAATAGCGCATATTTTGCGTTTGGGCTGCCCGGCTTTGCCTGCGAGCCAAACCCCGGTGAAGCCCTCCTCTCGCTGCCCTTCCAAGCCGTAGTCCGCCAGGACCCTTATGATGGCCTCTTCCAGTAAGCGGATATACTTCCGTACATCTGTGAAAAACTCGTCGAGATCGAAAATAGGATAGCCAACAACCTGGCCTGGCCCATGGTAGGTAATATCTCCTCCCCGGTTGATTTTGAAAAACTCGAAACCCTGGTGCTTAAGTTCCTCTTCCCCAAGCAGCAAATGGTCCATAGAACCACTTTTGCCGAGGGTGTACACAGGAGGGTGCTCACAGAAAAGCAGGTAGTGCCGCTGGGGCAATGGCTGCAGTTCAGCTTGGCGGCGTTTCCGGTTGGCGCGTTTTTGGTCGACCAGTTCTTGCAAGAGGCGTTCCTGCAAGCCCCAGGCTTCCCGGTAGCGGATCCGTCCTAAGTCTTGAAATACAACTTTCTGCATACTTTTCAAAATGTGCCGCAAAGGTAAGTTGCCTAACTAATAAATCAAGTTTTTTTTAGTTTTATTCTGCTTTGAGCCGGTAGAAATCGGGATTATTGTAATTTTAATAACTCAGAATATTTGTTTTTTGCCCAAATTAGAATCCTATGGCTCGCTATCTGCTTGTACTGCTGCCGATTTTAGGCGCTACCCTGGCTGGCTCCGCTCAGCCTGCCCCCGATTTTGCCATCACTGACAGCCAGGGGCAGCCCCACACGCTCTATGCTGACTACCTGGATGAGGGTAAGACCGTTGTACTGAAGCTGTTTTTCACTTCCTGCCCCCCCTGTAATGCCATTGCCGGAGCTACGGAGCAGCTTTACCAAGACTGGGGCGGGGGCAGCCACGATGTCGCCTTTCTGAGCTTAAGCATACTGAGCAATGATAACAACAGCGCAGTCAATGCCTACAAAGCCAATCACGGGCTTACCTATCCTGGGGCCGGTGCCGCCGGGGGCAGCCTTAACGCTACAGCGCCCTATCAGGACGGCACTTACGGGCTTTTTCTGGGTACGCCTACCTTCGTGGTTATTGCGCCGGACGGCACGGTGGCCTTCGACCCCCGCAGCGGCAATCAGCAAGCTACCATACAGGAATTGGATGCTGCCATTGAAGCTACGGGTGCGCAGCGCCCTCTGGCCGCGCTGAGTGCTTCCGGGATTGCTTTAGACCTTGCGGAAGAAGGCATCGCTAATACCCAAATACGGCTGTCTGAGCTGGACTCCGTAGTGGCTTCAAACAATTCGGGCGGCGGCTTTAGTTTCAGTGCTTTGGTACAGCCGGGGCAATCCTATACCCTGACCGCCGAAAAGGACGTCAACCCGACCAACGGCGTAAGCACCCTGGATCTGATCCTGATCAGCAAGCACATCCTGGGTGTAGACACACTGGCATCCCCTGAGCAGCGCCTGGCGGCTGATGCCAACCGCAGCGGTTCTATTTCCCTGCTGGACCAAATCCGACTGCGTAAACTGATCCTGGGTATTGATACCGAACTGGGCGATCAGCCCTCCTGGATCTTCATCCGCGCCGGTTATGATTTCGACAACCCGGTTGAGCCCTTTAGTGAAGTTTATCAGGGGCAGGCTGGCGAGGTTGTCATTGTACCGGGAGTGCTCAACAGCCCGCAGTGGACCGGGGTCAAGATTGGCGATATCAATGGCGATGCCGACCCCAGACATTAAAGTGACGAAGGAATGATTATTGCGCATTTTGAGAATTCTGCCCGAAAAGTATCTTTGCAGAAAAATACGCAATGAGAATCTGTACGTCCGGGCTTTTGCCCTTTCTGCTTTTCCTGGCTGCTTGCAGCGCCCCTGAAAATTCCGGTGATTCCGGTGAATCTGCTGACGCCGGCACCGCTGAGGCTCCTGATGCTGACACCCTGCGCTACGAGCAGGAAACCAATATCCGCAATTTGCAGCAGCTTACTTTTGGCGGCGATAATGCAGAGGCTTACTTTAGTTTCGACAACTCGAAGCTCGTCTTTCAAGCTGCCAATGAGGAATGGGGGGCGCCCTGCGACCAGATTTTCTACATGCCGATCACCGGCTATGAGGGCAGTCAGCCCCCTATGCTCAGCACTGGCAAGGGCAGAACGACTTGTTCCTACTTTATGCCTGGCGACACCACCATACTGTATGCCTCCACCCACCTGGGCGGGGATGCGTGCCCGGAAACGCCCCCGGTGGTCAACGGCAAATATGTATGGCCGATCTACGAAAGCTATGATATCTTCACGGCCGACCTGGATGGCAATATCCTTGAACAGCTCACCGACCACCCCGGGTACGATGCCGAAGCCACCCTTAGCCCGGATGGCTCCAAGATCGTATTTACTTCCACGCGGTCTGGCGACCTGGAGCTCTGGACCATGGATACGGATGGCTCCAACTTGCAGCAAGTTACTGATGAGCTTGGATACGACGGCGGTGCCTTCTTCTCTCCCGATGGCAGCCAGCTAATCTTCCGGGCTTCCCGCCCCAAGACTCCGGAAGCGCAAGCGACTTACAAAGCGCTGCTCAAACAGGGCGTGGTGCAGCCTACGGAGATGGAGGTCTTTGTTTGCGATGTGGATGGTTCCAACCTCCGGCAAGTCACCAACTTGGGAGGTGCCAACTGGGCCCCTTATTTTCACCCTTCCGGTGAAAAGATCCTCTTTTCCACCAACCACCATGTGGACGGGGGGCGGCAGTTTAATATTTTTTCCATTAACCTGGATGGCACCGGGCTGAAGCAGATTACCTTCGACCCTACCTTTGATGCCTTCCCCATGTTTTCCTACGATGGCCAGTACCTGGTCTTTTCTTCCAACCGCAATAACGGAGGCACCCGGGATACCAATGTTTTTCTGGCGGAGTGGCAAGACTAAAAGCGAGGTGGGCGGTTTTTCGTGAAATGCGTGGCCGGGCTTTACAGCATTCCCGTTTAATGTTGGTAATTTTAGGCCTACTGATCAAGCGCAACATGAGATACTTATTACCTGTTTTCCTTTTCTTCTTCGCAGCCATGGGTATGCTTCAATCCCAAAATGGCGCTCCGCCGGCGGGAGGCGCGCGGTCGATTGGCATGGGGCTTACTGGGCTGACTTACCATGATGTGAATGCGGTATTCACCAACCCTGCCGGGCTGAGCAGCCTTCAAACCACATCAGTAACCGCTTTCGGGGAGCAGCGTTTCCTGGTGGATGCCTTAGGGGTTTATGCTTTCGGCATAGGCTTGCCGACTTCCGCTGGCACTTTTGGCGTTTCGGTGCAGCATTTTGGCTTTGAGGGGTATAACGAGCAGCGGTTTGGGCTGGCCTACGGCCGGCAGCTTTCGGACAAACTGTCTATCGGGGCACAATTCCTGGGGCTGAATACCCAAATTGCGGAATACGGCAGCCGCTTCGTACTTACCTTCGAAGCCGGTATGCAGGTACAGTTGCTGCCCGAGCTGGAATTGGCAGCCCATGTCAACAGCCCAGCCAGAATAGAGGTAGTGGATGGGCAGTACCTGCCAGCTATCTTGTCGATTGGGGCGCGCTACAACCCTTCTAAACAAGTGAGCCTGCTGCTGGAAGCCCAGAAGGACATTGACCACCCGGTACGTACCAAGGTAGGGGTTGAGTACCAAATTGCTGACCCCTTTTACTTGCGGCTTGGCGCTGCGACCAACCCGGCGATGGTCACGTTTGGAATGGGGTATAAAATAGCCGACCGGCTGCTATTTGACGTGGCTTCCGGCTACCACGAAGTTCTGGGTTTTTCCCCCGCCGGCGGCATTCGCTATCAATTTTAAATGGATTAATTCGTGAATATACTAATCGTAGCAGCTACGCCTTTTGAGGTGGCAGCTTTCCGGGCTTATCTGTCCAAGCACTACGTGCAAACTGCCGAGCACCAGTTTCAGAAGGGCAACGTAAAGGTAGCACTGTTGATTACAGGGGTTGGCCTTCCCCTGATGGCTTATGCCCTGGGGCGGGTTTTAACGCTGGATGACTGGCATCTGGTGATTAATGCAGGCGTTGCAGGTTCCCTGACGGAAAAGCACCCCCCGGGCAGCGTGGTGCAGGTACAAAGCGAGCGCTTCGCCGACCTTGGCGTGGAGGAGGCAGATGGTTCTTTTACCTCTGTCCATCAGCTGGACTTAATTGAAGCCGGGCAATTCCCATTTGATGAAGCAGGCCGGCTGCTCAACCCGCAGGCGGAGGGTTTCGACTTTTTGCCAAAAGCGGCGGGGATAAGCGTCAACCGCGTGCATGGTACAGCGGCCTCCATAGCGCAGCTAAAAGTGCGTCATCCCGAAGCTGAGGTCGAATCCATGGAGGGTGCCGCTTTTTTCTACGCTTGCCTGATGGAAAAGGCCCCCTTCCTGGAAATCCGGTCTATCTCTAACTGGGTAGCCCCGCGCGACCGCTCCGCCTGGGAAATGGAGAAAGCACTGGAGCGCCTGAATAACACCCTTATCGAACTCACGCAGGCCTTGTTCGCAACGCCCTAAGGGGCTACTGCCCGTAGCATCCGCAACTTGCCGCTCATGTCCTCCTGAAGGCCAGTAGCGATAAAGCCTTGTTTATGAACGGTTTCGGCGACCTGGTGCCCGTTGAATTCGTTCAGCTCAAAGTAAAGCCGCCCCCCTGCCCGCAGCTTCTGCCGGGCCAGCCGGGCTATAGCTTTGTAAAATATCAGGGCGTCTTCGCCTTCGGTGAACAAAGCGATCTGCGGCTCATAGCCCAGCACCTGTTCAGGCATCAGCCGGGCTTGAGAGGGCGGAATGTAAGGCGGGTTGCTGAGCATGAGATCGAATGCCGGCCAATGCGCCCAATGTTCTTCTTTTAAAATATCGGATTGCCAAAAGGTAACCGGCAAGCCTAGCAAGGCGGCATTTTCACGGGCTATGCTCAAGGCGGCTGGGCTTACATCTACCGCAGTAAGCGACCAGGCAGGCCGGTGCTTTTTCAGGGCCAGGGGGATACAGCCGGTGCCCGTACCGATATCCAGCACCGATAGTGCATTGGCTGGCTCATTTTCCAGCACCCAGTGCACGAGCTCCTCCGTCTCCGGCCTGGGGATAAGGGTCGCCGGGCTTACCTTGAACTTCAGCCCGTAAAAATCGGCTTTGCCCAGTACGTATTGTACGGGTTCCCCCTGCTGCAACCTATCCTTTATGCGCTGCAGAAGAGTGCGTTGCGCTTCCGTCATCGGTGCTTTTCTTTGGCGGTTGTAAATGCAGAGTGCGTCTTCAAAAACGATACGGGCAATACTGCCGGCTTCCCGCACCCCATAGCGCTCCGCCAGCCCTTGCTTAAGGTCTTGAAAGGCTTCAGCGATTGTCATCATTGCTCGAAGGTAACAATAAAGGTGGAACCGTAGTGCTCCTCACTTTCCACATCTATACTGCCGCCAAGGGCTTCAATCTGATGCTTGGTCATGAATAAGCCCAGCCCCTCTCCGCGGCTGTCCTGGTGCAGCCGCCCGCCAAGTTTGAATATCTTGTGGCTATGGCGTGTAAGGTCGATGCCGATGCCGTAGTCGCGGACGTAGACGGCCACTTTGCCGTTTTCCTGCTTGGCGATGATGTCTATAGTTTTTTTGTCTTTAGTGGTACCGTACTTGATCGCATTGGTAATCAGGTTGTGGAAAATACTATCGAGGTAGGCGGGCACGCTGCTGATATACAGGTCATCCGGTATCCCTACCAAAAACTGTATGCCCTTGCGGTGGATGGTGTCATTGTTCAGTTCGATGACGCGGGTGACCGTTTCCAGCAAATTGCAGGGTACCCAGTCCTGCATATCCAGGTTGTTTTCAAAATTGACCAACTCGCTTACGGAGGCCAATGTGCTGTTGAGCCGGTCGGCCGTCGTGCCCAGCATTTCGAAGTACTCCGGATTGCCAGGGTCCGACCGCAGCATCTGCATTAGCCCCATGAGATTGGATACCGAAGAGCGCAAATTGTGGGACACCATAAAGGAAAAGTCCTTTAGCCGTATGTTTTGATCCGTGGCTTTATGCAGCAGCTGCTGATGCTCCTCTGATGCCTTTTTTGCCTTGTCGATATCTTCGAAAATGCCGTACCAGACAATTTTTCCGTCAGGGGTTTTTTCTGGCTGCGACCGCACCCGGTTCCACCGGTAAGTACCTGGGGGTTCCCCATTGACCCGGTACTCCAGGTTGAGCTCCGAGAGGTCGCTAGCCACTGCCTGCCCTATCGCTTGCCGGAGCATGACTACATCCTCGGGATGGACTTCTGCAAAAGCCGGGTCTGCGGATTTTTTGAGTTTCTCCGGGCTCAGGTTGCCTTGCAGCTTGGAAATGGCCCGGCTGATATACGGAAAGGTGACCTGCCCCTTCTGGTCGAGCTCCATCATGAATACCGCCCCGGGGACAGTTTGCATTAATTTGTCTAGCTGTTCCCGGTTCTTTTTGAGGTGTTCCTGATATCGTTTTTCCGGGCCAATGTCCTGAGCTGTGGCGATAACCCCCACCGTGCGCCCATCCTGATCAATGATCGGGCTGTCCATGATCTTTACCGGGAAAACCCTGCCCTCTTTATCCTTATGGATTTGTTCCCCCTCCCAGCTCTTTCCAGCTAACAATGCTGCCCTTGCCTGGGCCATTTCCTCCGGGTCTTGTTCGTGTACAGTAATTGCAATGTGCTGCCCCAGCATTTCTGCCTTGGTGTAGCCATAGATACGTTCAGCGGCTTTGTTCCAGTAGGTGACGTTCCCATTGAGGTCAAAGGCTACAGCCGCCTGCCCAATGGTATCCAATAGATGACTTTTGAATTTGACCTCCTGTTCAATATGCTTCTGCCAGGAAATATCGTGCCCCAGGCAGAGTATTTGGAAGGGCACTCCGTTTTCATCCGTAATTGCGCGAAATTCCCAGAAATTCGTTGAAATATGCCCTTTTGCTGCTGGATTGGGCTTTCTCAGTACGCCGGTTACGCTTCGCCCAGGATAGTGGATGCATTGTTCGATCATCTGAAGGCACCTTTCTCGGTCTCCGGGAGTGACCGACTCCATAGCGTCAGTACCCAAGTGGGTCTCTGGCGTGATTTGGAAGCGTGCGCAGTAACAAGGGTTAAGGTAGGTATACTTCCCTTTAAGGTCAGTGGTAATAATGTAAGTTGTTTGGCTGCCCAAAACGTGCAGCCCTAAGTCCTTCAAATCTAGTTTTTCAACCATTGTGTGCATATTTCGTGGCTGAGGCTATAGCCTTTCGCACTGCAATATAAAAGATTCCTGACAATTTATCAGGTCAATCCGAACCTGGCAGCCCTGAGGGTTGCCTCCGGTACCGCCGCGTCAAAAGGCCATGACCGGGCGCCAGCAGAAAGGCTAGCGCCAGAAACAAGCCTGACATAACAGCCATAGCCCCGGCAATAGAGCCATCCAACCATACCGCCAACAGATAGCCCGTAACCGCAGACAGCCATCCGAATAGCGCCGTCAGCAGCAGCATTCGCTTGAGGCCACCCGTCAGGAGGTAAGCAGTAGCGGGCGGTACGATCAAAAAGGCTACCACCAATATAGCGCCTACCGATTCGAAAGCCATTACAGTGGTAAGAGAGACCGCACTCATCAGCAAGTAGTGCCAAAAGGCCGTTGAAATGCCAATGGCTGCTGCGTACTCCGGATTGAATGTCGTGACCTTCAGCCCCCGGTATCCAATAACTACGATGAGGAGGACTACCAGGAGGTTTCCACCCAGTATCCAAACTGGACGGGGGCCAAGCGCCTGCCCGGCATCCGTTATCCAAAGATCTAAAGGCACGTAGGCGACCTCACCGTACAACACACAATCCTGATCGAGGTCGACCTGCCCGGCGTAAAGCGATATGAGTATAACGCCTATGGCAAACAGCCAGGTAAACGTAATCCCAATGGACGCATCCACCTGCAAGCGGGCTTTCCGGTAAAGCAATTCAATAATCAGGGTGGTAAGCACTCCCAAGGCAGCCGCCCCAGCCAGCATGGGCAGCACTGCCCGTGATTCGGAAAACAGGTAAGCCAGCACAATCCCGGGGAGTACCGCGTGGGAGATGGCATCTCCGACCATCGCCATTTTCCTCAGAATCAAGAAAGCCCCAAGCAGGCCGCAGCTCATGGCAACGAGCGTACCCGTAAGTATAATCCAAAATGCATTCATGGGCCAGCGTTTTTAGCGTCCTGGTAAGGGATAACGGATTGGTGAGGGTCGAGCAACGGGCGGTCCAGTTCCCGAAGCAAAGCAGCTTCCACTTCCGGCGTGATGATGTGCTCAATAGCTTCAGCGTTATTGTGGACGTGGTCAGAGGCGAAGTTCATCCGCTCAGTCAGGTAGAGCTCCCAAAGGCGGTGCAAGCGCACAATGCGCCGGCTTTCCTTTAGCCCCTGAGGGGTAAGGGCATAAGATCCTTCGCCCGGCTCGGCCACCCAGCCCTGGCGCTTCAATTGTTTGAGCCCGGTGCGAAGCTCCCGGCGCTGAAAGGGGCGCTGCGCCGTAAGGCCGGCAAGGCTGATGGCGGCCTCAAAGTCCCCTCTCTGCTCTCCAATGGCGTAAAAGGTTTTGAGCAGGTTCTCCCGGTTCATTTTTCGCTGATTTTGGCGCTGCAGCCGGATGCGGGCCCATATCCCGCGCTCCGGGGCGACGATAATGGAAACAATAGCAATGCCGGAGAGCAATACCACTACCCATGGCCCGGTAGGCATCGCCGGGGCGGTATAGGAAATCCATGCGCCGAACAATCCGGAAAGCGAGCCAAAGAGCGCCGCCAGCAGAAGCAGCACCTGTATGCGGTCGGTCCAGAATCGAGCAGCCGCTGCCGGCGTAATCAGCAGGGCTGCCATTAGGACAACGCCTACAGCCTGAATCCCCGTAGCCACCGAAAGCACGGTGATCGTCGCCAGCAGAAACTCCAGAGCCCGGACCGGCAAACCGATGCTGCGGGCAAAGGCCCGGTCAAAAGCAACGGCTTTAAACGCTCGGAAAAACAACAGGACGATCACCAGCAACAGGGCAGCAACAGAGCCGAAAACAATTACATCCTGGCGGGTCATGGAGGCGGCTTTGCCAAACAGGAACTTGTCCAGGCCCGCCTGATTGGCGCTGCCGGAATGCTGTATGGAAGTGAGCAAAATAATGCCTAACCCAAAGAAAACGCTAAGCACCGCTCCTATAGCTGTATCCATGTGCAGCTTGCTGTTGTTCGCCAGCAAATCCATTACCCAAAGCGAAATCCACCCCGCAATCACGGCCCCGGCCAGCAGGTAGGCCGGATGCTTCTCACCGGTTAGCATAAAAGCCAGGCAAACTCCAGGGAGGATAGCGTGGGCAATGGCGTCACCGACGAGCGCCCGCTTTCGCAGGAAGGTAAAGGTGCCCACAATAGCGGCGCTGAGGCCGAGGAGAACGGAGCCCAAGGCAACCATACGGACATTAGGGTCGGCGAACGTAAAGAACTCCATTAGGGCTTATCTTTATAGGGCTGTTCGCGAATGGGGAATTCCCGCTCCTTAACCAAGTCGGCCACTTTAGATAGTATGGTCAGTTGGCCACCGTAAGCCGCCTTGAGGTTGTCGGCCTGGAAAACCCGGCTGGTAGGGCCGCAACCAATCAGCCGGGTATTTAGCAGGATGATCCAATCAAAAAATTGCTGGGCAGTGTGGAGGTCATGATGCACGATGAGCACGGTTTTGCCAGCCGCTTTCATCTCCTGCAGTAGCGTGAGAATGGCCTCTTCCGAAGCGGCATCCACACCGGCAAAGGGCTCGTCCATAAGGTACAAATCCGCTTGCTGAGCCAGGGAGCGGGCCACAAAAACGCGCTGCTGCTGGCCGCCGGACAATTGGGCGATCTGCCGGCCGGCGTAGGCTAGCATGCCTACTTTGTCCAGGGCTTCATCGGCCAGGCGGTGGTCGCTCTTGGACAACCGCCCCAGGAGCTTGCCTTTGCGGTAGCGCCCCATCAGCGCAACTTCCCGGACGCTGATGGGAAAGTCCCAGTCGACACTCTCCCGCTGCGGTACGTAGCTGATTCGAGGCCGGACGGCTTCCAGGGGCTGCCCAAACAACTGAACATAGCCGCTGCTGGGCGTGACCAGGCCCATTATTGTTTTAAGCAAGGTCGTTTTTCCGGAGCCGTTAGGGCCCAGCACGCCGATGATCTGCCCCTCCGGCACCTCGAAATCGATATCCCAGAGCACAGGCCGGCGGTTGTAAGCAACGGTCAGGTTATGGGCTTCTATAGCCGTCTTCATGCTTCTTTTCACTTTTACTTTAGCGCTTTGGTAATCGTCTCAACGTTGGCACGCACCATCCCCGGATAAGTCCCGGCAGGTGTACCTGCAGCCCCCATAGCATCAGAGTACAACGTCCCTCCTATTTTGGCCATGTGCCCTTGGCGCTTTGCGCCTTCCACCACGGCTTCGAGGGCTTTTGAGGGCACGGAACTCTCTACAAACACGGCTTTGATGCCCCGGCTGGTAATGAAGTCAACCAGCTCGGTGACGTCCCTAAGCCCGTATTCCGAAACTGTAGAAATCCCCTGCAAACCCCTGACTTGTATACCGTAGGCCCGGCCAAAGTACTCAAACGCATCATGAGCGGTAATGAGTACACGCTGCTTTTCGGGGATGGCGCTGATTTGTGCCGCTACCCACTGATGCAGGCTTTGCAGCTCCTCCTGATAAGCCTGGGCATTTGAGCGGTATGCGGCCGCATGAGCGGGGTCTATTTCCGCCATAGCTTCACCCATAATACCGGCTACCTCTGCCCAAAGCGCTACGTCAAACCATACATGAGGGTCATAAGCACTAGCGTAGTCCGTTGAATTGATCAGCTTGGCGTTAGGCAGGCTGTCTGCCACAGCCACTACGGGTTTCATCCTTGCCAGTTTGCTTAGAATCTCCCCCATTTTGCCTTCCAGGTGCAAGCCATTGTAAAAAATGGCGTCGGCCTGGGTAAGCTTTTTTAAATCGCCTTGCGCGGCCTTGTATAAATGCGGGTCAACCCCTGGCCCCATCAGAGCTTCAACGGTGGCGTATTCCCCTGCGACTTCCGCTAGTGCGTCGGTAATCATACCCGTGGTCGCCACAATTTGTAGTGGAGCGCCCGAATCGTCAGCGGCGCGGTTACGGCTCTCTTCACCGCAGCTCCATATTCCTGAGAGCAATAAAAGGGTGAACCAAATCCCAAAACGGTTTTTCATAAGCAGCGGCTTCGGTTTGAAATTTCCATAATGCTTGAATACAAGAATAGGGGCGCATTTGTTTTAGGCAGGTCTAAAAATATTTTTTGGGAATACCGCTACTTGGAGCTTGGGCAGATTTATTCCTCCATTCCAGTAAACTTATAACTATTGCCTGGATTCAAAAATAACCCAGAGGGGTAAGTTTTCTACCTACATTAAGGGCAGCGTTAGGCTGATGAAGGTGTTCCTGAATGGGTGGATGTAGCCTTGTTTGATGCTTAAGTCAGGCGGGCCCGCCCCCTTACCGGTCAGCGCAAGCAAGATGCTCTTCGAATAAACCGGAGGCCAGCCGCCCTACCAGAATACTGCGTACAATGCCACCAATACGATCATGATGGCAACGGCACTGAGATTGAAGACCGGGTCGGTCGCGAAATAGCCCTTAGTGAGCTTCAGCCCTTTTTCGTCCTCTTGCCCTTTGTTTTCGATCTGGCTCGCCACGATGATGATCGCAATAGTCAGGAGGCAGGTGTAAAGCATTTGCTGCAGGAAGGGCAATACTAAAAACAGGTCTTCCAGGGCACTGCCCGCTGCCCATCCTTTTGGCCCCACTTTAAAGTACATGGCGATGGGTATGGAAAGCAAGACGCCCCAAATTGCAGCATGATTGGTAGCCTTTCGCCAGAATAGCCCCATCAGGAAGACCGCCAGAATACCCGGCGATACGATGCCGGTATACTCCTGAATATACTGAAACACCTGCCCGAGGTTGGCTAGCTGAGGGGCAATGAGCACAGCGATGATCAGGGCGACGCCTACGGTGATGCGGCCTACCCGCACCATTGCCGTTTGGCTGGCATTGGGGTTGAGGTAGGGCCTGTAAATATCCATTGTGAAAATGGTAGAAGTGGAGTTGACCATCGAAGCCAGGGAAGAGACGATAGCAGCGGCCAGTGCGGCTAAAACCAGCCCCTTAAGGCCCGCCGGGATAAAGTTGCTGATCAGCCAGGGTGCGGCGTTGTCGTTGACCACGGTGCCTTCACTATTGACGAAGCTCGGATCCAGTGAAGCCGCAGTCACGACGCCGTCGGGCCCCGTGTTGAGGACATAAGCAATGATGCCTGGCACCACCACAATCAGGGGAATGAGGAGTTTGAGGAAAGCGGCAAAAGCAATCCCGCGCTGAGATTCCTTCAGGCTCTTGGCCGCCAGGGTACGTTGGATGATGTATTGGTTGAAGCCCCAGTAGTAAAGGTTAGCCACCCACATCCCGCCGATGAGAACCGCCAGGCCGGGAAGGTCCCACCAGGCGTCTCTGCCGTTGGGCGTGATGATTTCCCCTTTTGAAATAATCATGGAAAACTTCTCTGGCACTTCCTGGTAAATATAGGCCAGGCCATTGAAAAAGCCGCCCTCCGGCGTTACCTGATCCAAGGCAAGATAAGTCATGACTAATCCGCCGACAATCAGCAAGGCTACCTGCACCACATCTGTCCAGGCCACCGCCGCCAGGCCGCCCCAGAGGGAGTAGGAAGCGGCAAAGAGCGAAAGCCCCAGTATGCTGTACATGACCAGGCTTCCGTCGCCATTGCCAATGATAGTGTCAAGGGCCGTAGCGCCCAGGTAGAGCACCGAAGTCAGATTGACGAAAATGTAAAGCCCAATCCAGAATATCGCAAGGATGGTTTTAAGGTTGGTGCTGTATCGTTCCTCTACAAACTCAGGTATGGTATACAAACCCTTTTTGATGAAAACGGGCAGGAAGTACTTGCCGACGATGAGGAGGGTAAGTGCTGCCATCCATTCGTAGGAAGCAATGGCCAGACCAATCGCAAAGCCAGAGCCCGACATACCAATGAACTGCTCGGCAGAAATATTGGCTGCAATGAGGGAAGCACCGATGGCCCACCACGGAAGCGATTTGCCCGCCAGGAAGTAATCTTCGGTGGTTTTCGTTTCTCCTTTTTTGGTGCGGGAAACCCAGAGCCCAATGGAAAGAATAAGTACCCCGTAGGCTACAAAAATGACGTAGTCAATGTACGCAAATCCCATAAGTTGATCTTTCGCTGGTTATTCAGTGCTGAATTTAGGCATCTTTTTGGTGTTTCTGATATTTTTTTGGCGGCAGATGCTAACCGCTTAGTCTGCTAAGAGATGCGATGCGGGCATCTCTAAACACCCGAGAAGGCGCTGAACCCACCATCAACGGGCACCACAATACCCGTTACAAAACGGGCTGCGCCGCTGCAAAGCCACTGTACAGCACCGATGAGCTCTTCCGGTTCCCCAAACCGTTTCATGGGCGTCTGAGAAAGAATGGTCTCCGCCCGGCTGGTGTAACTGCCGTCCTCGCGCAGCAGCAGGCTCCGGTTTTGCTCACCGATAAAAAAGCCAGGGGCAATTGCATTGACCCGAAGCTCTGGCCCGTATTTATTCGCCATTTCTACAGCCAGCCACCGGGTAAAATTATCGATAGCCGCCTTAGCAGCACTATAGCCCATCACCCGGGTCAGCGGTAGCTGAGCCGCCATGGAAGAAATATTCAGAATCACGCCCTGCTTTTGCTCGTGGGCCATGGTTTCGCCAAAGACCAGCGTAGGCAACAGAGTGCCCTGCAGGTTGAGCTCGACGACTTGGCTGAACGCAGGCACAGATAGGTTGAAGATTTCCTGATCGGGCTGGACAACCGCACCCGCTTTATTGCCCCCCGCCGCGTTGATGAGCATGTGCACCCCACCCCAAGCCTTCAGGACCGATGCCCTGCCTGCTTCCAGTTGCGCGCGGTCCAGCACATCCGCCACAATAGGCAGGGCGGTATAACCCGCTGACCGCAGGGCTTCTACCCGTTGTTTTACTTTCTCAGGCGTCCTGCCCAGAATAGCGACCTTTGCCCCCTGCTCCGCCAGCCCCCTGGCAATTGCTCCGCCGAGTACGCCACTGCCGCCAGTGACTACGGCGGCCTGCCCACTCAAATCAAATCGGTTCATCTATATTCTTTAAAAGACAAGAGGCAGCACCGTCAACCGTGTAACCTCAGCTTAGACTGTCTTAAAGGCTTTTCGCACAGCGGAAACCCGTATGGTTCAACCCGGTATCCGGGCTGGAGCTCATTCGGCGGGCGTTGCGGTAGCCCGAGCAATAGCTGTCGTTGCAAAGAAAAGAACCGCCCCGCAGGACCTTCTCAGCCTGATAGGGTTGCATAGGGTTCCAGGCTTTTTGTGATTCCGCATTAGGTTGGGAAGCCGCCTCTTTTTTATAAAAATCGTAATCGTACCAATCACTGCACCATTCCCATACATTACCGGCCATATCGTAGAGCCCGTAGCCGTTGGCTTCAAATGAGCCTACCGGGGCCGTCAGGAAAAAGCCATCGGCCTCTGTATTTTCGTAAGGGAAGAAGCCCTGCCAGTAGTTGGCTTTGGAAGGCCCCTCTCCTACCGGTTGGTCGCCCCAAGGGTATATTTTGCCCGACAAGCCGCCCCGGGCTGCCCATTCCCACTCGGCTTCCGTGGGCAACCGTTTGCCAGCCCATTGGGCGTAAGCTTCCGCATCCTCCCAGGCAATCTGTACTACCGGATGATCCATGCGCCCTTCGATGGTGCTGCCCGGCCCTTCCGGATGCTGCCAGTTAGCCCCTACAGTCCACTGCCACCATTGCCCGACATTATCGAGGAGCACCGGGCCATCGGTCGCCTGAAAGACCAAGGCTCCCGGCTGCAGTATGCTGTCAGGGGGGCGGGGCGTGCCAGGGGGTAAGGTCGCTTTCAGCTCTTCCCAGTCGAGTGCCCGCTCCGCAATGGTCTTGTAGCCGGTAGCGTCTACAAAAGCTTTGAATTCCCGGTTGGTTACCTCTTTGGCATCCAGATAGAAAGGAGCGATATTTACGGGGTGCTTAGGGTATTCATTGGGGTCGGCTTGTTCGTTATCTCCGCCCATCTGCAGGGTGCCGCCGGGAATGAAGACCATCCCATCGGGTGCTTCTTCCGAAGGCTGCCCGGCTGTAGCTGCTTCAGAGGCAGCTCCGGGCGGTTCCGGGCTGCAGGCCCAAAGCAGCAGGGATGCGAATACAAGAGCGGTACGGTAGCGCATAAATTCCAGTTTTGAGTGAAACGGACAACCAGCAGGGATGGCTATTTTCTAAATAATAGCGCATCTCAATCCGTTGAAGCGTTGTTCTTTTTCAAAAATAGGAAACAAAACCAGAAACATTCATGCACCGGTACCTATTCTTGCCTATTTTCCTGCTGGCACTGCCTCAGCTGAAGGCACAACTCCCGGACCTCCGCTTTTTCCAAGAGATTGAAATGCGGATAGACACTGCCCTGTACACCTGGACGGGCGACCGATTAGAATGGAAAGAAGAACAATACCTCGCTTTCGGATACCAGGATGACCAAGCGGTTGCTGAATTTCGGCTGCACCCTATCGGCAAGCGCATTATTGAGGGGGTAGAACTGCTGCCATCCGGCGATTACGAGATCGTCGACAGCCTGCGGTTAATCAATGAAGACCACTATCGGTTTAAAATCCGTTTTAAAGAAATCACCACTACTTCCTTTCTGCAACTGGGCTTGTCTGTTACCTCAATCTACGCAAGAGACCCATACCTGCTGGAAGTTAAGCTGTTTCCGATAACCCAGACGAAGGTGAGCCTGCGCACACCGGCTGAAGAGTTGTTTATAGGAGAAGAACGGGTATTTGAACTGCAAACCAACCACTTTGACAATATCCGGGCGCAGCCCAACTGGCAACGGCAAGGGGAGATTCCGTACCGCATTACCAAACAGAACGGGAAGCTACTGCTCCACCTTCTTCCTGATGAGGTGGGTATCAAGGCATTAGAAGCTTTCCTGCATACTCGCAAACCCTACCTGGATACTGAAAGACGGCCTCGATATACCCTCCCGCCAATTCAGCGCGACTTCATCGTTAAGCCGGCCAAACTCGCCTTTCTGAAAATCAGGCCGGGCCGCTACGTACTGGCAGAGGGCAACCGGGGTAAGAGCCAAGAGGTAGAGCTGGATTACGACGAAGGGCTTGAACTCGAAAAAACCTACCGCCTGGAAGCGCAGGAAAAGCCCGGCGGGGCCCTGGTGGCTGAGTTGTTTACCCGCAGTGTCCTGGGCAATGGCAAGATTCTCTGCTGGCTCCGGCTTTACGATTACCACCGGCGCAATCAAGGTTACCTGTATATCAAGGATGGCGATAAGGCAAAATTCATTACCAATATGGATATTTTGCACGAGATGCAAATCACCAGCCTTAGCCTGCAACGGGAAGGGGAAGACTGGAAAAAGGGCAGGCAGCTCTATCCGGGAGAGCGCATCGGCATCCGGCTGGAAGGCCGGGAGCTTAACCGGGGGCAGTTTAGCTTTGAGGGGTTAGAAGAAGTAAAGAAAGACACTTTGGCCAGCACCGCCGAACACCAGATTTTCTGGGCAAGGGTGCCTATTGACATCATACAGCAAAGGGTACAGGTGTTTAATCATGATAAGCCTACTGAGGCCACCTTAAGCGTTAAGGAATATGACCGGCCAAGAGCGCTGGACTTCATCACTTTGGAGTACGGGGACCAGCAACTTGGCCTCAATGAAGCCGACCGTGTCCTTTTCGTAGCGGAAAATATTGACGATATCGTTTTGAAGTTCCACCCGGAGCGGATTGACAGCGGCAGGTTGCACGGGCCGCAGTACTTGAAGGCCGAAATAGAAATACGCGACCGGCGCAATCAATTGGTCGATCAGCGGGAAGTGCCCGGCTTTGTTGTTTGCCCGGGCCCTGAGTCGCCCAGGTCAAGCTACTACGGAGCCGAAAATTGCCGCACCTTCGACCTGAGCCTTAACCGCTATCTGCGCAAAAAGATTTTTGACCTCGACCTTTGGTCGACCATTCGGGTAACGATTGAGCACGACAGCGACCACTACGGGCGGGGCAAGGGCTGCAACCGGACCTCTGAATTTGTCCTCTACCGCAGCAACAGTTTCGATATTGACGTTTCCTTTCCTGCCGGGTTGGTGATCAAACGGTTGAACGAGCCCGGCTTCGGCAACCTGGGAGGGATTAGCATGGCGATGATTGCACAGTTTAGCTTCTACAAAGACAAAAAAATTGCCAAAGCCAAGCCCTATAAATTTGGTGCAGGCTTTCTCGCCTTCAACGCTTTTAACTTTAGCGAGAATAATACGAACCGGGATGTGGGGCTGGTTGCGCTTGCCAGCTTATACCCTATCAAAACCAAGTACTCCAGCCGGTTGTCGTTCCCGCTTTTCGCCGGTGGGGGATACTTCTTATCCGAACAAAAGTGGTTTCTGCTCTTTGGGCCCGGCATTCGCGTGCGGTTGTAAAGAACTTACTTTCTTTGCAGGATAAATTTAAGAACGATGAACCGCTTCCTTCTCTTGCTGATACTCGCATTGGGCTTTGCCAGCTGCAATAAGCTGCGCAATTGGAAATACAACCCGCCCAACGTGCTGCTCATTTCGGTTGAAGGCCTGAGCCGGGCACTGCCTTGCTATGGCGACACCGTTTTTCAAACCCCTAATATTGACCGGCTGGCGATGCGGGCAGTGGTCTTTGAGCAGGCCTTGGCGCAGCACCCTACCTCCCTGCACGCTTTAAACAGCATTTACACCGGATGGTACCCCCGCCTAACCCTTACCTACCCCGACGATGGGCCCTACCTTCGGTCTCTGTTTCCAGGTTTGGGATCCGGGGATTACCGGATTTCTTTTCCAGGCCTAGCGGCGGCTTTCCAAAAATCTGAAGCGCCGGTCGCCTGGCTCACTGATGTTCAACAGGCTGAAGCGGAGCCTCCCAGGCAGGCGGGCAACCCGGGGGTGACTCAACAGGTCGTTAATATCTTGGAAAAGTACGAAGGCGACCCTTTTTTCATCAACGCCTACTACCGGATGAAGGCCACCCAAAACACCAGTTCCGAAGCCGGCTATCAGGAAGCCTTGACGGAGGTAGATCAGGAAATCGGGCAATTGCTGAACGAGCTGATGAGCCGGCAGGAGGCGAGTAACACGATTGTGGTGCTGGCCGGGCTTAATCCTATGGGCGTTGCGCCCCGCAACCTCAGCCGCAATTCTTTTTCGCCGGAGTTCGTCAAAGTGCCTTTGCTCTACTATGATTTTGAGCAGGATAGCAGCCGGCGGGTGCCTCATCTGACGGAGCTGCGCAGCCTCTACCCTACCCTGAGCAAGCGCTGCCTGGAAGATGGCCAGGAACAGCCTGCTTGCAATGCGCCGTCTATACCGCAAATGCTGGAAGGCAGCTTCCGGGAAATGGCCTACAGCGAGGTGGGGCTCTGCAATGACCGCCGCTACTTTGCCGCCTATACTGCTGAATGGTTCTATCTGTCAGAAGCAGGTGGAGTAAAGGAGCTGTTCAGCCTGAGCGGCACCCAGGCCAAACTGCTCCCTGCTGATTCCACACTGCTGGATAGCCTAAAGCATGCTTTCCAGCAGAAATACAGATTATCTGCCGTAGATTAACGATTGATGAGCAGGCGGGTATGAGCTACGCTACCCTTCCCCTCTGCCCGAAGCAAGTACAGGCCGGGCTGCCAACCGGCAACCGGCAGGCTTTGCAGCCCCGCCCCGAGTGGGCCGCTCCAAATTAGCTGGCCACTGCTATTGAATACGGTACCGGTAGCTGCTTGGCTGACCTGCACAAACACCTCCTGCTGAGCGGGGACTGGATAGGCATGCATTGTCAATACGCGGAGGGCTGGCAGGTGTGTTGTACTGGTAATGGTTGATGGCGTTAAGGTTCCCGGAAGGGCAAAAACATCTCCATCAGCCTGCAGGAACAGCCAATCTGAAATGGTAAACTCCGTTTGATCCACCCACAAGTCGCCGATATGGCCTGCGATATCTACGCCCTGATGGTCGGTACGGACAATAGAAATCACTGCGCTTCCGGCTTCCACTTTAGTTAGGGTCAGCAAGGGGCTTTGCCCGGTTGTGAATAGCCCGGGAGCCGCGTCAAAATGAAGCTCCGTAAGCGTACCGGGTTCAAAATGAAGCGTGAAGGAAAGGCCGTAGGCATTAGACAGAGACTGATTGGCTTCTCCGAGGTAAACCGGGATGCGGAATTGCCCGCCCTCGCTCTGCGGGGCTCCGATTGCCTTGGATGTATTTTTTTCGGGAAAGCTAAAGGGCACAACTGGCGCAAGTGGGTGGGTAAGCCCCCAATTTTGCTCAATGGCCTCCATATCCGTTTCATCGATCAGCCCATCGCCATTGCAATCCCCGTATTTTGCGTTGAACTCGTAGGCAAAGGTGATGGTGCTCGGCCAGTTCAATGCGTATTGGCCCACCCAATCAATGGTTGCATCAGCGCGCACGATGCCCTCCCGGCCGTAAGCCAGGCCAATCGCCCACTGATCCATTTGGTTAACGATACCGTCGTTGCCTACATCTCCGGGCCAGACTAGATCACACTGCCCTTCCGTATCGTCAAGAAAGAGGAAGGTCGTAGCCGTATCACAGCCAGTTGCATTGCAGATGGCGTAGCTAAAGGCATCTTCTGTGAGACAGGTGTTGAGGTCGGGGGTATAAGTGACCGTGCCATCGCCATTGAGCTCAGCGGTACCATAGACAGGCGGGGCAACAATATACTGATCGGTGAGCGGGCTGGCTTCGGTCCAGTCATTCGCCAGTACCTCAACGACTTGCGGTTCATTGTAGAGGGTGGTATCGTAATCATCTACTGCATCCAGCAAAGTTTCGAACACGCTGATAATAAGGTAAGTGGTATCGCAAAGGCCGTGGTCGTTACAAGCGGTCAGGCAAAGGCTGTCGGTGCCGGGAGTGCCCCCCGTGTACGTAACGCAGGCAGTGGCCGGGTCCAGGGCTGTTTCGGTAGCGGAATTTGCCCCGCAAGCATCTGAAAAAGCTGCTACTTCCTGGAAGAGGCCGGTATCTGCACAGAAATCAGCCGTCTGCCCCACTGCAATAGAGTCCGTAACGGTTGCAGCCAGTGGCGTTACAGAGAGCGTAAGGCGGACCAGGCTATCGCAGCCATTAGCATCTGTGAAGATGGATTCATAGGAGCCATTGGCACTCAGCAGCGCATTGCCAAACAGGTAAGTCTGCCCTTCCACGATAGACGCTTGCAGGGCCGTCTCCTGAGGGGCGACCGCTACGGTGTAGGACTGCGTGCAGCTTTGCCCCGGGCCGCCGTAGGTGAGGGTATAGGTAGTGGTCTGCTGGGGGTTGACGGTAATGCTGGGGCCAGATGCGCCGTTGCTCCAGGAAAAATCGAAATTGGCCATGAGGGTAAAATCGGTAGTCGCCGTCAGGGTAACCGGGTCTTCACTACAGGCAGAAGTATCGGCCGGCCCCATAATCTGGATAGGGTCGGTAATCGCGAGGGTAACGGTTTTTTCCCGGCAGGTAGCTCCCTTGAGCTGCAAGATAACGGTTTCGAGGCCTTCCTCTACCCCATCATCTACGAGCCCCAGCGGCAGTACCCACTGCTCTGCCGGGTTTTCAATTTCACCCGAAAGCGGCAGGCTGTTGTAGTCCGTGCCCGCCTCCGCTGTCCCTGACAAGGTGTAGGTAAGCGGAAATTCATCATCTGTGAACAGGGAAAGGTCGATAGGTACATCTTGAGGCGCACAGTCTTCTGTCAGGGTCAAGTCTTCCGAATCATTATGCCCACCTGAGAAGGCGCAGAAGCTATTGGCCTCGAAGTAAATGCCGGAATCCCACCAGGCATCCCCCACATCAGCAATGACCAGGGTCATTTGGTACTCCTGGCAGGGCACCACGGCCGATTTAGCTACAAAAACATCGGTATAGCCATTGTAGGTCGGCAACTCAAAGGGTGGCACCTGATTGAACAGCTCCGCGTAATCCAGAGAGCCGTTGAAGGCCTCGGTGCAAAAAACGGAGCTGCCGGCGGGGTAAGAACCCGGTACGCCCCCGTTGACGCTATTGATAGACACCGGCAGGTCTGTACCCGGTATTTGGGCCAGGTTGCGGGTGACGGGCGCTCCGGTTTGGGCGTCTGGCCCTTCGAGGAAGAACCCGAAAACGTCATTGAAGCTGCTACAGACAAAGGTCGGGTACTCATCGGAAGCAAAAACGTAGCGGAACATTATGGTGTCGCCCGTAGGGACAAAGCGGATCCGGAAAACCGACACATCGCGGATGTCGTCATCGTTGGCAATGGTGCTGAGCTCTTCGGCGAAGGCTGTGCTGTTGTTAATGAAGGAGGCGTTAGCGATACTGGTTTGGTCGGCTCCGGCAAGGCTGGAGGAAGACTGGGCGAGCCCGGTGGTCATCATAAAGCCCTGGTCCAGCCCAATAACGGGTTGGCCTCCAAAGAAGCGCCCTACGGCCCGGTTGACGCCCTGGTATTCAATTTCGGTAACTTCAATGCCTTCTCCCAGGCAGACTTCCTCAATGAGCTCGATTGGTGTAAAAGTGGTATCGGTAGCGCCAATTACGGCGTACTGAGCCGGCAACAAAGCGGCATGCATCAGCAATACAATCAGGGTAAAGAACCTCATCTTCATGGATTCGTGTTTTGGAATTATTGGAAGAGCCAGACTGGGCACCGGGCGGTTGTACCTCTCAAGCGGCATAGGCCGGTCAGCAGCTCCAAGCGCTGAGGGTACAGCCAGCTGCAGGGATGCGCCAGCCAAAACTCGTTAAGATCAACGGAGGGTGTGTTGGAATGAGCCGTCCTTAGACTGTCTTAGTGCATGATGCGCCAGACCATTTCTTTCATCAGCTCCCCTTCCGGTTTGCCAGTGCTATTATAGCCGACGCCTTTTGACTTTAAATCGTATTCTTTAAGGAGGGTAATGACTTGCTCGGTTTTGGAGCGGGGATAGTTGCGCGCTGCTGCCCGGTATTCCTTGAGGAAATAACCAGAGCGCAATTGCAAGGTACTCAATAATTCCTTTTCCGGCAAATTTTTAGCGGCGTGGAAGAGGAACACTTTGCTGAAGTAATTGTAAAGTGAGCCAATAAGCAGCACGAGGGGCCCCTTCTTTGGATTGGCGGCAAAGTAGTTGACGATACGCTGGGCTTTTAGGGGGTCCCGCAGGCCAATGGCCCGCTGTAGCTCAAAGACATTGTAATCCTTGCTGATGCCGATATGCGCTTCCACAGCAGCGTCGTCTACCTGCGTGCCCGGCGGCAGGTTGAGTGCCAGCTTATCCAACTCATTGGCGATTTTGGAAAGGGCCGTGCCCAGGTTCTCTGCAATCAGTTCGCTGGCTTTGGGAGTGATCGTCAGCTTATGCCCTTTCAGATAATTGCTGATCCAGGCCGGAACCTGATTGTCGTACAGGGGCTTTGACTCGAAGACCAAGGCGTTTTTTTTGAGCGCTTTGCCAAACTTAGAATGGAGGTTGAGCTTTTTGTGCTTGTGGCAAATGACGAGCACGGTGGTGTCCATCGGCTTTTCGACGTAAGACAGCAAATTAGCCAGCCCCTTCATATCCTGGGCTTCTTTCAGCATTACAACTTGCCGGGAGGCCATCATGGGGAAACGGCGGGCGGTGTCTACAATCGCCATATGGTCCACGTCTTTGCCGTAGAAAGCGGTTTGATTGAAAGCCTGCTCGCTTTCCGCCAATGCATTTTTTTCAATGTAGGCAGCAATGGCATCAATGAAATAAGGCTCCTTGCCGTGCAAGAAGTAAATGGGGCGGAATTCTTGCGCCTCAAGCTCGCGCATGATCTGCTGGAAGTCCAAAAGCAACCGGTTTCAGTTCAGGGCAATAATACGCAAGGAGGCAGGCAGTTTCTGCTTTTGGGGGTAATTTTTTTTAATCAGGCCCTTATTTTGAATGTCGTATTCCTTGCAGTAGCACTTGGGGAAGGCTTGCCGTTGCTTGCAAGTAATGTGGCGCAGGCAGATTTAGTGGGTATCTTCCCTTTTTTACCTTGCAGCAATATTTTTTGTAGCAATATTTTTGAGAAAATTTTAAATGAGTAAAATAAAAGGCTAAATGGCAACCTCAAAATTGCCAGCACAGCACCAATCGGTCAACACAGCCAAGTGTTGAAGCAAGGCCCCCTTATTTCAGGCCGTTAAATCAGAGTAAGGAAGGTAAGCTCCGGCAGCATAAAACAAAAGCTGCTCTTCACCGGAGGCGGGGGTGCTTGAAAGAAACTTAAGGGTAAGTAGGCGCCTCCGCCCGGTAGTTGCTAAAGAAGCCGCGCATCCGCATCTGCAGCACTCCGAATACCGCTTCTTTTATAATACCGCCCGACATTTTGGACGTGCCTTCGACCCGGTCCGTGAATGTAATGGGCACTTCAATAATTTTGTAGCCCATTTGATAGGTTGCAAACTTCATTTCTATCTGGAAGGCGTAGCCGACAAACCGGATTTTGTCCAGGTCCATCGCCTCCAATACTTCCCGACGGTAGCAAACAAAGCCCGCCGTGGGGTCGTGCACCGGCATGAAGGTGATCAGCTTGACATACCAGGAAGCACCGTAGGATAGTGCAATGCGGTCGAAGGGCCAATTTTCGACTTTGCCGCCGCTTACGTAGCGGGAGCCGACGCTTAGCCCCGCCCCCTGTTCAGCGCAAGCCTCGTACAGCCGGATCAAGTCCCTGGGGTTGTGGGAAAAATCGGCGTCCATTTCAAAGATGTAGTCGTACTGGTGCTCCAACCCCCACCTAAACCCGGCGATGTAGGCGGTGCCCAGGCCCAGCTTTCCGCGCCGTTCTTTAAGGAATACGCGATTGGGGTAGCGCTCCTGCTGCGCACGGACTAAATCAGCAGTACCATCGGGGGAGCCATCATCAACAATCAGCAGATGAAAATCCTTTTCGAGGTTCATAACGGTGTCGATCATGCGATTGATATTCTCACACTCGTTATAGGTGGGAATTATGACCAGGCTATCGGACAAAGCTTTTTGATTCTGTAGATTTTAGAAATCCAAATTGGGCGACAAAGATAGAGGCTTTGCCCTGTATTTTATCCTATGGCTGCAAAAACTTTGTCGGGATAGCGAACAAGGGCAGCATCCGCTCAGGTGCCGCTGTAGGTAGTAATACCCCCGGAGTACTCTTGGGTTCACTCCCGTCGAATTCAGGGCTGGGGCATCCAAGCGCGCGCGTTTTTTCCCACTCTCGCCCTTTGGCTGCCACTTCCTCATGCCACCGCTTGTAAATCGGCTTCCGGCGACCTAACTTTGCATAATGTATTCGAGAATCCGATACCCGGACCATGTGCCCCCTGCTGAGTTGGACGAATACCTGGAAGCGGGTTGGCGGTGCACGGGTCAAGCTATTTATACTGCTCACTTTATGCGCTTCCCGCCAGATGGAGAAGGGCGGGTCTACTCTACCATACCTACCCGCCTGCCGCTTGGAGGTTACGTTTTCAGCAAGCGGCTGCGTAAGCAATGGCGGAGGGTGCACCGCCGGTTCCGGGTGGAAACGGGTGCCCCTTTCCAGTGGGATGAGGAGACAGCTAGGGTGCATGATGCCTATACCCGGCGCTTTCCAGACCGCCCCTTGGCGGATATAGAGACTTACCTGCAAGCCCCCCGCGGGCCTTTCACCTTCGATACCCGCTGCGTGCGCGTATACGATGAAAACCAGTTGGTAGCCTTTAGCGTTTTCAACCTCGGAAAGCGGAGTATTTACAGCAGCCAGGGGATTTATGACCCACGATTTCAAAAATACAGCCTCGGCTTTTTCACTATGCTTGCTGAAATCAGGTACGGCCAGGAACAAGGGCGTTTGTTCTTTTATCCGGGGTATATTGTGCCTGGGTATAGCGAGTTTGACTATAAGCAACGGGTAGGCGATTTAGAGTATTACCTGCTCAGTGAGCAGCGGTGGCTGCCCGGCCGGGATTTTACAGAAAGGCAAGCGCCGATCAATGAGATGCGGCAGCAGTTGAAGGCTTTGCAACAACGCCTGAAGGGTATTGGCATCGATGCCTGCCTTTCGGAATATACCCTTTTCGATATCCGGTTTTTCAACAGCCGGCCCCTCCCCTTCCTGGAGTTCCCCCTCCTACTTCTCATTGAAACCAGCGACCCCGCACAGTATAGCCCGGTGGTAGTTTACCACCCTATCCGTCAGGCCTTTGGCATACTCAATAGCAAATTTTTTGGCATCGGGGTGCACCATGTCCCCACTTATCTGGAAATTATGGCCCATAAACCCGAAAGCATTGGTTTTCCAATAGCTGTAGTCGAGGTGCTGGAAGAAAATACCCCTTTGGAAAATGCGTTTCAGTACCTGTCAACCTTTTTGTGACCGGCTCTAACTTTTCTGTAGGTGCAGGAGTGTTAATTCCCTAATTAATTAGTATTATCCCCCAGAATAGCGTAACATGTTTGCAGAAAAACACTATCCGGAAATGCTTTTGCCAGAAGAGCTGGATGCTTACCTCTCTAAAGGATGGTACCGGATGGGGCAAACTATTTTCACCACCCACTTCCTGTGCTTCGGCCGCTCCTACTACTCCGCCGTCTGGGTGCGCTTGCCGCTAAAAGGCTACCGCTTCCGGAAGAGCCTGCGCAAACTGTACCGCAGGAACGAGCGCGCTTTTGAGACCGAAACGGGCGCCGCTTCCATTACCCCGGAGAAAGAGCGTTTGTACCGCCGTTATAAAGCTTCCTTCTCCGGCATGCTTGCCCCTACCCTGCGGGATGCGCTGATGGACGGGGAAGACTTCAATATATTCCGGACATTTGAAGTGCGCGTGTACGACAAAAACAAATTGGTGGCGCTGAGTTATTTCGACCTCGGCAGCCACAGCTCAGCCAGCATCATGGGCATTTACGACCCGGATTATAAGAAGCACAGCCTGGGGTTTTTCACTATGCTCAAGGAGATTGAGTACACGATGGACAAAGGCATGCTTTATTACTACCCGGGTTATGTAGTGCCCGGCTACCCCCGGTTTGACTACAAACTCCGGATCGGCGAAGTAGAATACTTCAAGCTCAACACCCAAAGCTGGGGGGATTATGCCCAGCTTACCGAAAGGGACACGCCTTTGCAGCAAATGCTGAATCGGCTGAGGGAGCTGCAGCAATACCTCAAGCACAAAGGCTTTGCCTCACAGCAGTTGTTTTACCCTCTGTTTGAAGCCAACTTGTTTGGGTTTTGGAATGCGCCTTACTTTGACTTTCCCGTCTTTTTGCTTTGCTCCCCCCGGGAGAAAAGCCGGCGCTTTTTGATTGTGGTTTACAACCCGATGGAACAGGTCTACCAGCTGTTGATTTGCGCGCTTTTCGACGACCTGCAGCTTTACTTCAACCATTCCTATACGGAGTCCTTCGACAAAAGAAGCAACTTCGTAGAATTGCTGGTCGTAGAAACACTGCTCGAGATCAGCAACCACCCGGAAGCCATTCTGAAATCGCTTTTGCAGGGCGCCCGGCAATAGCAGCCTGCACCGCCCTACGTCATCTGTGCCTTAAATTGGTCCCGGTATTTTGGGCCGATGGGCAGTTTCTGCAACGCCTCCCCCGGAGCGGGGCAAAGCTCTACGTAGGTGAAGTTGCTGGCGTAGGTTTTAACATAGGACCGGTTAATGATGAAGCTGTCGTGAATGCGCAAAAAGTGGCTCAACGGCAACTTCTCAACCATGCGTTTGATTCGGTCCCGTGTCAGGAATTCGCCGCCAATAGTTATGATACGCACATCTACATTGGCTCCCTCCACGTACAAAATCTCTTCGTAACTAAGCTTGATCCACCGCCCCTTTTCCTTAATAAGCAAGTGAGGCTGGGCGGTTTGGGGCGGTGGGGCGGCAGAAGCCTGCAAACCAGCCAACGCTTTGGTAATAGCTTTGTCGAGCTGCTCCTTTTCAATAGGCTTCAGCAGATAGCCGGACAAGTCGTACTCGTAGCCCTTTACCGCGTAATCGGCAAAAGCGGTGGTGATAATGACTTTGGGTGATTGCGGCAGTTTGCGGAGCGCCTCCAGCAAGTTGAAACCACTTGCTTCGGGCATTTCTATATCCAGAAAAATCAGTGCGGGGTCTGTGGTGGTTTCATCCGCAATGAAGCGATAGGCGTCTTCGGCATTGTCGAAGGCAGAAAGCAGCTCCAGGTCCAGCCGGGCATGCAGCATTTCAATCAGGTGCTCCCGCTGCAGGGCAACGTCTTCGACTACGATGAATGGGTATACAGATTTCATAATACGGGGATTTCTAAATGAACCTTAAATAGGGGCGGCTCTTCGTTGATTTCTAGAAGATATTGCCCCTGGTATATCAGTTCCAGGTTTTCTACTGCGGCGGCAACACCGATGCCTCCTTTTTCGCGCTCCTCGTACAAGGTATCTTCGTTGCGGGCATTGGGCTTAAAGGTATTGACGATATCCGCTTTCAGCATCCGGCCTTCCAACTGAAATTTGAACTGCAGCCGCTTTTCGCCTTCTCCCCGGCTATTGTAGTGCTTAAAGCAATTCTCCACAAAAAGCAGCAATATCATAGGCGCAATCCGGGCGCCGGGCACCCGCGTGCCTGCCTCTCCGTAGTCCACTACCGCCCGGGGGGACAACTGGAGGCGCTGCAGCTCGACGTAGCTGCGGATGAAACGGAGCTCCTCTTCCAGCGGGACGAGACGCTCATTGGTTTGGTAAACCAAATGCCGCAGCAACCGGGACAATTCGCCGATTAGCTCTGGCAAATCTTCTGACTTGCGCCGCGCCAGGATTTGCAGGTTAGCCAGGGTGTTGAACAGAAAATGGGGGCGGATTTGCCGCTTGATAAAATCAAGTTGCTGCTCGGCCTCCCGCCGCCGCCTGATGATATCCTGCCGCTCTTTCCGCTCCAATTCCCGGCTGCGGTCAATGGCCTCCTTCGTGAAGGAAATACCCGTCGTGCACAGAATAAAGACCAGGATAGCAATTACGAGTTCATACCACTGCTGATCAATAATATCAAAGGCAGTACGGACGACCGGTGCGTAAATAAAGGAAAAGACAACTGCTGTGAAAAGGCTGAGCAACAGGAAGAAATAAAAGGAGCCATTCTTCACCCATTTTTTGTTGGTAAAGTTTTGGGTCAGGAAGTCTTGCAGGCGCCCCTGGTAAACAAAAAACAAGTTGAAGTACACCGGCAGCCCCATCAGAAGCGTATACCCCAGGGCCTCCCGGAATACTTTCCAGAAAGCTTCCCGCTGATACCCAAAGGTGTCCAGCAGCTCCGCTTTGCCCTGGTACCAGGCGTGCACTGCAAAAAAGCAAAACACAACGATCAAGACCACTCCGCCAAACAGCAGGTGCTGTATCAGGTCTCGCCTGAGTGCTTCGTATAGTCGGTGCTGGACTTGCGAAATCTTCATTTTCACCTTGTTTGCTACAAAAAAGCCCCTGTCTGCTACAAAAGATTGTGTACGAACTAAAGAATGATCAACTTAGATATTGTCCATGAATTCATTGCGAAAGCAAAGCCTCCTTTTGACAGGAGTGCCTTAAAAATACAGATTTGTATTCCCGACAATCCGCCAGGGAGGCTAACCCCACTGGCGGATTTGTTTTTATGCCCTCCCCTATCCTGCCAGCGGCCTCATTCATGCCTGATCTCCCTGAATAATGCCTTCAGAGCGATGCGGTCAACCGCATGCCGCCCCTTAAAAACGTGGGTGTGGTAGCGCATCGGCAATTGCCCGGCTAATGCCTGTTGCGCTTTTACCCGCCCGGGGGTGATAAACGGGTCCGTATCGCCGTAGACAAAGTGCAATGGCTTGCCTTCCAGGTAGGAGCGTAAAGGCACATAATCAATATCTTCAGGGATGCTGCCTGCCCAGAGCACTAAATCAGAGAACCGGGGCTGCTCCCTGGCCATCCACCGGAGCTGCGTAGCGCAACCCTGGGAAAACCCCAGCAGTACAATCTGCGCGGTTGCCGGCAAGCCCGCCGTAAACTGTTGGTATACCTGAGTGAGATAGGCTGAAAAATCATGGATTTCTGACAGGCGGTCTTCCTTAGTCATCCAACTCGCCACTGGGTCTCCCGACAACCCCTCCCAGTAAAAACGCGACAAACCCTCCGGAGCGACAATAACTGTGTCCGGGCGGGCAATGCAGTCAAATTTTCGGATGAAGTGGCCCGCTAATTGTCCATAGCCATGGCAAGCTATGACGAGGCAGCGGGTTGATTCGGAAGGATTGCCCATAGTGTACAGACGGGCAGTGCGCTCTACTTTCAGGTGGTGTTCTTCGATCACGGTGGCGTGGCTATTTATTTCCCCGCCCAAAGATATCTTTTTTCCGGTTGTCAAGAATGGGAGCAGGGCGGGGCGCTTCCTCAGAGACCTGGTCGAATACCTTTTCGATGTAAGCCCATTTGCCGGCTTTCGTCAGCTCGTACCCCTCGTAGCTGCCATCCGGGTAGAAGTTCAAACCTTCGCCGTAGGGCCCGTTTTGCGCAATCAGGTGGTCAAAAATAATAATCTCCAATGCTTCATCGTAATTGAGCCGGGTGCCGACTTCAGCCGCGTATTCGCGCACAATCCGGTGTTTAACCTTTCCGGCACCATGCTCAAAGACCGGCGCGCCAAATTTCGGTTTGCCGTCCACAAACCGCAGAACCTCGATCAGCTTGCGTTTGCGGAACAGCTCATTGCCGTCAAACCCAAAGAGCAAATAATAGCGGTTTTCTTTCCTGCCCACTTGTTTGAGGTTGTAGTAAACAGCGCCGTACCACTGTTCAGGGCTCAGCACGGCTTGTTCAGGCTGCCTGACTTCAAAGGACCGGTCCACGAGCGGGAAAAGCTGCAACTCCGGCGAATTCAGCTGAATAGCCCCGTAGTAGCGGTACTCGTTTTCATTGACGTACAGCTGCCAGGTAAAGATCCGGAAGCTGCTGTCCTGAGGGTATTGTACGGAAACAGCTTTCAATTGCTCGAAGGGATACTCAAAGGAATGCTTCACTTTCAGGGCGTTGACCAGACGGGGGATCATTTCCCGGCAAGCGCCAAAGCGGTTTTCTTCCAGGGAGTCGTTGACAATAGCGTGCGCTAAAAGCGCGATAGTGTCCTCCATTTCTTCCAGGTAAGCGCGGCCATCGGCGCTGATTTGAGCCTGAGCGGCAGGGAGGCTGGCGCCGATTGCAAGGGATAACACTAAGAATGCGTACAGGATAGGCTGCTTCATACGAGGGCTTTGTTGACCTCCTAATGAACGAGGCGGGCGCAGTAGTAGTATGATGATGTGATGGGTTTAACGAAATTTTAGCGGTACCGCTTCCCCTTGTTGTTTTTGTAATCCTGGAATATGAACTCGCCCAGGCCCTGCAGGCTGCTGTAGAACGCCTTGCCGTTGTTAGCCTGCGTAAATTGCTCTACAAAATTCTGCAGATAAGGGTCGCGGGCAATCATAAAGGTAGTGATTGGGATCTCGATTTTACGGCAGCGCTGCGCCAGGTTTAAAGTGCGGTTGACGATCGTGCGGTCCAGCCCGAAGCTGTTTTTATAATAGCGCTTCCCCTTTTTGATACAGGTGGGCTTGCCATCCGTAATCATGAAAATTTGCTTGTTGGGGTTCTTCCGCCGGCGGAGGATGTCCATTGCCAGCTCCAGCCCCGCCACCGTGTTGGTATGGTAGGGCCCCACTTCGAGGTAGGGCAAGTCCTTGATTTCGATCCGCCAGGCATCATTGCCGAATACGATCACATCGAGCGTATCCTTGGGGTAGCGCGTGGTGATGAGTTCGGATAGCGCCATAGCCACTTTCTTAGCCGGCGTAATCCGGTCTTCCCCGTAAAGGATCATGGAATGGGAAATATCGATCATCAGCACCGTGCTCATCTGGCTTTGGTAGAAGGTCTCTTTAACTTCCAGGTCGTCGTGCGTCAGCTTAAAGTCATCTATGCCGTGGTTGATCTGTGCGTTGCGCAGGCTCTCTGAAATAGCCAGTTGGTCGAGTGGGTCTCCAAACTGAAAAGGCCGCAGGTCAGCTGTTGCCTCGTCGCCCACGCCCCCGAAGTTGGTATTGTGGTTGCCCCGCTTTGACTTTTTCAGTCTGCCAAAGATATCTTCCAGGGCTTTTTGCCGCAGGGCAATTTCCATTTTGGCAGAAGGGGCAAAATTCGGGTTGTCCCGGTCTTGCTGCTGAATGTAGCCTTTATCAATGAGGTCCTGTATAAAATCGGCCATCCCGTAATTCTCATCGGTCAGGTCGTATTGCTTATCCAGTTCGGTCAGCCAGGACAGGGCTTCGCTGACATCGCCTGAGGTATGGACGAGCAGCTCCTGAAATAATTTGAGCAGTTTTTCAAAACTCGCGCCCCCTTCCTGGCCCGGTATATATTCTGAAAATTTCCAACCAATCATAGTTCGTTTTTTTATCTCGCCTGGGCAAGCCGGGCTTCCCAAGTCTCTCTTTGTCAAATGACAATCGCCCTGAAAAAGTTCAGAGCGATGGATAAGGATTCAAACGAAAAGCCGACCGTGGCTAGCCTGAAGAACTCAAGCGGCGGTATTGTCACTTTCGAACTCACAGCATTTTACCAGATCCAGGTAATCAACCCGGTCGGAAGCTAGCTTATGAATAAAGCTTTTTTTGATATTGCCATTCTGAATGACAAAAGCACCTGGCATCTGAAAGCCGTCGCCTAGTTGTGTGCCTACGCCGTGCCCGGCGACCACTCCGGCAGAGAAGCCCCGTATCCAGGACTGGAGACCAAATAATTGGGTAAAATTACCTTTGACCAGACCAAATGCAGAATAGTATTTGCAATCTGGGTCGCTAATGTGCTGTACCCCTTCCAAGTCGTAACGGTTAAAATACCGTTCGGCGATTTCGTTGTCGGTCATATGCACAAACACAAGCTGCGAGCCCGAAGACTCGATTTGTGAGCGGGACTTCGCGATATCGGAGAGCGCTTCCCGGCAGAAGGTGCATCCGAAATGGCGCAGAAACACTAGCAATACGAGCTTTTCATTTGAAAGGTGGCTTAATGAAAAACCTCGGTTGGTAATCATTTCGTCCAACAGCGCTGTATCTATAGGCTTTACTGCATCCATGAAAGTTTCTTTTTTCTAGTAATCTCTAACAACAGTGGCTACACAATGTTTTTAGTTTTTGCCCTTAGGTGAAGTACTTGGATATAATAGCTTGGTTATCAAATTAGTAGCAAAAAAAAAGGGCCTCTGCAATGATTTCGCCGAGGCCCTTTACTCCCTTTAAAGCGTATTGTAATCAGATGTCCATCTTCTCGAAGACTTCCATAACGGAGCTGACGTGCTCAGCTGAGCTGTTGAGCAATGCCATTTCGTCTTCATTCAGCTTCAGCTCTATGATTTGCTCAATGCCGTTAGCCCCCAGTTTAACCGGTGCGCCAAGGAACATATCGTTGATGCCGTACTGGCCTTCGAGCTTTACGCAACAGGGGAAAATGCGCTGCTCATCCCGTACGATGGATTCTACCATTTGAGCCGCTGCCGCACCCGGTGCATACCAGGCGGAGGTGCCCATTAGCTTTACGAGCTCTCCACCGCCTACTTTGGTGCGTTGCACAATCGCATCGAGCTTTTCTTTATCGATCAGCTCCAGCACCGGGATGCCGGCAACTGTAGTGTAGCGGGGAAGCGGCACCATAGTGTCGCCGTGGCCGCCCATGAGGACCGCCTGAATATCCTTTGGAGAAACGTTTAGCTCTGTAGCCAGGAAGGCGCGGTAACGGGCGGTATCCAAAATACCCGCCATACCAAATACCCGGGAAGAGTCCAGGCCGGAAGCTTTATAGGCAGCGTAAGTCATTACATCCAGTGGATTGGACACCACGATAATGATTGGGTTTTCGGAGTGCTCTTTGATAGAGGTGGAGACCATATTGACGATCTTGGCGTTGGTAGCAATCAAATCGTCCCGGCTCATTCCTGGTTTTCGGGGGATGCCCGCCGTAATGACCACAATGTCCGAGCCAGCGGTAGCCGAATAGTCCTCTGTGCCCAACAAGCGGGTGCTGTAGTAATCGATGGGGGCTTGCTGCCAGCTATCGAGGGCTTTTCCGCGCGCCATATCGCCTTTAATATCGAGGAGTACGACTTCGTTGACAATATCTTTGTGGGCCAGCACATTTGCGCAGGTTGCGCCTACATTACCGGCGCCTACGACAGTTACTTTACTCATGAGTTTTTATTGTATTTTTGATTTTGATCAGTTTTCCGTTTTGAGGGCGCATGCCCCTTCGATCCCGGCAAAACTAATGATTTTTCCACAGCTTGTGAAGCCAATCCCCCGATAATCAGGTCATACTCAGCCTGCTGCTCGGGCAGGCATGCATTTTTGCGCCCGCTGAGACATTTTCAGGCTGATTTTTTTACTACTTTTGCAATTCTATTTGCCTAATGAGCCGAAATAAAAAACTTCAAGGCAATTCGTACTGTCCATTTTATGAAAAAACTCAAATTGCTAATGGTTAGAATCATAACGTTTGCGGCCATACTGATCATACTGAGCCTTAGTTTCGCCCAGGCTCAGGAGCCCCCCCACCGTTGCGGCCTGACAGCGGCGGATGCCCAACTCATCACCGAAAGGCTGCTGGAAAACAAAGCTGCCCTTGAAGCAGGCCTGATTGCGGAACGGGATATTACTTACGTACCCGTGAAATTCCACATCGTTGGCCGGGCCGATGGTTCGGGCAAGGTCTCGCCTGAGTCGGTCTTGGATCAGCTCTGTGCCCTCAACGAGGACTTCCTGCCTGCCAATATACAGTTCTATATCAAAGATGGGTTCAACGAAATCCTGAATAACGCGGTGTATGAGAACCATTCCAACACCATTAACACGATCATGGCTTTCGCCAAAGACGATAGCGCTATTAATGTATTCCTGCCGCAGGATGCTGACCCCATCAGTGGCGGTATCGGTACCACGCTTGGTTATTATGACCCTGGTAAGGACTGGCTGGTTATCCGTAAAGCAGATGTAAGCTCCTCTAAGATCACCATGACGCATGAGTTTGGCCACTTCTTTAGCCTGCCCCACCCCTTTAATGGCTGGGACCAAGTGCCTTGGGAATCTGCTGTACATGGCAACCCGGTTATGCAAATATTCGCGCCCGACAACACCACCCGCGTTGAGCTTGTAGATGGCAGCAACTGCAACAACGCCGGTGATTTCATCTGCGACACGCCGCCAAATTACAATTTTGGGTTTGGTTGGTCTAGCTGCGATTTTACGACGGAGGTGAAGGACCGCAATGGGGATGTCATCGACCCTAACGAGCGCCTCTTTATGAGCTATTTTCTGAACTGCATCCGCAGTGAGTACGAATTTTCTGACGATCAAATCAGCCTCATGCAGGCCGACTTGGCGTCAAACCGGCGCAATTATGTGCGTTCTAACCATATCCCTGTCCTTGAGGAAATCACTGAAGCTCCGGAGCTCATTTACCCAATCAACAGTGAAATTGTGGAGGGCTATAATGCCGTAAACCTGAGCTGGGAGGAAGTGCCTGGCGCTCAGGCTTATCTGCTGCAGATTTCCCGCCTGCCTTCCTTTTCCTCCGCCCTGACCGTTTACAATGAAGTAGTCTATGGCACCTCCAAAGTAGTCGGCAATCTGGAAGAAAATACCAACTACTTCTGGCGCGTCCGCCCTTTCAGCGCCTACCGGACCTGTACTTCCTCTACGGATGCAGCTGCGTTCACCACCGGAAGCACAGTGGCCACTAACGAGCTGGACTTGCTGGACGTTTTCAACGTTTCCCCTAATCCCGCTTCCGGAGGCGCTGATATTATGGTAAGCTTGCAGGCCAAGCAGCCCTTCGAAGCGCAGATCAGCCTGCATACCCTTTCCGGGCAAGAGCTGCAAGGGCTGGGCCAGGTCAATATTCAGCAAGGAGCCAACCAATTTGAGCTTTCCAACGCCAGCCTTGCGCCCGGTGTGTACCTGGTAGGTATTACTAGCCGTGAGGGTCGTCAGTTCAAGCGGTTAGTGATTACTCAGTAGGCCTTCGCTGCTGTAGGCTTGACGGCAAGATGACAATCAATGGTCACTGAATAATGCCCGATGAACCAAGCGGCTCATCGGGCATTATGGTTTTATTTTCAACAGCTCAAATTTTATGTCAAAAGTTTACCATCATTTCTTCACCGTCCTTATGATTGCAGGGCTTTACACACCAGCTTCCGCCCAAGCTCCTGGCCAATTCTGCGCCACGCCCGATCTGGAAAGCGAGTGGCTGCGCAGCTATCAGCGTGCCCCCTCTGCTTTCCCCAAAAGAAGCGGTGAGCTCCTTTATATCCCGCTTACCATCCACCTTGTTGGCGATGACGAAGGGAAGGGCTTTTTTCCGGGCGAGCAGCTGGCAGATGCCCTTTGCGTGGTCAACAATGATTTCTTGCCAGCAGACCTGCAATTCTACATCAAAGGGCCCATCCGCTACCTTGCCAATTCAACCTACTACGAGCACAGCTTTTCAGAAGGGTTCCAAATGATGCAGTCCAATAACGTACCGGGGACCATCAACTGCTACTTTGTGCAAGACCCGGGCGGGGCTTGCGGGTATTTTTCCTTCAGCGGAGATGCCGTAGCCATGTCCAAAGGCTGCAGTGGCCCCAATAGCCATACCTGGTCGCACGAAATCGGGCATTTCCTCTCCTTGCCTCATACCTTTTCCGGTTGGGAGGGTACGGACTACGTGCCATTCGACCCAACGCCCGATGTAGTGAATGGCCGGCAAGTAGAACGCTTAGATGGCAGCAATTGCGCCGAAGCCGGGGACCGCTTCTGTGATACGCCACCGGACTATCTGAGCTACCGCTGGTCTTGCAACGGCGACGGGACAAGCGGGGTGCTGCAGCAAGACCCGGCAGACTCTACCTTCCGCTCCGATGGCTCTCTGTTTATGAGCTACGCCAATGACCCCTGCATGGACCGGTTTTCCCAGGAGCAAATCGACGCGATGCGCGCCAACCTTGTTGGGCAACGGCCTGAACTGCTCGGTACCGATTTTGAGCCCGTCACCCTGCCCAATACCGTGGATGCCCAAACGATGCTGCCGGACTCTGGCGCCTATTTTACTTCCACAAGCAGCGTACCGCTCTCCTGGGCAGCAGTCCCGGGCGCCTTTGGCTACATCGTTGACGTGGAGCTGTATATCCCCTTCAGTGGCTCCACTGTGAGCTACCAGAACTTGACTACGTTTTCAAACAGCCTCACCCTTACCGCACTGGACGCTGACCGCACCTACGTTTGGCGGGTCAGGCCCCTGGGGCGCTACGATGCCTGTACTAGCTACAGTGGGGCCTCGCTCTTTTCGGTAGGCAATTTTGTAAGCACCGGATCGAATGCTGCGCCTGAGTTTTCCCTTGCGGCTTTCCCCAACCCGCAAAACGCCGGGGCTCCACTATCTGTCCGGGCAACCTTGCCGGCCGCCGGGCCTGTCCAAATGAGGATATATACTGCCAATGGGCAGATATTGCGGGCCCGTACCGTGGCGGGGGTGCCAGGCCGTAACACCTGGTCGCTGCCGACCTCAGGCCTGCCAGCCGGCCTGTACTTCCTCGAACTCCGGGGCAGCCGAGGTAAAGCCGTCATAAAGGTGAGCCTGAATTAATTCAGCCACAATTTATTATTTTGGACTAAAACCAAGCATCATGAAAATACTATTACCCTTACTTGCGGGCTTCCTTTTCCTGCTCCCGTCCGGCTCATCAGCTCAGGCCGGCAGTTGGCCCCACCCTTGCGGCACGCCCGCCGGCAAATCGGATTGGCTGAAAGACTACCAACGCAACCCCCAGGCCTACCGCCGCGGCAATGATACCACTATCTACGTGCCGCTTACCATTCACATTGTAGGCAACAACGACGGGGAAGGCTACTACACTGTATCCCGCCTCAAAGATGCTTTCTGCAAGCTCAACGAAAGCTTTTCCGAAGCAAATCTGCAATTTTTCATCGCCGGCGAACTGAACTACCTGAATAATTCCGACTGGTACAGCCACGAAACGGTGCTCGAAGGGGCCGCTATGATGTTTGAAAACAATGTGGCTGGCACTCTCAATATTTACTTTGTCAGTAACCCGGCCGGCAATTGCGGGTATAACCTGCCTTACGCTGGCATTGCCATGCGCAAAGGCTGCTCCGGGCCCGATGATAATACTTGGGCTCACGAAATTGGCCATGCATTGAGCCTCCCCCACCCTTTCCTCGGATGGGAAGGCGGAATCAGCCACGATGGGTCGGTAAACCACGACTTTGGGGTCCCGGCCCCAGCGCAGGTCACTTACGATTACACTTTTTTCCAGGATACCCTGATTCAGGATACGGTCATCATCGATACCGCTATAGTAGAATTGGTGGATGGCAGCAATTGCCAGGTAGCAGCGGATGGCTTCTGCGACACCTCACCGGATTACATTGCTCAACGCTGGTTCTGTAATTCCGACGGGCAAAGCTCCACTCAGCAAACTGATCCTAACGGAGATACCTTCCGCTCCGATGGTTCGCTGATCATGGGGTATTCCGATGATGCCTGCCAGGCCCGGTTCACCACGGAACAAATTGCAGCCATGCGCGCGGACTTGTTTGACGAACACGCCGACTGGATCTCGGAGGAGCCCCCTCTGCCCGCGCTGCCGGATGCTGCCGCCACCCTGCTCACTCCAGCGGAAGGCGCCACCGTGCCCTTCGACGAGGTCTCCCTTTCCTGGGAGCCTGTAGAACACGCAACAGTGTATGTGCTGCAGGTCAGCCCCTTCCCCACTTTTGGCTTCCGGGAAGAATTTGTGGTGACGGAACCTCAATTCACCCTAACAGACTTAGTTATGGAGCGTAATTATTACTGGCGGGTGACGGCTTACAATGCCTACCATTTTTGCGCCCCGATGTCGGAATCGGGTAGCTTCACCACCAGTGCTGTGAGCAGCAGCCAACGCCCTGAAGCATTGGAATCCATTCATTTGTACCCTCAACCTGCCCTGCAGGGGCTCAATGCCGCAGTAACGGTAGACATCACTGCGGCAGCACCGGCTTCGGGCCAGCTCCAGCTGCTCAACCCGGTCGGCAAGCTCGTCCGGCAGCAGCCTGTGGCCGTATACTCCGGCCAGCAGGCCTTTCAATTACCCATTGAAGGTTTGCCGGCTGGAGTGTACTTGCTTCGTTTTCAGAATAAAGACGGATTTATTGTTAAGAAAATGCTGATACAGTAAAAGCAAAAGCCGCCGGAGAAGCTTTCATTTCTCCGGCGGCTGACCTTAGCCTGGTTTGCGCATTTGCAGGGTAAACAGATGAGGAGCGCCCTTGAGGGTTTCCACTTCATATCCTCCTTCGGGCCTCTTGAGGTACGGCTCCATGTTTTGCGAGGTAAGGATTAATTGCGATATTGCCGCCATCAAAAAAATCAGAACCGAAAAATAGTTCCCAGACATGTCCGATCAAAAGAAAGCGCCCCAGAATAAGCTCAATATAGAATTGCCGGAAGACGTAGCCGAAGGGGTTTACTCTAACCTGGCCATTATTTCGCACTCCAACTCCGAATTTATTCTCGACTTTGTGCGCCTCGTCCCTAATGTGCCGAAAGCAAAGGTCAAATCAAGAGTCATCTTAACGCCTCAGCATGCCAAGCGGATGCTCAAAGCGTTGCAGGACAACATTCAGAAGTTCGAGTCTCAGTTCGGGCCTATCGATGAATCTAATCAGCCGCCCTTCCCGCCGATGAGCTTTAATACGCCCAAGGCACAGGCTTAACGGTGCTGTTCCGGCCGATGGCTATTTTTCTTTGAGGAAGATTTCAGCCATCATACAGCGTGCGCTCCCACCGCCGTGCTGCTCTATTGTATACAAAGGGCTGTGCAGAACTTTAGTATGCGCTTCGAGCTGCCGGATCTGCTCGGGCCGGAGCGATTTATGAGCCTGTTCTGACATGACAAGGTAGGGCTCGCCTTCTTGATTCCGCACCTGCAGCATATTGCCAGCAAAGGCAAGCATTTGCTGCATTGTGATTTCGATAACGGCTTTATGGGTTGCTTCAAAATGGCTCAAAAGCTGTTCCCGCTCTCGTTGATCCGGGACAGCCTCCAGGCAGATCACTACAAAATCAAGCCCCAGCGCCATCATCACATTGGTATGGTAAACAGGTTGGCCCTCGGGATCGACGGCGGTAAAGGCCATTGGCTCGTAGCCCATTGCTTCGCAAAACCGGTTGAGCAACTGCGCATCGGTGCGGGGGCTCAGGCAAGCATAGGCTATACGGTTGGGGCGGTCCAGGATCAGGCTCCCGGTCCCCTCCAGAAAGCGCTGCTCAATCTCGGTATCCTCAAAACGGATACGTTGGTGTACCATAAAACGATTGGCCAGGCTATCCAGGATTTCTTCTCGCCGTTCGTGCCGGCGGGTAGGGGCATGCATGGGATAAGTGGCCACTGTGCCATCCTGATGAAAAGTCACCCAGTTGTTCGGGAAGATAGCATCCGGTTTTAGAGGGTTCGCGGTATCATCCGCTACGTGGACATTGACGCCCGCTTTGCGCAGGCGGCTCACAAATTCGTCAAATTCACGCACAGCCTCAGCCTGCACCTGCCCGGGGGTAAGGTCCGGGTTTTCGCTCTGAAAAGCATTATTCTCAGCGGTCTCATGATTGTACCCAAAATTGGCGGGGCGCACCATGAGCAAATGATGCGTAATTTGGTCTTCTTTCACGGACTATTTTTGCGCGAAGATACTCATCCAGCTTCAGATTGCAAGACCACTCTGCACAAAATTAAGCCGAAGCAGCTGTTTTAGCGGCAGCCCGCTCAGCTGTACTGCCGGCTTGTTCAAGCACGAGATCCGCCACCGTTTTGATCCAGCGCGGGTCGTCGTTCAGGCTGGGGACCAGATCGACTTTTTCTCCGCCCATCTCCTCGAACTCCTCTTGGTATTCGGTGCCAATTTCGATGATCGTCTCCAGGCAGTCGGCAACAAAAGCCGGGCTAAAGACCAGCAACCGCTTGGCGCCCTTTTCGGCCTGTTCTTCTATCACCTTGATGGTATAGGGTTGTGCCCAGGCTTCTGGCCCCAGCCGGCTTTGGAAAGCGGTGGTGTACTGTTCAGGCTTCAGGCCAAGTTGGGCTACGATGGCCCGTGTCGTTGCATGGCACTGGGCGGAATAGCAAAACTGGTTGACCGCAGAAAAATGCTGGCAGCAATTTTCCTGCTTGGTGCAGTGCTGCCCGGTGGGGTCGCCTTTGCGGAGTTGCCGCTGCGGCAAGCCATGGTAGCTGAATATGATATGGTCGTAGCTGCTGAGGTCAAACTGCCGGGCGTTATCCGCAAAAATATTAATCATGCTGGGCCGGTCGTGGTAGGAGTTGATCATCTTCACATTGGGCACGATCTGCCGGCCGGAGAGTTCCTGCATTACCGCTTCGTGGACTGATCCGGTGGTAGCTGAAGCATACTGTGGGAACATAGGCACAACGACGATTTCAGAGACGAGGGCTTCCTCCAGGCGCTGAAGAGCGTAGCCAATAGATGGGTTTTGGTAACGCATCGCCAGTTCCACCACGTAATCTTCGCCCAGCAATTCCTGAACGCCATCCCTAACCCGTTCGCCATAGTACTTAAGGGGCGAGCCCTCTTCCGTCCATAGCATCTTATAGAGCTTGGAAGAGCTGCCGCTGCGGAAAGGAGCAATAATCCCACGCACCAGCAGATTGCGGGGCAGCCAGGGGTAGTCGATCACCCTGGGGTCGAGCAAAAACTGTTTGAGGTAGCGGTATACGGCGCCCCGGGAGGGATCGTCCGGAGTGCCAAGGTTAACCAATAAAACGCCTTTCTTTCCAATTGTTGCCATTTGCGGATTAGAATTTATACTTGCGGATACGAAAACTAACATTTGCGGGCAACCTAAGTTTAAACCCTTTTTTATTTATGGCCATTTAGTGTATTTTTGGCCACTCACCTGGGGGCTCCCCCCGTAAAATCAACAATATGAAACGACCCTTGATTTTAGTTACCAACGACGACGGCATTACCGCGCCTGGTATCCGGAATTTAGTTGAAGTAGCTAAATCCATTGGCGATGTGGTCGTCGTTGCGCCCGATGCCCCACAGTCGGGCATGGGCCACGCCATTACCATCAGCTCCCCCATCCGCCTCCACCCCAACCGTCAGGTTTTCGAAGACATCGAGGCCTACGAATGCTCCGGCACCCCGGTGGATTGCGTCAAGCTCGCCAAGCATGTCGTGCTAAAGGACCGGCAGCCCGACTTGTGCCTTTCGGGGATCAACCACGGCTCTAATGCCTCTATCAATATCATTTATTCAGGCACCCTTTCGGCGGCTATGGAGGCTTCTTTGGAAGGCATCCCCTCTATCGGGCTTTCGCTCTTGGACTACTCCCATGAAGCGGACTTCGAGCCCTGCAAGCCTTACGTCAAGATTCTGGCAGAGTGGGTATTGGAGCATGGCCTGGAGGAAGGCAGCCTGCTCAACGTCAATATACCTGCGATACCCCGGTCGAAGATTAACGGATTGCGGGTGTGCCGGCAGGCTGATGCCCGTTGGATTGAAGAATTTACTGAAGCCGAGGACCCAAGGGGACAAAAATATTACTGGCTCACTGGCCGTTTCTCTAATGACGACACAGCAGATGACACCGATATATGGGCGCTGGAGCACGATTACATTGCGGTTGTGCCCTCCATGCATGATTTAACCAATTACCGGGCCCTGAAGACGCTCAAGACCCTGGAAAACCTCTGATTATGTTTCAAAAGAATGCTCTGCTGGTTGGCTTAGCCATCGGGCTGCTCCTGCCGGCTACCGGTTTTGTCCTGATCTACTTTGGCTACGCTCAGCTGGAAAGCAGTGACCTGGTGAGCGAACGGGGCTTTTCGCCCTATTTCCGGGAGCGCACCTCAGCGGTTATCGCCATTTGCCTCAACCTGCTGCCCCTTAATGCCTTTATGAGGCGGCGGGCGACGCAGTCTATGCGCGGGATCGTCCTGGCAACGGTCCTGCTAGTGGCAGCCTGGGTGATTTACTTTGGGCAATACATCCTTTCATGAAGTACTATATCATAGCGGGCGAAGCCTCCGGCGATCTGCATGGCAGCAACCTGATGAAGGCGCTCCAACGAGAAGACCCAACTGCAGAATTCCGTATTTGGGGCGGTGATTTGATGGAGCAAGCGGGCGGGCGGCTGGTGAAGCACTACCGCGACCTGGCCTTTATGGGTTTTTGGGAAGTGGTAACGAATCTGCGGACCATCCTCGGTAATATCCGGTTTTGCAAGCGCGACATTCTGACCTACGAGCCGGATGTGCTGATTTTGATCGACTATCCGGGCTTCAACCTGCGGATTGCCAAATGGGCCAAGCAGCAAGGGCTTAAGGTTTTTTATTACATCTCCCCCCAAATCTGGGCCTGGCACAGCAGCCGTGTGCATGGTATTAAAGCCAGCGTTGAGCGGATGTTTGTCATCCTGCCGTTCGAGGCGGGTTTCTACGCCCGCTACGAATACCCGGTCGACTTTGTGGGCCACCCCCTGCTGGATGTTATCGAAACCTTTGAATCCCCTGATGCCTTTCGCACCCGGCACCGGTTATCCGAGGCCCCCATCGTTGCTTTGCTGCCAGGAAGCCGCAAACAGGAGATCGAACGCTTGCTGGAGGTCATGCTATCGGTTGTCCCAGCTTTCCCCGAGCACCAATTTGTTATTGCCGGCGCGCCTTCCCAGGAACGTGCTTTCTACGAATCTATTTTGAAATCGGCGGCATTAGAGCAGGCTGATGCCAGACGCGTCCGCCTTATCGAAAACCAAACCTACGCCGTCCTGCAACTGGCCGAAGCTGCATTGGTAACCTCTGGAACTGCCACTCTGGAAACCGCCCTGTTCGAAGTCCCGCAGGTGGTATGCTATAAAGGCAGCCCCCTCTCCTACTACATCGCCCGCCAGGTTGTCAATGTCAACTACATCTCCTTGGTCAACCTGATCATGGACCGGGAAATTGTAACCGAACTGATACAGAAAGACTGCAACCCACAGCGGGTAACCGAAGAGCTGCGGGCCCTGCTTTCGCCCCCCAAGCGACAACAAGTCTTGCAGGACTACGAGGCGCTTAAAGCCCGTACCGGCAAGGGAGGCGCTTCTGAGAAAACGGCAAAGCTGATGCTGCAGTACCTGCGTGCTCCAGCCTAAGCCACTACCTCTACGTATCGATCTGCCAAAGGCTTCAAGTGCCCTAATGGTTGCAAATTGAGCCCTTCCCCGGCGGCTACGCCCTGAAAAGCAACAACCTGTTCCGGGTCTACAGCTACCAGCAGCCCGCCGCTGGTCTGCGGGTCACATAGCAAGTAGCGCTGCTGCTCTGGCAAAGGCCCGATTTTATGGCCGTAGCTGCTCCAATTCCGGTGAGTGCCACCCGGGATGCACTTCGCTTCAAGGTAGTACTGTAGAATAGCCTTGTCGATGAGGGGCACATCTGCAGAACGGACTTCGGCGCTCAGCCCGCTGGCTTCGCAGAGTTCGGACAAATGGCCCAACAGCCCGAAGCCCGTCACATCGGTCATAGCATGCACGTAGGGCAAAGCCCCGAATACTTCCCCCACCCGGTTGAGCTGCACCATACGGTCGCGCGCCATCGTCTGGTGTTCCGGCTTGAGTTTTTTCTTCTTCTGGGCGGTGCTCAGTATGCCAACACCAAGCGGTTTGGTCAGGAATAGCAAATCCCCGACTTTGGCGCCGCCGTTTTGCTTGAGGTGCGCCCGCTTGACCCGCCCCGTGACGGCCAGCCCAAAAATAGGCTCAGGGCTGTCAATGCTGTGCCCGCCCGCCAAGGGGATGCCGGCTTCGGCACAAGCGGCCCGGCCGCCTTCAACGACTTGATTAGCCACCGAGGGCGGCAGTTTATCTACGGGCCACCCCAGGATAGCGATGGCGACCAACGGCGTTCCGCCCATAGCGTAAATATCGCTTATGGCATTGACCGCGGCGATCCGACCGAAGTCCTCCGGATCATCTACGATGGGCATAAAAAAATCCGTGGTGCTGACCACTGCTGTGTCGTCCCCCAAGTCGAAGACCGCTGCATCATCTCTTTTGTCATTGCCGACCAGCAAAGCAGGAAAGGGGGTGTGCTCACCAGTGTCTTTAAGGATTTCATCCAGGACGCTCGGCGCAATCTTGCAACCACAGCCCGCCCCGTGGCTATACTCTGTAAGTTTGTATTCCATGCTAAAGGTTGTTTTCGTTAGCGAACGCAATAAGGGCCTCTGCGGTTTTGGCTGGGCTTGAGTTTGCGGAAACGAAGGGGAGCGCCGACTTTCTATCGTTTTTCTCAAAAGTGTAGTACCGGTAAGCTTTATCATAGTAAGCCAGCGCGAACCGGGCGGCCTCCCGGTAGTTGCCGCTTTCCACCGCTGCCAGGGCGGCTTGGAGGCGCTGCCCGCCCAGCCGCTTCCGGATGCGGAGAAAAGCTTCGCTTAGCGCCCGGTCCGAAAACTTTGCATAATCGGCTACCAGGCGGTCCAGGCGCTCTTCCAGCGGCACTTGCAAATCAATAAGGGGGGCCGCCACCATAGATGCCCAGAAACCTTCCGGGATATAGACCCGCCCGATGGCCCGGCTTTCATTCTCCAGCCAAATGCGGCGCTCGTGGTCCAGGGCTTGCAAGGCATGCCATAAGTCGTTCTCAAATTGGCGCACCGTTGGCTGTTCCTCCTGCCCCAGGGCACCAAAGGTTGACCCTTTATGGTGGGCCAGCCCTTCCAAATCAATGACCTGCTCGCCGGCATTTCGGAGCGCCTCCAAAATGTCAGTTTTTCCAGCTCCGGTAGGCCCGCCGAGGATGATCAAGCGGGCATCCAGGTTAGAGAGGCGCTGCTGTACCCAGGCCCGGTAGGCTTTATACCCGCCTTGGATGACCTCTACCTGAAACCCGCTGCTGCTCAGCAACCACCCTACGCTGCTGCTGCGCTGCCCACCCCGCCAACAGTGGAGCTGCACCCGTTGCCCGGGGGCCAGCGCCCGGGCTTCCTCGACCAGCCAGCGCATCTTCGGGCCTACGATTTCCAGCCCCTTCAGGAAGGCCTCATCCGGGCTCACCTGCTTGTAGAGGGTGCCGATTTCGGCGCGTTCTGCATCGGAGAACAAAGGTAAATTGTAGGCGCCCGGAATGTGCGCTTCCTTGTACTCAGCAGGCGTGCGCACATCCAGCAGGGGCGCTTCTGGCATTTGTTGTAGAGCTTGTTCGGGAAGAATGTACTTGATTGGCATGGGTTGATTCGTTATTGGCCCTCCTTTTCCCAGGCCATGCTGCGCTTGACGGCTTTTTGCCAGCCAGCGTACCGGCTTTTGCGTTCCGACTCCTCCATCTGGGGCTGGAAGGCAATATCCAATTGCCACTTTTCATCCAGCTCTTCCGGTTGCCAGAACCCTGTGGCCAAGCCGGCCAGGTAGGCAGCCCCCAGGGCGGTAGTTTCGATGATTTTTGGCCGCTCTACCTGCACATTGAGCATATCAGACTGGAATTGCATAAGCAAATTGTTGGCGCTCGCCCCGCCATCCACCCGAAGAGAACGCAGGGGGACTCCTGCATCTTTCTCCATCGCGTCCAGAACATCCTTGGTCTGATAAGCCAGGGATTCCAGCGTAGCCCGGATGATATGCGCTTTCCCGGTGCCTCTTGTCAGGCCGAAGATCGCCCCCCGGGCGTACATATCCCAGTAGGGCGCTCCCAGTCCGGCAAAAGCAGGGACGACGTATACGCCGTCCGTATCCGGCACCTTCATGGAGTAAAATTCTGAATCCGGAGACTCGTCAATAATCTTAAGCCCGTCCCTCAGCCACTGAATAGCCGCACCCGCGATAAACACGCTGCCCTCCAGGGCGTACATTGGCAATCCATCCAGCCCGCAGGCGACCGTTGTGACCAGGCCGTGCTCAGAGCGGACCATTTCTTTCCCGGTATTCATCAGCATGAAGCAGCCGGTGCCGTAAGTGTTTTTGCCCATGCCAGGTTTGGTGCAAGCCTGCCCGAAAAGCGCAGCCTGCTGGTCTCCGGCTATACCTGCAATCGGAATGGGATGGCCGAAGAGGTAAGCTTGAGACGAAGCGTAGACTTCGCTGGAAGACCTGACCTCAGGCAGCATGGAAGCAGGCACGCCCAGCACCTCCAGCATATGGGCATCCCAACGGAGGTCTTTGATATTGTACAGCAGGGTACGGGATGCATTAGTATGATCTGTTACGTGTGCCTTGCCGCCGCTGAGCTTCCAGATGAGCCAGCTATCTACTGTACCGAAACACAACTCCCCGGCTTTTGCCTTTGCTCTTGCCCCTTCTACCGCATCCAAAATCCACTTGACTTTAGTGCCGGAGAAATAAGCGTCTGCCAGCAAGCCGGTATTTTCCCGGATATATGGTTCGTGGCCGTCATCCTTCAGCTGATCGCAAATCTTAGCGGTCCGGCGGTCTTGCCATACGATGGCGTTGTGAATGGGCTCGCCGGTATTGCGGTCCCAAACGAGGGCGGTTTCCCGCTGATTGGTGATGCCGATGCCTGCAACTGCTTTGGCCGAAACGCCGTTCTTCCGAAGCACGGCCTGGGCGACTTTGAGCTGGGTATTCCATATTTCGTTAGGGTCGTGCTCCACCCACCCGGCGCGGGGGTAAATTTGGGTGAACTCTTGTTGCTCAGTAGCGGTTATGGTGCCGTTTTGGTCGAACAGAATCGCTCTGGAGCTGGTCGTCCCCTGATCCAGGGCTAGTATGTATTGGCTCATGTTGGTTTGGTATAATATTGTAGTGAATTGGAGAAGTATGCCAAAAATATAAATTGTCGGCCGATCTCCAATAAAGGGGCGCTTATTTCCAGGTATTGCAAAAAGGCAGACGCTGGCTCAACTATTGGATTCTATTATGCTTTTCCTAACTATATAACCAAAACCAAACATCAAAAATCGCCAATGAGTAAACCAACGCCTTCCTTTACCCGCTTACTGTACCCATTTGACAAGATTCCGCAAGTGTCTGACCGGGACTTGGCGTACACCACCGGAGACGAGCGGCTGAAGCCCTTCTATAAATATCCAGCCACCCTGGAGGCTTTCCAGCAAGTACTCCGGGATAAACAATTGGGCGAAGCGCCCAGAAAAGTGCTCGTCGAGGTGCTGCGGGAACAATACGAAGGCAAAACGCTCAGCGCGCTCACACAACAGCGCATTGAGGCACTGGCTGATGAACGGACCTTTACCGTAACGACGGCCCATCAACCCAGCTTATTTACCGGCCCGCTTTACTATATCTACAAGATTATCTCTACCCTCAATTTAGCCGACCAACTTCAATCGGAATTCCCCGGCTACCAATTTGTGCCCATCTTTATATCCGGTGGAGAAGACCATGACTTTGAGGAAATCAACCACCTACAGCTTTTCGGCAAACCTGTAGTTTGGGAACGGGAAGCCTCCGGGCCGGTCGGAGCGCTGAGCCTGGACGGGTTGGCAGATGCCCTGAGCCAGGTCAAAGAAATCCTTGGCGACTCCCCTGCCGGCCAGGAACTTAGCCAACTGCTCGATGCCGCCGCAGCGGGCAAAGCGAATTACGGGGCCGTCGCCTATGATTTGGCCCACCGGCTCTTGGGAGCTTACGGGCTCGTGATCCTGGATCCCAGCCACCCCAAGCTCAAAGCTTTATTCAAACCCTATATTGAAAAGGAAATCTTTGACCAAACCTCCAAACCACTAGTCGACGAAGCCGTAAAAGAGCTGGAGGCCCTGGGCTTTTCAGAACAAGCTTTCCCACGGGAAATCAACTTCTTCTACCTCGGGGAAGGCTTTCGGGAAAGAATTGTGCAGGAAGGGGGCAACTTCCAGGTACTCAACCAGAATATCAGCTGGAGGCGGCCGGAACTGCAGGCCGAGATTGAGAAGGCTCCGGAGCGATTCAGCCCGAATGTCGTCATGCGCCCCATTTACCAAGAAGCGATTTTGCCCAACCTCGCCTACATTGGCGGCGGGGGAGAAATCGCCTACTGGCTTGAGCGGAAAAAGCAGTTTGAAGCTTTCGGGGTCAACTTCCCGATGCTCATCCGCCGCAACTCGGTCCTTTTTGTGGACAAGGGCACAAAAAAACGATTGGCGAAGCTCGGCTTGGAGGTGGAAGACCTCTTCGGGGATGTGGAAGCCCTTATCAAGGCGTATATCAAAGCAAATACGGAAAATGAAATCAGCCTTTCGGCGGAAAAGAGCGCCCTTGCCAATTTGTTCAAAAAGGTAGAAGCAAAAGCAGAAGAAGTCGACCCCACCCTTCGAAAAGCCGCAGCAGCAGAAGGCGCCCGGCAGCTCAACAGCTTATCGCAACTCGAGGGTAAATTGATGCGGGCAGAAAAGCAACGCCACGATACTGCGGTCAATCAGATGCGGAAACTCAAAGATAAGCTCTTCCCCAACAACGGGCTGCAGGAGCGGTACGATAACTTCATGATGTATTACCTGAAATACGGGCGGGGCTTTTTCGATGCGCTGAGGGCACAGCTCGACCCGCTGGACCCTCGCTTCGTGGTGCTGATAGATGAATAAAAGCTGTAAAAGCGCTTCCTAAAGTGCGTCCGGGCCCGGTGCCCGGTGCACTTTTTTTGTGTGCCATGCATGCGTACTACTTATAGGGTTAAAATCCCGAACGGGCT